>NZ_JBPUGH010000017.1:0-34926 GCF_051548005.1 Curtobacterium flaccumfaciens | reverse complement strand
CGGCTGGTGGGTCCTCGTGGTCCCAGCGCTCGCCGTGGCGGCGCTCCTCGCCGCGGCCGTCGTGGTCGGACCGGCGCGCGGGCGCTGCCTCGTGCTCGCGCTCGCCGGCGGTTCGGTGGCCACGTGGACCGCAGCGCTGTGGGCGAACAGCGTCGGCGTGTCCTGGGCCACGCCGACGGAGGCGCTCGTCGGTGTCCTGCCGCTCCGCTACGCGGCGGCCAGCGGGCTCCTGCTCCTGTCGGCGGTCGCGACCGCCGGCGGCGTGCTCGTGACCGCCCGCGGCGTGCGCGTGGCCCGGAGCGCTCGGCCGGGCTTCGGCGTCGGTGGGACGGGTGCCGTGGCCCGACCGGTCGGCAGACACCGGGCGGGTCGGACCGGGTCGGGTCGGGCCCGTTGGGGACCGGCCCGGTGGGGTCGGACCGGGTGGGGCCCGCTGCGGGCCGTTCCGGTGCGGGCCGGTCGGGTGCGGACGGGAGGCCCGGCTCAGGTCGTCCCCACCGCCGTCGGCTGGTGCGCGGTCGCGCTGGTCGTCGCGTCCACCGTCGCCGGGACCGCGCCGCAGGTGGTCGCACACGAGCCGCCGGTCACACGGCGGTCAGCGGGACCGGCATGGGCGCCGCAGCTCCCGGCCGCCGCGGACACCTGCCGATCGGACCCGGACCTCGACGTGGTCCGCGTCCGGACCGCGCCCTGGGGGACGGCCGTGCCCTGTGACCGCCTAAGGTGACCGTGCGGTGCGACCGCGGACGGGCGGCTGCCCCGGGGCGGGGCCGCGACCTCCGGTGCCGCGGTGGTGCGCCCGACGGGGGTCAGCCGCGTCCGGACGGTGACGGACGGAACGCGCGACGCTGCGACGGTGTCCGCGGTCCGTCACCCGTGGACGCCGGTTCGTCTCCGGCCAGGACGATGCGCGACTTGACCGCCAGGAGGGCGAAGAGGATCCAGTTCCCCTGGTAGAGCAGACGGGACTCCGCGACCGACTGCACGAGCAGCGCCACGACGAGCAGGAGCGGGAAGAGGGTCACCGGATCGAACGGACGCTGCTCGAGCCGTGCGTCGTACCCGATGCGCGTCGCACCGGCCCATCCACGCTGCAGGGTCGTCAGGACGTAGAGGGCGAACAGCAGCAGGCCGATGATGCCGGTCTGCATCCAGACGTCCAGGTACGCGTCGTGCGCCTGCAGGTAGGTCACGCCCTTGCGGTGCGCCAGGTCGGCGAGCGTCGGGATGCTCGGCCACCAGTAGCCGATCCACCCCCAGCCGACCACCGGGTGCTGGTCGACCAGTCCGAGCACCTTCGCCCAGATCTCGCCGCGCCCGGTGGCGTCCGACCCCTTGCCGAGCAGCTCCGACAGCGGACCGCGGGCCACGAACGCGACGCAGGCCAGCACCACGGCGACGGCCGTGACGACGAGGTACCGCGGCGTGCGGCGCTCGGTCGGCGTCCGACGGATCCACAGCGCGACCACGAGGACGAGCGCGACGACGAGTGCTGCAGCGAGGACCGTGGAGGACCGGGTCAACAGGAACACGACCGCGGCCACGACGAGCCACCCGATCCCGCGGGCACGACGGATGCGGCCCTCGGCGAGCTGCACGCCGATCGCGATCGCCGCGAGCAGGGCGACCATCGCCAGGAGGTTCGCGTTCCCCGGCAGCCCCTGGATCCGTCCACCGGTGAAGAGCTCGGCGCGCGAGAAGTAGAAGGCGTCCGGGATGCGCGCGTCGCCGTAGTCGGTCCAGGCGGGAGCGACCGGGTGCCGGAGCACGATCGCGACGAACGCCTCGAACAGCAGGGAGAGCGCGAGCACCCAGCGCATCGCCAGACTCGTCGCGTCGAGGATCCGTCGCCACGAGAGGGTCGACGCCACCCCGAACGCGACCGCCGCACAGACGACCTGCACGACGATGCTCGGCAGGGTCGCGTACCGCCAGTGCGACCAGACGATCGACACCAGGCACCAGGCGAGGAAGAACCACAGCGACCGTGGCGTCCGCGTGATCGGCGGTCGCGCCCGCACGAGGATCGACACCCCCCAGGCGGCGACGAGCGCCCAGAGGACCGCGGCTCCGACCCAGGTCAGCGTGTTCGGCACCGCGTCGCCGGCGAACACCACCCCGAGCAGGGTGCTCGCGAACGCGAACGCCTCCCGCTCCGGAACCGTCCCTCGAGCCACCGGCCACGTGTTCGTCACGACGCCAGGCTACCGTCGCGCGCCCGCCGGTAGGCTCGCCGCATGTTCCTCGGCATCACCAACACCCCGCGCGACTACGCCTGGGGATCCGTCACCGCGATCCCGGAGCTCCTCGGCCGCACCGTCACCGGCGCACCCCAGGCCGAGCTCTGGCTCGGGGCCCACCCCGGCAGCCCGAGCGTCGTGGTGAACCCGGCGATGGTCGGGGGAGCCGACACCCTGCTCGACTGGATCGCCGCCGAGCCGGAGGACGCCCTCGGCCCGGGGCGCACCGGCCTGCCCTTCCTCCTCAAGGTGCTCGCCGCCGCCGCGCCCCTGTCGCTGCAGGCGCACCCGACCCCGGAGCAGGCGCGCGAGGGGTACGAGCGCGAGGAGGCCGCGGGCATCCCGATCGACGATCCGGCCCGCAACTACAAGGACCCGTTCCCGAAGCCCGAGCTCGTCGTCGCGCTCAGCGAGCGGTTCGAGGCGCTCAGCGGCTTCCGACCGGTCGCCGACACCCTGGTCGACGTCGAGCGGCTCGATGCCGGTTCCGGACGGCTCGGCCCGCTCGTCGCGCACCTCGGCCAGGGGCTCGAGGACACCGTCCGCTGGCTCGAGACGGCCGACGAGGGGGCGCTCGCCGTCGTGCGCGCGGCGAGCGACCTGGCGGCCGCCGTCCCGGACGACGAGGCCGGCCCGAACATCCGGACGGTCCGTGACCTCACCGAGGCCTGGCCCGACGACCCCGGCATCGTGGTGTCGCTCCTCATGCACCGCGTGACGCTCCGGACCGGCGAGTCGATGTACCTGCCCGCCGGGAACGTGCACGCCTACCTCGACGGCCTCGGCATCGAGCTCATGGCGCCCTCGGACAACGTGCTCCGCGGCGGCCTGACGCCCAAGCACGTCGACGTCCCCGAGCTCCTGCACGTGCTCGACTTCACGGCCCACCCGGCCCCGGTCCTCGAGCCCGAGCACCTGGCACCCGGCGTCGACCGGTTCGCCCCGGACGGCGTCGGGTTCGCACTCGTGCGCGTCACCGCCGACGGTGGGCCGGTCGGACTCGGCACGGGCGGCGTCGCACCGCTCGTCGGCCCCTCGATCGCGATCTGCACCGAGGGCGTCGTGACACTCGTCGGGGCGACGTCCGCGACGCTCCTCCGCCAGGGGGAGTCCTGCTACGTCACGCCGGACGAGGGTGACGTCACGGTCGAGGCCGACGCGACCTCGGGTCTCACCTCCACCGTCTTCATCGCGACCGGAGCGTGAACACGCAGGGACCCGCTCCCGCACCGTGACCGGGTTCCGCTAGCGTGACCAGCATGAGTTGGCTGGTCACCGGCGGCGCCGGGTACATCGCGTCCCACGTCGTCCGAGCGCTGCGGGCGGCGGGCATCGACACCGTCGCGCTGGACGACCTGTCGAGCGGCTTCCGGGCCTTCGTCCCCGACGACGTCCCGTTCGTCGAGGGCACGATCCTCGACGGCGACCTGGTGGGCCGCACGCTGCGCGACCACGCCGTCACCGGGGTCGTGCACGTCGCCGGCTTCAAGTACGCCGGCGTCTCGGTCGAACGGCCGCTGCACACCTACGAACAGAACGTCACCGGGATGACGACGCTGCTCCGAGCCATGGCCGAGCAGGACGTCACGAAGGTCGTCTTCTCGTCGAGCGCCGCCGTCTACGGCACGCCCGACGTCGAGACCGTCGTCGAGTCGACCCCGAAGGCCCCGGAATCGCCCTACGGCGAGTCGAAGCTCATCGGGGAGTGGCTGCTCCGCGACATGGAGACCGCCCGCGGGTTCACCACGACGTCGCTGCGGTACTTCAACGTCGTCGGCTCCGGCGAACCCGACCTCTACGACGCCAGCCCGCACAACCTCTTCCCGCTGGTCTTCGACGCCCTGCTCGCCGGCCGGACCCCGCGCATCAACGGCGACGACTACCCGACGCCGGACGGCACCTGCGTCCGTGACTACGTGCACGTCGCCGACCTCGCCCACTCCCACGCGGTGGCGGCGCGGAAGCTCGAGGCCGGGGAACCCCTCGACCGCGCCTACAACCTCGGCAGCGGGGACGGCGTGAGCGTCCGCCAGATCATGGACGCCATGGCCGCGGGGACGGGGATCGCCTTCGAGCCCGAGGTCGCGCCGCGACGCCCGGGTGACCCGGCGCGGATCGTCGCGACCGGCGAGGCCGCGGCGCGCGACCTCGACTGGTCGATGCGGCACTCCCTGGACGAGATGGTGTCGAGCGCGTGGGAGGCGCGCCGGAGCGTCGCCCGAGCGTGACCTCGTTCGTCCCCCGGAAGTCGGACAGAACACGGGCGACACGCCCGTACGGGGGACATGACACGCCGGAACCGTCAGCGGCTTCTATGATCCGCGACTTGACTCTGACGAATGACACCGCTGTAATTACAGGCACGACGGCAACTCGTCGTGGTCCGTCACGAGACGTCAGGGGTGATCAGGGTGAACGGTTCCGACTTCAGCGCCGGTGTTCCGGAGGACTGGCACGTCGACCCCGTGTCGCTCGGTGTCCCGGGCGTGCGGCGTCCGGACAGCGACGACGAGGAGAACCCGCTCGCGTGGCAGGCGGACTCGCTCTGCGCGCAGACCGACCCCGAGGCGTTCTTCCCGGAGAAGGGCGGCTCGACCCGCGAGGCGAAGAAGATCTGCACCTCGTGCGAGGTCCGGGCGCACTGCCTCGAGTACGCGCTCGAGAACGACGAGCGCTTCGGCATCTGGGGTGGCCTGTCCGAGCGCGAGCGTCGCAAGCTGCGCAAGCGCGCCTGAGCGGTCGCGGCGCGCCGGCGCGGACGATCGGTCACGGCGCGCCAGCGCCGTGCGAGGCCGCGCCGAGGAGCCTGCGACGAGGACGCCGGGACCAGCCACGCGACGTCCGCCGTGCGTCCGACGCACACCCCGCGGTGGTGGCTCCCACAGGTTCACGGCGCGCCGCCGTCCGCGACGGACCGCGTGCCTCCAGACCGTAGAGTGACGCCCGTCATGCAGCCCAGCGTCTCCCAGCCCCGTGTCACCGCGATCCTCGTCGCCGCCGACGGCGGCGACCACCTCGACCGCACCCTCGATGCGCTGGCCCGGCAGACCCGCCACCCCGAGGGCCTCGTGGTCGTCGACGCGGGGACGACCGACGGTTCCACCGCGGGACTCGAGTTCGGCGGTTCGGCCGCCCTGGTCCGCCTGTCGACGCGCCGGACCTTCGCGCAGGCGGTCGCCAGCGGGGTCCGCGAGGTCGCGCCCCCAGACGGCGACGGTGGTCCGGCCGACGAGTGGCTCTGGTTCCTCGGGCACGACAACGCACCGACGCCCGAGGCGCTGGCCGAGCTCCTCTCCGCGGTCGAGATCGCACCGTCGGTCGTGGTCGTCGGCCCGAAGCTGGTGCACGACGACGACCCCTCCCGGATCCGCGACTTCGGCGAGAGCATGACCCGGACCGGACGGTCCCTCGTGCTCGTGCAGGACGAACTCGACCAGGGCCAGCACGACCGGTACACCGACGTCCTCGGCGTCGCTGCGGCCGGCATGCTCGTCCGGCGGTCCGTCTGGGAACAGCTCGGCGGGTTCGACCCGGCGCTCCCCGACGTCGACGCCGCGCTCGACCTCTGCGTGCGCGCACGACTCGCCGGACACCGCGTGGCGGTCGTCCCGGAGGCACGGGTCACGAGCGCGGGCCCGGTCGAGGAGTTCGGCCGCAAGCGGCTCTCCGAGGGCAAGCGCGTGCGGCTGCACCGACAGGCGCAGCTGCACCGGCGCATGACGTACGCGCCGGCCTGGACGCTCTGGCTGCACTGGTTGACGCTCGTGCCGTTCGCGGTCGCGCGCGCGGTCGGCCACCTCGTCGCGAAGCACCCGGCTGCCGTCGGCGGTGAGCTCGCCGCGGCGTTCGCGGTCGCGTTCGGGGGTGGCGTCGGGCGGTCCCGGAAGGTCCTCGCGCGCAACCGGACCGTCGGCTGGGCCGCGATCGAGCCGCTCCGGGTGAGCTGGCGTCGACTGCACGAGCGCCGGACGACGTCCCGCGACGTCGAACTCGCCCGTGTCGAGGACGCGCCGATCGCGCGGGCCTCGTTCCTCGGCGACGGCGGGGTCTGGGTCGTGCTCGCCGCGGCCGTGCTGAGCGTCGTCACGCTGTACCCGCTGCTGGGGTCGCCGGCACTGACCGGTGGCGGGCTCCTCCCGCTGTCGAGCTCGGTCGGGCGGTTGTGGCAGAACGTGGGTTACGGCTGGCACTCCCTCGGCACCGGCTTCACCGGTCCGAGCGACCCGTTCACCGCGGTCGTCGCGGTCCTCGGTTCGATGACGTTCTGGTCGCCGTCGACCTCGGTCGTGCTCGTCATGCTGCTCGCGTTCCCGGTGTCCGCGCTCGGGGCCTGGTTCGCCGTCCGCAAGGTCACGACGCGGACCTGGGTCCCGGTGATCGGGGCCGCGCTCTACACGATCGCGCCGACGCTCGTCGGGGCCGTCACGAGCGGACACCTCGGCGCGGTCATCGCACACCTGGCGCTGCCCTGGCTGTTCCTCGCGCTCCTCGAGGCGCACCGATCGTGGGCGTGGGCCGCCGGTGCCGCGATCCTGTTCGCGGTGGTCGCCGCCTCGGCGCCGTCGTTGCTGCCGGTGCTGCTCGTGACCTGGTTCGTCGCGCTCGTCGTCGGCTGGCGGCGCGCACACCGACGGATCTTCGTGCCGGTGCCGGCCGTCGTGCTGTTCCTGCCGCTGGTCCTCGCGCAGTCCGCCCGTGGCAACCCACTCGCCGTCTTCGCCGACCCCGGTGTGCCGTCCGCGACGCGTGCGCCGTCGGCGTTCCAGCTCGCGATCGGCCAGCCGGTGCCGGACTGGAGCGGTTGGCTGCCCGCCACCGAACCGCTCGCGCTCGTCGCCTGGGTCCTGCCGGTCGTCATGGCCGTGCTCGCGCTCCCCGTCGCCGCGGCCGCGATCGGCGCGCTGCTCGGGCACCGTTGGGCGATCGCGGGGGCGGCGCTCGTCGTGGCGCTGCTCGGCTACGCGACCGCGTTCGGCGCGACCCAGCTCGCCGTCACCGGGGTCGGCTCCACCACCACCATCGTCTGGCCCGGCAGCGGGCTGAGCGTGTACTGGCTCGGCATCGTCGCCGCTGCCTGCATCGGCCTCGACGTCCTGCCCCGGCTCGCCCCGGTCGCGGCCCTCGTCGCGACGGTCCTCGCGGGCGTGACCGTCGCTCCGGCGTTCGCCGCCTTCTACCTGCAGACAGCGACGATCCAGCCGACCAGTGGACGGGTCCTCAGCGCCTACGTCAACGCCGAGGCACAGGCGAACCCGGACGTCGGTACCCTGGTGGTCGATCCGCAGCCGGACGGCTCGCTGGCGGTCTCGCTCGAACGCGGGCAGGGATCGACGCTGGACGACCAGTCGACGCTCGAGTCCACGGCGCTGACCCTGGACCGCGCGGGTCGTGCGGTCACCACGCTCGCGGGCAACCTCGCGAGCCGGAGCGGCTACGACCCGCGACCGGCACTGCGCTCGCTCGGCATCAGCTTCGTCCTGCTCGACGACGCGGGGAACGACCCGCGCGCCCAGGCGATCCACGACCGCACTGTCGGCGCGATCGGCCAGAACGCGCTCTTCACCAGCATCGGTGAGACGTCGAGCGGTCAGCTCTTCCACTACGACGGCGACGTCGACCGGACCTCCACCGGTTCGGCGGCGTCACGGGCGACGCACGTGGCGTACCTCGTCGTGCTCGGCGTGGTCTTCGGCGCCGCGGCCCTGCTCGCCGTGCCGACCGCGCCGCGACGACGCCGTGCCACCTCGAACCGCATCGAGGCCGAGGAACCCGCGACCACCTTCGACGAGGAGCGCGACGAATGAGCGCCAGCACCCCCGCCACGCTCCGCCGCTGGGTCGTCCGCGGCACCGCGACCGCGGTCGCCGTGGTCGTGGCCGCGGGCACGGTGACGGCAGCGCACGCGATCGGGACCGCATCGAGCCCCGGTCGTCCGGCCGGCCAGACGGTGACCCCGGTCGCCGCCGACGCCGAGCGTGTCTGCGCCGGCAACGCGCTCCGGCTCTCGGACGACGCCGGCAACGACGCCACGAAGGCCAGCCCGATCGGTACCGCCGCCGTGGCGACCGCGACCACGGGTGACTCGGTCGAGCGGTCCGACCTCGACCCGGGCGCCTCGGGCAGCAGCGACCCGCAGATCCTCACCGCGCCCGCAGGGTCCACGACGCCCCAGGTCGCCGGGAGCAGCTACCAGAGCGTGTCCGACGGCGACCTCGTCGGTGTCGGTGCCGCGTCCTGCGACGACCCGGCGCAGTCGACGTGGCTGGTCGGAGGGTCCACCGAGACGGGCCGCACGAGCCTCATCACCCTGTCGAACCCGACCGACGTGAACGCCACGGTCGACCTGTCGATCTACGACGGCTCCGGCACCGTGAGCGCGCCGGGCACCACCGGCATCGTCGTCGCGCCGAACAGTCAGAAGGTCGTGCCGCTCTCCGGCTTCGTCTCCGACCAGGGCTCGACGGTCGTCCACGTCGAGTCCTCCGGCGGGCAGATCGTGGCGCACATGCAGGAGACGGTCGTCCGCACGCTCACCCCCGGCGGCTTCGACATCGTCTCGGGCGGTGCCGCGCCGAGCACCTCGCAGGTCATCCCGGGGGTCGTGCTCGAGGGCACCGAGGCCGCGCAGCAGGGCGACGACACCGCGGACGCCGCACCGGTCCTCCGGCTCTTCGTCCCCGGCGCGACCGCAGCCCGGGTGACGCTCGGCATCACCACGGCGGACGGCGGCGGGTCGACCGTGAACGCGACGGCCGAGCCCGGCATCGTGACCGACGTCCCGCTCGACGACTTCCCGGACGGGCGGTACTCCTTCACGATCAGCTCGACCGTGCCGATCGTCGCGGGGGCGCGCACCACCCGTCCGACGCAGGACGGCGCGACCGACCTCGGCTGGTTCGCGTCCGCGGAGCCGCTCGGTGACGACGTCGTCACGGCGGTCGCTCCGGGGAGCGGCGCACGGCTGAACCTCGTCAACCCGACCCGCGAGGACGCCGAGGTCACGATCGCGTCCGGAGACGACGAGCAGCGCGTCTCGGTCGTGTCCGGCGACACGGTGACGGTGTCGCCGCCGACGTCGACGCAGCTGACGATCACCGGCGCGTCCGGGATCGTCGCGGGGGTCACCTACGACAACTCGGACGGTATCGCCGGCTTCCCGGTCCGCCCGGCCACGGCCGTGTCGACACCGGTCCGCGTCTACCCCTGACGGGAGGTGCGCCGCGGTGCGTCCCCGCCGCGGCGTCCGCGTCCGGTGCTCACCAGTGGCGGTAGCGGTCCGGTGCGAGGTCCCACGGGTCCTTGTCGATGAGCTCGCCGACCGCGCGGAACACCGCCGTCTCGACGACGATGCGGCGGTCCACGTCGTCCTTCTCGGGGCTGTGCGTCACCCGCTCGACCGGGATCCGGAACACCGTCACCCGCTTGCCGACGCGGTCGACGCGCCACCGGGGCATCCGGTCGGGCAGGGTCGGGTCGGTCGGCATGTCCGCGACCTGGAAGACGACCCCGGCGAGCTCGTCCGGCCACAGCTGCACGAGGTAGTGCGCGGTGTCGCCGACGATGCGGTCGAAGGTCTCGGCGCGGGTGCTCAGCGGCGCGAGGTCCGGCCCGGTCACGCTCGAACGGCCGCCGCGCCCGTGACGGGACCGGCCCCGGCCTCGGTCGACCGGGGTGACGAGCGGGGGCTTGCGACGCATCCCGTCATCGTACGCGCGCGGGGCGGTCCGGACGCACCCGGTAGGGTCGGTGACGGTATGGACGTCCGGATCTGCAGCAAGGTCGCCTGTGGTGCGAGCGCCTCGGCGACCCTGACGTACGACTACGGCGACTCGATGGTCGTCGTCGGCCCGCTCTCGACGCGCGTCGAACCGCACGGGTACGACCTGTGCGCGCGCCACGCGGCACGCCTCCGCGTGCCCCGTGGGTGGAGCGTCGTCCGACGCGAGCCGATCCGCGAGGTCGACTGAGGCCCTGTCCGCGACGCCCCGGAAACGGGACCGACGCCGGGTCCCGACCCGTGCCTCCCGGCCTGGAGGCGCGCCCCGCGTCACCGACGTCGGCACCCGTGTCGCGCGGCGACGCGCACACCCCGCACCGACGCGCGCGTGGAAGACTGACGCCATGACCACCGAAGCCCGCACCGCAGCAGCCTTCCGCGTCGCCGACCTCTCGCTGGCCGAGGCCGGACGGCACCAGATCCGGCTCGCCGAGAACGAGATGCCGGGGCTCATGTCCCTCCGCGAGGAGTTCGGGCCCTCCCAGCCGCTCGCCGGCGCGCGCATCGCCGGGTCGCTGCACATGACCGTGCAGACGGCGGTCCTCATCGAGACGCTCGTGGCCCTCGGCGCACAGGTGCGCTGGGCGAGCTGCAACATCTTCTCCACGCAGGACGAGGCCGCGGCGGCGGTCGTCGTCGGCCCGACCGGGACGGTCGAGGAGCCCGCCGGGGTGCCGGTGTTCGCGTGGAAGGGCGAGACGCTCGAGGAGTACTGGTGGTGCACGAACCGGATCTTCGACTGGACCGCCGAGGCGGCGGACGCCGGCGCGGACTGGGCGGGCCCGAACCTGATCCTCGACGACGGCGGTGACGCCACGATGCTCGTGCACACCGGCGCCGACGCCGAGGCGGCGGGTCGCGTGCCCGAGGCCGGGCCGGACGCGAGCGCCGAGTGGCGGATCGTCCTCGACACCGTCGCGGCGTCGCTCCGGGACTCCGCCGACCGCTGGACCCGGATCGCCGCGGACATCGAGGGCGTCACCGAGGAGACCACCACCGGCGTGCACCGCCTCTACGAGCTGTCCCGCGAGGGGAAGCTGCAGTTCCCGGCGATCAACGTCAACGACTCCGTGACGAAGTCGAAGTTCGACAACAAGTACGGCATCCGGCACTCGCTCCCGGACGGCCTGAACCGGGCGACGGACGTCCTCATCGGCGGCAAGGTCGCGTTCGTCGTCGGCTACGGGGACGTCGGCAAGGGCGCGGCGGAAGCGCTGCGCGGTCAGGGCGCCCGGGTGATCGTGTCCGAGGTCGACCCGATCTGCGCCCTGCAGGCGGCGATGGACGGCTACCAGGTGGCCCGGCTCGCGGACGTCGCGGGCGAGGTCGACATCGTGGTCACCTGCACGGGCAACCTCGGCGTCGTCGGGGTCGAGGACATGCTCGCCCTGAAGCACCTCGCGGTCGTCGCGAACGTGGGGCACTTCGACAACGAGATCGACATGGCGGGGCTCGAGGCGCTGCCCGGGGCCGAGAAGGTCGAGATCAAGCCGCAGGTGCACGAGTGGCGGCTCCCGAACGGCCGCTCGATCCTCGTGCTGTCCGAGGGACGGCTGATGAACCTCGGCAACGCGACCGGGCACCCCTCCTTCGTCATGAGCAACTCGTTCACGAACCAGGTCCTCGCACAGATCGAGCTGCACACCCGGCGCGACCAGTACCCGACGGGCGTGTACGTGCTGCCGAAGCACCTCGACGAGAAGGTGGCGCGGCTCCACCTCGACGCCCTCGGGGTCCGGCTGACGTCGCTGCGGCCCGAGCAGGCGGCGTACATCGGCGTCCCCGTCGAGGGGCCGTACAAGCCGGACCACTACCGGTACTGAGGCGCGGCGGGTCCGCGGGGCGCGGCGCCGCAGTCGTTCCCGTGGTGCATCGCGTGCACCGGCCACGGGGCGGACGGTGGCGGCGTACCGGGCTGCCACGGGCCTCCAGGCCGGCGCCTCGGCTATCGTGAGGAACGGTGCCGACCCGGCACCCACGCTCCACAGGGACGGAAGCCCCCATCACATGACACCGCGCATCCTCGTCGTCGACGACGACCAGGCCCTCGCCGAGATGATCGGCATCGTCCTCCGCTCCGAGGGCTTCGAACCCGAGTTCAGCGCCGACGGCAACGACGCCGTCGACGCGTTCCGGAACTCGGAGCCGGACCTCGTGCTCCTCGACGTCATGCTCCCCGGCATCGACGGCATCGAGGTCTGCAAGCGCATCCGCGCCGAGAGCGGCACCCCGATCATCATGCTCACCGCGAAGAGCGACACCGCCGACGTCGTGGTCGGGTTGGAGAACGGCGCCGACGACTACGTGGTCAAGCCCTTCAACCCGAAGGAGCTCGTCGCCCGGATCCGCACCCGGCTCCGGCCCACAGCGTCCGACTCGACCGTGCTGCACGCCGGCGACCTCACCGTGGACGTCCCCGGGCACGAGGTCCGCCGCGGCGACACCGTGATCGCCCTCACCCCGCTCGAGTTCGACCTGCTCCGCGCGCTCGCCGAGAAGCCGAACCAGGTGTTCACCCGCGAGATGCTCCTCGAGCAGGTGTGGGGCTACCACTACAAGGCCGACACCCGCCTGGTGAACGTGCACGTACAGCGCCTCCGCGCGAAGATCGAGCACGACCCGGACAACCCGAAGATCGTCACGACCGTCCGCGGCGTCGGGTACCGGGCCGGAGGAGCCTGAGCACCGTGCCGCGACGTCGACCGTCGCGTCCCCGCGTGGCGCCGACCGGCACCCTCGGCCGGGTCGGCCAGCGGCTGCGCCGGTGGGCGCGCCGTGGCTGGCGTGGCATCGCCTACCTGTGGCGCCGGTCGCTCATGTTCCGGTCCGTGGCGATCACCGTCGTCACGACCGGTCTCGCCGTCGCGGTCATCGGCACCGCCGTCATGGTGAGCATCTCGAACAACGTCTACGCGCAGCGCCGCGACCAGATCGAGTCCGAGTCGGCGCGCGCGACGCTCGTGGCGCAGAACATCTTCGACGCGGCGACCGCCAGCGAGGACAACAACCAGTCGGAGCTGGAGACGCTCCAGAACGAGGCGCAGCAGGCGATCCTCTCGAACACCACGAGCCCCGGCGGCACGGACGTCGCCATCGAGCGGACTCCCGGCCAGTCGACACCGCAGACCCTGCAGACCATCGTCACGCGGGACTTCCCCGACGCCGTCATCTCCGACGCGCTGCGGAAGCAGGTCGGCAAGAACACCGGACGCCTGAGCCTCCAGCCCGTGCAGCTCGAGGACGAGGGCCGCCGGCAGCCGGGGCTCGCGGTGGGGTCGACGTTGCAGATCCCGAGCGCCGGCCAGTACGAGCTGTACCTCGTCTACGACCTCTCGGACGCCCAACAGACCCTCGACTTCGTCTCGCAGACGCTGTCGATCGGCGGCGTCGCGCTCATCGTCCTGATCGCCCTCGTCACCAGCCTCGTCGTGCGGCTCGTCGTCGTGCCGATCCGCGGTGCCGCCGAGACGAGCCGCAAGATCGCCGCCGGCCGGCTCGACGAACGCATCCCGGTGCACGGCGACGACGACATCGCCACGCTGGCCAGGAGCTTCAACGGCATGGCCGACGCGGTCAGCCGACAGATCACCCAGCTCGCCGAGCTGTCCCGGGTGCAGCAGCGCTTCGTGTCCGACGTCTCGCACGAGCTCCGCACACCCCTCACCACCATCCGTCTCGCGGGTGACGTGCTCTACGACTCCCGACACGCGTTCGAGCCGGCGGTCGCGCGCTCGGCCGAACTCCTGCACGCCCAGGTCGAACGGTTCGAGCTGCTCCTCGCCGACCTCCTCGAGATCTCCCGCTACGACGCCCAGGCCGCGCAGCTCGACACCGAGCCCGTCGTCCCTGCCGCACTCGCCGCGGACATCGTCGAGGAGTTCCGCCCGCTCGCCGAACGCGCCGGCGTGGACCTCGTCCTCCACACCCCCGGCGGGCACACCACCATGCAGCTCGACGCCAAGCGCATCCGACGGATCATGCGCAACCTCGTCGGCAACGCCATCGAGCACGGCGAGGAACGACCCGTGCAGGTGGTCGTCGACAGCGACAGCCGCACGGTGGCGATCGCGGTCCGCGACCACGGCGTCGGGATGCCCCCGGAGGACGCCGCCCGGGTGTTCGACCGCTTCTGGCGAGCGGATCCCAGCCGCAAGCGCACCATCGGCGGGACCGGGCTCGGCCTCGCGATCAGCCTCGGCGACGCGAACCTGCACGGCGGTCGCATCGACGTGTGGTCCCGCGTCGGCGAGGGGTCGGCGTTCGTGCTGACCCTGCCCCGCACGGGCCACGTGTCGACGGAGACGTCGGCGATCCCGCTGCCCGACCTCGACGACCCGTACGACGGCCCCCGCGCCGTCCGCGAGGAGGACGCATGACCCGCCGCACCGCCCGCGCCGCCGCTGCCCGCGCACCACACCGCGGGGTCCGCCGCACCCTCGTCGTCGTGCTCGCCGCCCTGACGCTCGTCGCGCTCTCCGCCTGCGCCGCCATCCCGCTCTCCGGCGACGTCCGCTCCGGCCAGTCCATCAAGGACGAGTCCGTCTCCGGCGTTGAGCTGCGCCCCGACGGGCCCTCCGGCGGCGAGGACCAGACCGCCGTCCTCCGCGGGTTCATCGCGGCCGCCACGGGCGCCCAGAACAACTACGCCACCGCGCGCGAGTTCCTGTCCTCCGGGTTCTCGCAGAAGTGGAACCCGCGGCAGGGCGTCACGATCAGCGACGGCAGCGGGCAGGTCGAGCGGGTCGGCGCGAACGAGCTCACGTACACGCTCACCGCGAGCGCGTCGCTCGATTCCGACGGCGAGTACACCCAAGCCGTCCGCCCCACGACCTCGACGCTGACGTTCCAGTTCGTCCGTGAGGGCGACGACTGGCGCATCGCCTCCGCCCCCGACGGCATCATCCTGTCGCCTGTGCGGTTCCAGTCCGTGTTCCAGCAGCACGCGCTGTACTTCTTCGACCCGACCGGCGACTTCCTCGTCCCCGACGTCCGCTGGTTCCTCGCCCAGTCCTCGGTGAGCACGAGGGTCGTCAGTGCGTTGCTCGCCGGTCCGGCGGACTGGCTCGACGGGGCGGTGGCATCGGCGTTCCCGAAGGGCACGCAGCTGTCGCTCAACGCCGTGACGATCGAGGACGGCACGGCGCAGGTCGACCTGTCCAGCGCTGCCCTCCGGGCCAGCTCGGCCGACCGGGTCCGGATGCGTGAGCAGCTGGCGAAGTCGCTCGCCACGGTCGCGTCCGTCTCGTCCGTGACGATGACGGTCGAGGGCGCGAGCCTGTCCGTCCCGTCGAGCGGATCGTCGGACGCACAGCAGAACCCCGACGTCGACCCGCGGCCGCTCGTCGAGGCCCAGCGCAAGGTGGGCTACGCGGCGAGCAACGGCACCGTGTCCGCCCTCGGCGGCGGGATGAGCCAGCAGGTCGTCGCGCTCGACCCGGACGCGGTCTCCCTGAGCGCGTCGGGGACGGTCGCGGCGGTCCGGAGCGACGAGGGCGTGTTCGTCGTCCGCTCCGGGCAACAGCGCCTGCGCGTCGACACCCGCACCGACCTCGTCCCGCCGTCCGTCGACGACGTCGGAGCCGGGTCGGTCTGGGTCGCACGCAAGGGCGACCCGTCGAAGGTGCGGACGTACTCGTTGACCGGAGAGCCCCACGACGTCGAGACCACGCTGCCGTCGGGGAGGCTCGTGTCGTTCCAGGTCTCGCGGGACTCCACCCGCGCGCTCGCGCTCCTGCAGACCGCGGACGGACCGGCGCTGTACGTGATGGCCATCGAGCGCGACCGCGACCGGGTGCCGACGGCCCTCGGGTCGCCGGTGCGGGTGCAGGCCGCGTCCGGCGAGGCCGTCTCCGCCACCTGGGTGAGCGACGTCGACGTGGCGTCCGTCGGACAGACCGACAGCGGTCCGGAGGTCGTGCGCACCACGATCGGTGGGCGCGCGACGACGCTCCCGCAGCCGGACGGCCGGGCCACGACGATCGTCGGCGGCAGCGGCGGGTCGCTGCTCCTGCGGATGTCCGACGCGCGGGTCCTCCAGTCGACCGGCGGCGGCTGGGAGCCGACGGGCGTCACGGGGAGCGTGCTCGGCACCCAGCGCTGAGGGGCGTCCCTGCACCGGCGACCCTGCCTGGAGGCCCGTCCACAGCCCGGCTGACGGCCTCCCGCCCGCCCCGTGACCGGCCGAGGATCGTGCGGGTGACCCCGCGCCGTCCGTCCCCACCGCCCCGCGACCCGATCGCCGCGCTCCGCGCGGTGGTCGGCCTCGTCCTCCCGGTCGACTGCGTCGGGTGCGGCACGCCGGACCGCGCGCTGTGCGCTGCGTGCACGAGAGCCGTCGCGGAGCGCCCGCAGCGGGTGCGGCTCGTCGCCGGTGTCCGGACGGACGCCGCGTTCGAGTACGAGGGCCTCGTCCGCACGCTCGTCCTCGAGCTGAAGCTCCGTTCCCGCGTCGACCTCGCCGGTCCGCTCGCCGGGCGGTTCGGCGCGCTCGTGCGACGGGCGCTCGCCGAAGCCCCGGACGGCACGGTCGTCCTCCGTGTTCCCCCGTCCAGGCGTGGTGCCCGGAGACGCGGCTTCGACCCGGTGGTGCTGCTCCTCCGTCGGGGGAGGGCGCCGGCGGGGGCCGCCCTCGTCCGCCACGACGCCACGGCCGGCCGATCCGGCGATCGCGGCGTTCCCGGCAGCCGTGGCGGCTCCGGTCAGAAGGGACGCACGGCCACCGAACGTGTCGCCGCGACCGTCGGCACGCTCCGGGCGGTCGACGTCGCCGGCCGCACGGTGGTCCTCGTCGACGACGTGGTGACCACGGGCGTGACCCTGGCCGAGGCCGTCCGTGCCGTCCGAGCGGCCGGCGGCACGGTCACACGGTGCGTGGTGGTCGCGAGCGTCGAGGACTGAACCCGGGTGCACGGACGGTGACGCCTGGGTGTCCGGTGGGTGTCGCGCCGGGATCGCGTGGACGTCGTGACAACCGTCGGCGCTCGGGTCTAGCCTCGCGGCAAGGCGTCAGAGATCGCCGGACGGAGGCGACGCGCCGAGCGTGGATGGGAGCCGCCACATGGACGTGACGATCACAGGCCGGAACATCGGGGTCACCGACCGATTCCGGACCTACGTCGAACAGAAGTCCGAGAAGATCGACGTGCTCGCCGACCGGGCCCTCGCCTTCGAGGTGCGGGTCAGCCGTCACAACGAGAAGAGCGGCGGCGCAGGGGGCGAGGACCGCGTCGAGCTGATGCTCATCGGCCCCGGGCCGCTCGTCCGGGCCGAGTCCGCGGCCTCGGACAAGTACGCGGCCTTCGACCTGGCCTTCGCCCGGCTGACCGAACGACTCCGGCGTGCGCGTGACCGTCGCAAGGTGCACCGCGGACGGCACCGCCCGACCTCGGTCGGCGAAGCCTCCGGGACGGCGTTCGAGCACCTCGGCGTGACGCCGGCGGACGGCAAGCTCCTGCAGTCGGTCGCGACCGGGGCGATCCCGACGGTGGACACCGACGCGCAGGAGGAGCCGGAGGACGAGGCCTACTGCCCGGTGGTCATCCGCGAGAAGGTCTTCGAGGCTGCGCCGATGACGGTCGACGACGCGCTGTACCACATGGAGCTGGTCGGGCACGACTTCTACCTCTTCGTCGACGCCGCGACCGGACGTCCGAGCGTCGTGTACCGCCGCAAGGGCTGGGACTACGGCGTCATCGGCATCGACGACCCGTCGTCCGCCGGGGCCGACACGGCGAGCGAACCCGCTGCCGCTCTCGCCTGACCCGTCGAGCACCCCTCGACGACGCTGTGCGCGGCCCGTTCGCGGGCCGCGCACAGCCGCGCCGCTCCCAGCGTCGGTCGTCGCGGGGTTGCTAGCATGACTGGCTGATCGCATCGCGCAGACGGCGCGAGACGACCTCGTAAGGAGCTCACGTGGCAAACGTGCTGGAGAAGGTCCTCCGCATCGGTGAAGGACGAACCCTCCGCCGCCTGAAGGCCTACGCCTCGGCGATCAACGACCTGGAAGACGACTTCGCGTCCCTCACCGACGAGGAACTCCAGGACGAGACCAAGGAGCTGCGCGAGCGGTACGCGAACGGCGAGACCCTCGACGACCTGCTGCCCGAGGCCTTCGCCGCGGTCCGTGAGGCATCGAAGCGCACCCTCGGCATGCGGCACTTCGACGTGCAGCTCATGGGTGGCGCCGCGCTCCACCTCGGCAACATCGCCGAGATGAAGACCGGTGAGGGCAAGACCCTCGTGGCCACGACGGCCGCGTACCTCAACGCCATCCCGTCCCGCGGGGTGCACGTCATCACCGTCAACGACTTCCTCGCGTCGTACCAGTCGGAGCTCATGGGCCGCGTCTTCCGCGCGCTCGGCATGACCACCGGCTGCATCATCGCCAACCAGTCGCCGGCCGAGCGCCGTGAGCAGTACGCCGCGGACATCACCTACGGCACGAACAACGAGTTCGGCTTCGACTACCTGCGCGACAACATGGCGTGGCAGGCGTCGGACATGGTGCAGCGCGGGCACTTCTTCGCCATCGTTGACGAGGTCGACTCGATCCTCATCGACGAGGCCCGCACGCCGCTCATCATCTCCGGTCCCTCGTCGGGCGAGGCCAACCGCTGGTTCACCGAGTTCGCCTCGATCGCCAAGCGCCTCACCCCGGGCGAGGACTACGAGGTCGACGAGAAGAAGCGCACCGTCGGCGTGCTCGAGCCCGGCATCGAGAAGGTCGAGGACTACCTCGGCATCGACAACCTCTACGAGTCGGCGAACACCCCGCTCATCTCGTTCCTCAACAACTCCATCAAGGCCGTCTCGCTGTTCAAGCGCGACAAGGACTACGTCGTGATGAACGGCGAGGTCCTCATCGTCGACGAGCACACCGGCCGCATCCTGATGGGTCGTCGCTACAACGAGGGCATCCACCAGGCGATCGAGGCGAAGGAGGGCGTCGAGGTCAAGGCGGAGAACCAGACCCTCGCGACCGTCACGCTCCAGAACTACTTCCGCCTGTACCAGAAGCTCTCGGGCATGACCGGTACCGCGGAGACCGAAGCGGCCGAGTTCATGTCGACCTACAAGCTCGGCGTGGTCCCGATCCCGACGAACAAGCCGATGCAGCGCATCGACCAGACCGACCTCGTCTACAAGAACGAGAAGGCGAAGTTCGAGCAGGTCGCCGAGGACATCGCCGAGCGCCACGAGAAGGGCCAGCCCGTCCTCGTCGGCACCACGAGCGTCGAGAAGTCCGAGTACCTGTCGAAGCTCCTCGCGAAGAAGGGCGTCAAGCACGAGGTCCTCAACGCGAAGAACCACGCGCGTGAAGCCGCGATCGTCGCGCAGGCTGGTCGGCTCGGCGCGGTGACCGTCGCCACGAACATGGCCGGCCGTGGTACCGACATCATGCTCGGCGGCAACTCCGAGTTCCTCGCCGTGCAGGAGATGCACGCCAAGGGCCTGTCGCCGACGGAGACCCCGGAGGAGTACGAGGCCGCCTGGGACGACGTCTTCGAGCGCGTCAAGGCAGAGATCAAGGACGAGGCCGACAAGGTCCGCGAAGCCGGCGGTCTCTACGTCCTCGGTACCGAGCGCCACGAGTCCCGCCGCATCGACAACCAGCTGCGCGGTCGTTCCGGTCGCCAGGGAGACCCGGGCGAAAGCCGGTTCTACCTGTCGCTCACCGACGACCTGATGCGCCTGTTCAACTCCGGCGCCGCCGAGAGCCTCATGGGTCGCTCGAACGTCCCGGACGACCTCGCGATCGAGAACAAGCTCGTCGGCCGTGCGATCCGTTCGGCGCAGGCGCAGGTCGAGGGCCGCAACGCCGAGATCCGCAAGAACGTGCTCAAGTACGACGACGTCCTGAACCGGCAGCGCGAGGCGATCTACAGCGACCGCCGGCACATCCTCGAGGGCGACGACATCCACGACCGCGCGCAGACGTTCCTCAAGAGCGTCGTCGACGACGTGATCGACACCCACACCGGTGAGGGCTCGCCCGACGACTGGGACCTCGACGCCATGTGGACCGAGCTCGGGACGCTCTTCCCGATCTCGATCTCCATCGACGAGGTCATCACCGAGGCCGGGTCCAAGGGCAAGGCGACTCGCGAGTTCCTCGGCCGCGAGATCCTGTCGGACGCGCAGCTGGCCTACCAGAAGCGCGAGGAGCTCCTCGGTGACGAGGCCATGCGCGAGCTCGAGCGGCGCGTCGTGCTCTCCGTCATCGACCGTCGCTGGCGGGACCACCTCTACGAGATGGACTACCTCAAGGACGGCATCGGCCTCCGTGCGATGGCGCAGCGCGACCCGCTGGTCGAGTACCAGCGCGAGGGCTACGCCCTGTTCCAGAGCATGATGGGACAGATCCGCGAGGAGTCTGTCGGGTACCTCTTCAACCTCGAGGTGCAGGTGCAGTCCGACGGCGAGAACGCGGTCATCGAGGCGAAGGGCCTCGGCGAGGAGGAGACGAGCGGTCTCGAGTACTCGGCACCGTCCATCGACGGTGAGGTCGAGGTCCGCGACGAGCAGGGTCGCCTCGAGCAGGCCGCGACGGCGCGCGCGCAGCGTGCGCAAGCCGAGGCCGAGGAGGCCCAGGGTCCGGAGCAGGGCTCCGCGTTCGGCACCGCGGCGACGGCTTCCGGCCAGGCGGCGGCGAACAACCGCGCCGAACGTCGCGCGGCGAAGCGCGGCTGACGCCACAAGAGACGGACGGGAGGCGCGGTGCCAGCTGGCACCGCGCCTCCCGTCCGTCTGCGCGTGCGCACACCCACGAGTCTCGCCCTGAGCGGGGCGTGCTCCCGTCCGTCTGCGCGTGCGCACATGCACGAGTCTCGCCCTGAGCGACGAGCCTCGTGCTCCGCAGTGCGAGGATCGTCGCTCACCGCGAGACTCGCGCCGCGTGGTGCCGCGTGGCGCCGTGTGGTCAGAGCACGCCGACCGCGGTCGCGCGCCATCGCGCCTTCCGCACCTCGAGTCGGATCGCGACCGCCCTGGCGTGGCTGCGGCCGTGCACGACGACCGTCGCTTCGACGACTCCGGCCGCGGGGGAGCAGCTGACCACGCGCTCGGCCCGGAGCACGGGGCGTCGGAGTGGTCGTCGCGTCGCGGAACGGTTCCGCGCGGCGAGCGCAGCGCGGTGCTGGAGGTGCCGGTGCACGTCCTCGGTGATCCACCGGGCGATGCTGTCGACCTCGCGGGCACCGCTGAGGATCTCGACGACGCAGAGCGCGAGCGCGCGGGCGGTCTCGTCGGCCTCGGTGAGCGTCACACGGTCGGGTGTCGGCACCTCGGCCGCGTCGGGCACGGCCTGCAGCCTCGGCGGCGCGGACCGCGTTCCCGTCTCCTCCGGCTCTGCCGACTCCTGCTGCACCGCTCGTTGCGCCACCCCTGCCCCTTCCATCGGGCTGAGCGTATGGCGAGTGCAAAATGAGAAATACAAAAGCGGCCGAGCTGTGGAGAACGCGGCGTTGTCCACACAGACCGACACCTAGACTTGGCCAGGTGTCGACCCTCAGTGACCTCGTCCTCGCGCAAGGCCGTTCCTCCGAAGCCGATGTGGAGTGGCTCCACCTGCTCGTCGGGGACTGGCAGCTGCTCGCCGACCTCTCGTTCGCCGACATGGTGCTCTGGGTGCCGACCGCGGAGGACGGCTCGTTCGTCGCCGTCGCGCACGCACGTCCGAGTTCCGCCGCGACGCTCTTCTACCGCGACATCGTGGGCCAGGAGATCCGCGAGGAGTGGCGCGACCAGGTGACCCGGTGCTTCGTCGGCTCGAAGGTCGTCGACTCCGCGGAGCCCGACTGGTACGAGGACACCCCGACGCGGGTACGGGCGATCCCGGTGCTCCGCCGGCTCTCGGCGAACAGCGCGGAGACCACCGAGCGCCCGATCGCCGTCGTCACCCGGCACTCGAACCAGGACGAGATGCGGACGCCGAGCCGGCAGGAGCTGAACTTCACCGCCAGTGCCAACGACCTGTTCGGCATGATCGCCACGGGTGACTTCCCGGACCTCGGGGCGCCCGCCGGCCCGCGACGTGGGGCGCCACGCGCGAGCGACGGGCTCCTGCGCCTCGACACGAACGGTGTCGTCACCTTCGCGAGCCCGAACGGGCTGAGCGCGTTCAACCGCATGGGGTTCGAGGGAGAGCTCGAGCGGAAGTCCCTCGCCGAGGTGACGACCGAGCTCATCGGGTCGAAGCTCGACGTCGACGAGTCGCTGCCGCTGGTGGTCACGGGGCGGGCACCGTGGCGCGCGGACGTCGAGGCGAAGGGGGTGACGGTCTCCCTGCGCTCGATCCCGCTCCGCGACCACGGTGAGCGCATCGGCGCGATCGTGCTCTGCCGCGACGTCTCCGAGCTGCGCCACCAGGAGCGCGAGCTCATCACGAAGGACGCGACGATCCGGGAGATCCACCACCGGGTGAAGAACAACCTCCAGACGGTCGCGTCGCTGCTCCGCATCCAGGCACGACGTACCCACTCCGAGGAGGCCCGTACGTCACTGCAGAACGCCATGCGCCGGGTCGCGGCGATCGCGGTCGTGCACGACACCCTCTCGACCGGGCTGAGCCAGAACGTCGACTTCGACCAGGTGTTCGACTCGGTGCTCAAGCTCGTGACCGAGGTCGCGGCGTCCCACAACACCACCGTCCGGCCGAAGAAGACCGGCGAGTTCGGCAACCTGCCCTCGGAGGCGGCGACCCCGCTCGCACTCGGGCTCACGGAGCTCGTGACGAACGCCGTCGAGCACGGGCTGGACGGCCGCGACGGTGAGGTCGAGATCGTCGCGCACCGCTACGACGACCACCTCGAGATCCAGGTGCGTGACAACGGCCGGGGCCTCCCGGAGGGGAAGGTCGGGTCGGGGCTCGGCACGCAGATCGTCCGGACGCTCATCCAGGGCGAGCTCGGCGGGACGATCGACTGGCACACCCTCACCGGCAGCGGCACCGAGGTCGGCATCTCGATCCCGTTCCGCTGGCTGACGGTAGCCCCCGCGGCGTAGCCCCGCACGTCCCGCGCGGTCTTGTCCGCCCGAGCACCCTGCTCGCCCCGGCCCGGCCACCGCACGACGAAGCCCGCCACCCCGATCGGGGCGGCGGGCTTCGGACGTGCGGTGCTGTTGCGTCAGGAGGCGCGGCGGGCGCGGGCGGCGCGGCGCTTCAGCGCACGACGCTCGTCCTCGCTGAGGCCACCCCAGACGCCCGAGTCCTGGTTGTTCTCGAGGGCGTACTGCAGGCACATCTCGGTGACGGTGCAGCGGGCACAGACCGACTTGGCCTTCTCGATCTGGTCAACTGCGGGGCCGGTGTTCCCGACCGGGAAGAAGAGCTCGGGGTCCGCGGTGAGGCAAGCTGCCTGGTCACGCCAGTCCATGTGTGGTGCTCCTTGATGTCGATGCTCGAACGGCAGCCGTGGACGTGGTTCGGGGATCGGAACGCTGGGCATGCTGAGCATGAGGGGACACCCTGTGGGGGAGGGATCCGCTGGAAGCGAGTCTGACGCCCGCTGAACGCTCGGGGGAGGAGCGTCGAACCACGGGAGACGCACACCACATCGTGCCGTCCAAACGACCTCGAATATCGTTCCATACTGGTAGGGGCAAATCAAGGGTTCCGACGCTGGAGGATCGCTGTGCACGACACCACACCCGACGAGTCCGCGGACCCCGGACAGCGCACGCCGGCGTTCACGGTGCTGCAGGTCGTGCTCGGCCTCGAGTTCCTCGCGCTGGCTGGCGTCACGGTGTGGCTCCTGGTCGAACTGGTCACCTCGCCGGCGACGAGCCTCGCCTCCGGGATCGCGCTGACGATCCTCACCGCGATCGCGGCGCTCTGGCTCGGCGCCCTCTTCGTGGGGCTGCGGAACCGCCGTCCCTGGGTGCGTTCCGGGATCATCGTCTGGCAGGTGATGCAGGGCGCGCTGGCGATCGGTGCCTTCCAGGGGGTCTTCCGCGTCGCCTGGTTCGGGTGGCTGCTGCTCATCCCCGCGCTGCTCGCCATCACGCTCGTGCTCTCGCGGCCGGTCACGGCCGCCCTCGTCCGCCAGGACGTCGACGGGGACTGAGCCCGCCAGGACGCCGACGGGGACTGACGCAACAGCCTGGAGGCCCGGTGCCGGTCCCGTGGACCTGCACCGGGCCTCCAGTGCGTGCGCTCAGGCGATCAGACCAGGCCGAGCTTCTTCCGCAGGCTGGCCACGTGGCCCGTGGCCTTCACGTTGTAGAGGGGGAGCTGGACGGTGCCGCCCTCGTCGACGACGATCGTCGAGCGGATCGTGCCGGTGACGATCTTCCCGTAGTTGTTCTTCTCGCCCCACGCGCCGTACGCCTTGTGCACCGCGAGGTCGGGGTCGCTCAGCAGCGGGAACGAGAGCGCCTGCTCGTGCTGGAACTTCTTGAGCGCGGGGAGCTCGTCCTTCGAGACGCCGAGGACCTCGTAGCCGGCCGCCTGCAGCGACGACATGTTGTCGCGGAAGTCGCAGGCCTCCGTCGTGCAGCCCGGGGTGGACGCCGCCGGGTAGAAGTACACGATGACCTTCTCGCCGCGGAGGTCGGACAGTGTGTGCTCCGTGCCGTCCTGATCCGGGAGGGTGAAGTCGGGGGCGGTGTCGCCGGCAGCGAGACGGTCGGTCATGGTGCTCCTGTTCGATCGTGGTGCCCGGTGGTCGTGAGCACCCGGAAGCCATGCTATTGTTGTTTCCCGTTGCAGCACGGTGAAACGGAACGCAGCGAACGCACCTCTAGCTCAATTGGCAGAGCAACTGACTCTTAATCAGTGGGTTCTGGGTTCAAGTCCCAGGGGGTGCACCAGCAAGGCCCCGGTCCGAACGGACCGGGGCCTTCGTCGTTCCCGGGCTCGCGTCGCCGCCGCCGTGCGACACGCCCGAGTGGCGCTCCGGACCCGAAATCAGTCGGGGCGGACGTCGACGATCCGCTCCTCGCCGAACACCGGGTCGACGGAGCCCGCCGACACCGCGGCGAGGTCCGCTCGGAGTGGTCCACGCTCGACGGCCGGGACCCACAGCTCGAACGCTGCGACCGCTCCGTACGCCGGCTCGCCGAGGACCGCGTCGTGGTGCCGGACCCACTCGCGGAGCACGTTGTCGATCCGCCCGGCCTCGGCGTGCGGGACCGCGACCGTCGCGCGGGTCAACGACCGTCGCGGCACGACGATCGCTCGGTCGAGGGTCTCCGCCACCGCGGACGAGTACGCCCGGACGAGTCCGCCGGCCCCGAGCTTCACGCCGCCGAAGTAGCGCGTGACCACCGCGACCAGGTCGGTGAGGCCACGGCGACGCAGGACCTCGAGCATCGGGACCCCGGCGGTGCCGCTCGGTTCGCCGTCGTCGGAGGAGCGCGCCTGGTCGCCGAGGACGCCCGTCACCATCGCCGTGCAGTGGTGGCGCGCGTCCCAGTGCCGCTTCCGGACCGCGGCGATCACACGGTCGGCGTCGGCGACGTCCGCCACGGGTGCGACGGTGGTGATGAAGCGCGACTTCGTGACGACGACCTCGTGCTCGACCGGGGCCGCGACGGTGGAGGGGAGGGGCGCGCTCACCGGATCGAGGCTACCGGCGCTACCATGTCCTGCACTGCTGACGACCGGGGAGGAGTCGGATCGAGATGGAGAACGTCGTCGACGACCGGGGCGGGGCCCTCGACGCCGCCGAGCTCGCCCGGCGGCTGAACCTGCTGCTCGACTTCGAGGAGTCGCAGCGCGGCGCCCCCGTACCGTTCGCCGCGGTCGAGGAGTACGTCGCCGCCCACGGTGGATCGCTCTCCCGGGCGAAGTGGACGTACATGTGCTCCGGCGACGGCCGGCGCAACCGCGACTCCGGTCTGCTCCGTCTGCTCGCCGGGTTCTTCGAGGTCGACGAGCGGTTCCTGCTCGAGGACAGCGCGGTCCCGGAGCGGATCAGCGCGCAGCTCGCCCTCGTGCGCTCCCTGCGCTCGGCGCGCGTGAGCGGCTTCGCGGCCCGGACCTTCCCGGGGGAGCTCTCGGCCGAGGCACTGCGGCGGATCGCCGAGGTGCTCGAGGAGGAGTCGCAGCGGGGGAGCGTCGCGTGAGCGCCGACTTCGTCGAGGCGTTCTGGGCACGGGCGGACGCCGAGGGCTGGTCGGACGTCGACGACGCCGTCGCCGCGGCGGCCGCGGTCGTCGGGAAGCCCATCGTCGTCCGTGAAGAGGCGTTCCTCGCGGAGGAACCCGTGTGCGGCTTCGTCGCCACGCTCGAGGACCGCCACCTCGTGATGATCTCGCCGACGCCGTCGCAGACCTTCCGGTCGTTCGTCATCGGGCACGAGCTCGGGCACGTGCTGCACCGGCACCAGGAGGCCCAGGCGCTGTCGGCGTACATCCGTGACGTGATCCCGGACCTGCCGGAGTACAAGGTTGAGCGGGTGATGGCCCGCGGACTGTTCGACAACGCGTTCGAACGCGAGGCCGAGTTGTTCGCCGACCGGCTGGCGCAGGTCATCCGTGCTGCCCGGACCCGTCCGAGCGACTTCCGCGGGGTCTTCGGGTGAGCACCGACGCGCACCTGAGCGCCGACCGCCACCCGTTGGTGCCGCGGTGATCCTGGCCGTCGCCCAGGCGCTCCTGCTCGTCGCCGGCACGATCGTGCTCTTCGTCCTCCAACGGGGACAGGACCGCACCCTCGCCGTCACCTTCCTGCTCTTCGCGGCGACGATCGTGACGAACGTCGACCCGCTCTACCGGTGGGTCGATCCGCTGTTCGGCGGCTGCAACCTCGTCACCGTGGTGAGCGACTGCCTCATGGTCGCGGGGACGAGCACGCTGCTGTGGGGCGTCGCGAAGGCCGTCGGGTCCGGTCGGCGCTGGCTGCGGACCGTGATCGTCGTCGTGTGCGCGGTCGTGCTCGTCGTCGTCGTGACGGCCTTCACCGTGCTCGACAAGCCACCGACCACGACGACCTTCATGCTCGACGCCGGCTCGCAACCCGCCGCCGTGGTCTACTCCGTCTCGCAGACGGTGTACCTCGGCGTGGCGCTCGGCGCGACCGGACTCATCTGCCTCCTCCGGCTCCGTGAGGCCCGCGGACTGACCGACCGCATCGGCCTCTGGGTGCTCGTGCTCGGTGGCGTGCTCGGCGTGGTCCGGATGGTCGTGGTCGTCGTGATGGACGTCGCGCACCTCGCCGGGGACCTCACGGTGACCCGGTCGCTGTCGCTGCCCTACGACGTCACCACGCCCGGCGCCGTGCTGTGCGTGGCGTCCGGGATGCTCCTGCTCGTCATCGGCCACCAGGTCTGGCGTGCGCGCCGGACGGGCGCCGTGGAGCGGGCGATCCGGAGCCTGCAGCCGCTCCACGACCGCATCGGCACGGACAACGCGTACCCGACGACCTCGGACCCGGAGACCCGCCTGAGCCGGGCGATCGTCGAGATCAACGACGGGGCACGGGCGAGCCGGACGGTGCTGACGCCAGAGGAGCGTGCGGTCCTCGCTGCCGCCGAGGGAGCCCTCGACCCCGCCTGAGGTCGACGGGTCCGGACCCGCCGTGTAGGGTCTGTAGCAATTGCTACAGGCCGGTGGGTCTCGACCGCGTTGGGGGCGGCCGAGCCCCACCGGGCGGCACAGCACCAGCCGTGCGGCACAGATCCGGCCGGTACGACAGCACCAGCGGGTACGACGACTCCGGCCGGTACGATCAGCACGTGCTCGTCTTCGCCGCCCTCGTCCTGTTCATCGGCGCCGTCTTCAACGTCGTCGCCTGGCCGCGCTTCTTCCAGCGGGTCGCGAAGGACCCGCGGGCGCGGGACGCCGCCGGCAAGCCGACGACGTTCTGGCGCGTGCACTTGATCCTCGTCGTGATCGCGCTCGCGATCGCGGTGGCGTCGGTCGTGGCGGGCATCCTCCTCCTGGTCTGATCGGCGGACGCGCAGCGGACGCACCGCCGCACAGCGTCGTCCGCGTCTCCGGCACGGGAGGCCCGTGGCGGCGCCGCCACGGGCCTCCCGTCGGCCCTCGTGATGGGTTCCACGACGCGAACCGGCAACTCGATGACGCTGCCGAGGCCGGCAGTGGCCGAGCGGCTGAACGATCGAGCGACCGGGCGCCGTCCCTCCGCGACACGACCGTCGTCGCCCGACGACGGCGTCGTCGTTCCGCGTCGATGCCCGAACGGCGGACGTCAGTCCGCCAGGGGCGGACCGAGCACCCGGCGCAGGGCGTGGTCCGCGACCCGCTCGTCCGTGGTGTCGAGCAGCACCCGGTAGGTCTCGTCATCGGTGACGAACTCGACGCACACCGCGTCGACGTCACACGGGCCGACACGCCAGCCGCGCACCGAGCCCATCGGCACCTCGGTGCGACCGGGCCGCTCGTAGCTGGTCTCGGCGGTGACCCGGTCGTGGAAGACGCGCACGCGGCCGAACGTGCCGCGCCAGGTCAGCTGCAGGTCGAGCGAGGGGATGAGCGACGGGTCCGGCACCCGCCGATGCTATCGGCGGAGGCCGGACCCGTCACGGATCGCGGAGGACGCGTCACTTCCCGGACGGGTCACCCGCCCCGTCGCGACGCACCTGGTTCGCGGGGTCGCGGCCGGTGACCGGGTACGGCCCGGTGACGCCCTCGCGGAGGGCCGCGATGCGGAGGATCCGGTCGCGCTGCAGGAACCAGCCGACGATGAGGAGCGGGATGATGATCACGAGGGACGCGATCGTGTAGGTGCCGACCGGGTAGTCGATCGCCATGAGCACGATGACCGACGCCAGGAACGCCAGGGTCAGCCACGCGGTCACCGGGGCACCGGGCAGGCGGAACGTGGGCTCCTTCGCGAGACCCTGCTTCGCCCAGCTCCGCAGCTTCATCTGGCAGAGGATGATCGTGCCCCACGCGGTGATGATGCCGAGGCTCGCCACGTTGAGCGCGATCTCGAACGCCTGTGCCGGCACGAAGTAGTTGAGCACGACGCCGACGACCGTGAAGCCCGCCGTGAGCAGGATGCCCGCGTACGGGACGCCGCCGCGGGACATCTTCGTGGTCCACTTCGGCGCGGACCCGTTCATGCCCATCGAGTGCAGCGCACGGCCGGTCGAGTACAGGCCGGCGTTCAGCGACGACAGCGCCGCGGTGAGCACGACGAAGTTCATGATCGACCCGACGACCTGCCCGACCTGCGGGTTGCCGATGGACGAGAAGAACGTCACGAACGGGCTCTCGCCCTCCTTGTAGGAGGTGTAGGGCAGCAGGAGCGACAGCAGCACGACCGAGCCGACGTAGAACACCGCGATGCGGAAGACGACGGAGTTGATGGCGCGCGGGATGACCTTCTCGGTGTCCTGCGTCTCGCCCGAGGCCGTGCCGACGAGCTCGATGGCGGCGTACGCGAACACGACACCCTGGATCACGAGCACCGCGGGCAGCAGGCCGTTCGGGAACACGCCGTCGTTGTTCTGCAGGATCGAGAACCCGGTCTGCACCGCCTGGCCACCGGTCTCGACGGGGAACGCGAAGATGAGCCACACGAGCGCGACCACGAGGAACGCGACGAGGGCGGCGACCTTGATGAGCGCGAACCAGAACTCGAGCTCGCCGAAGACCTTGACCGCCACGAGGTTCGCCGCGAGGACGACCACGAGCGCGATCAGCGCCATGAGCCACTGCGGTGCGGAGGTGAACGGCTTCCAGTACTGCATGTAGAGCGCGACCGCGGTGGTGTCCACGATCGAGGTCATCGCCCAGTTCAGGAAGTACATCCAGCCGGCGGCGTACGCGAACTTCTCACCGTAGAACTCACGCGCGTACGAGATGAACGACCCCGAGGAGGGGCGGTGCAGCACGAGCTCGCCGAGGGCCCGGAGGATGAAGAACGCGAAGACGCCGGCCACCAGGTAGGTGATGGCGAGCGCGGGGCCCGCGGAGTTGAGCCGTCCACCGGCACCGAGGAAGAGGCCGGTGCCGATGGCCCCGCCGATCGCGATCATCTGCAACTGCCGGGGCTTCAGACCGTGCTGGTAGCCCTCCTGCTCGTGCGAGAAGTCCTGCGCGGGGGCGCGACGGGCTCCCGTGTCGTTCTGCGCTGTCATGCGCGACACGCTACAGGTGTCAACGGCCCGGGGTGGCACACAACCCGCCCGGCTGGACCCCGGGCGCCCCCGTGTTGGTTGCATGGAGGGATGGACATCCTCCTCCGACTCCTCGTCGCGGTCGGGTTCGCCCTGCTCGTCACAGCCGTCGCGGCGCTCGTCACCCACCTCGTCTTCCGCTCCCTCGCACGGCGTGAACGCTGGGCGTCCGTCCTCTCCCGCCGGACGAAGCACCCGTTCCGCACCGTGCTGCTCATCGCCCTGCTCTGGACGGCGTTCGCGACGAGCGTCCCGGACACCCGCGCGTACCCGTGGCGAGACGAGGTCTCGCACGTGTTCCTCATCGCCGTGATCGGCACCGGCTGCTGGCTCGCCTGCGAGGTCGCGATCTTCCTCGAGTCCCTCGGCCTCCACCGCTACCGCACCGACGTGCCCGACAACCGCGTCGCCCGCCGTGTGAAGACCCAGGTGCTCGTGCTGCGCCGTCTCACCGTGGCGGTGCTCGTCATCATCGCCGTCGGGGCGATCCTGCTGACCTTCCCGGGTGTCGAGGCCGCCGGCGCGAGCGTCCTCGCCTCCGCAGGACTCATCTCGGTCATCGCCGGCCTGGCCGCGCAGTCGACGCTCGGCAACGTGTTCGCCGGCATGCAGCTCGCCTTCTCCGGGTCCATCCGGGTCGACGACGTGGTCGTGGTCGAGCAGCAGTGGGGGAGGATCGAGGAGATCACCCTCACCTACGTCGTCGTGCACCTCTGGGACGACCGGCGCTTCGTGCTCCCGTCGACGTACTTCACGAGCACCCCGTTCGAGAACTGGACCCGGACGAACAGCGAACTGCTCGGCGAGGTCGAGTTCGACCTCGACTGGCGGGTCCGCCCGGGTGACATGCGGCTCGAGCTCGAACGCATCCTCGAGCGCACCGAGCTGTGGGACCGCCGGGTGCAGGTGCTCCAGGTCACCGACGCCGTGCAGGGCTTCGTGCACGTCCGCGTGCTGGTCACGGCACACGACGCACCGTCGCTCTTCGACCTGCGCTGCTACGTGCGCGAGGAGCTCGTCGCCTGGATCCAGCGCACCCACCCGGACGCGCAACCGGTGCAGCGCGTGCTCATGGTCGAGGACGTCGCCGCCCCGCGTCGACGCGGTGCGTCGACCGCAGCGTCGTCCGCGCTGTTCGGCGGCGAGCACGACGAGCGCGCCGCGATGTTCACCGGTCCGATCAGCACGTCCGACGTGCGGCCGTCGGACGTGCCCTAGACCCGCCACGGACGGACGGGAGGCACGTGGCGGACCCGCCACGTGCCTCCCGTCCGTCGTGTGGTCGCGTCGCGACCCGCCGGGTCCAGCCCTACGGCTGACGCGCCTTCACGGCGCGATCGTCCTCGACCACCGTGCCGATGGCGACGATCGTCGTCGCGAGCCACGCCACCCAGGTGAGCGCGAGGCGCCAGTCGCGCGGACCCTGCCGGGTGGTCTGCACCACGCTGTAGCCGCTGATGATCGAACTCCACACAGCACCGCTGAACATGAACTTCCGCACGGGTTCCTCCTCCTGGTCGTCCCGTCAACGCTACCGGCCGCTACATTGGAGCGCCGCCGGTCACCCCTGGGCCGGTGCGCTCGTGAGGAGTCAGCGTGCGTCAGGCCGTCATCGGCGGAGTCCTGCTCGTGGTCGGTGCCGTGTGCGTCGCCCTCGGGCTCTTGCCCCTGTCCGACCTCGCCGAGCTCGCCGACCGTGTCGTGCCGGTGCTCGGCTTCGTGCTCGGCCTCACGATCGTCGCCGAGCTCGCCGCGGACGCCGGGGTCTTCGACCGCCTCGCCGACCTCGCCGCCCGCGTCGGCGGCGGACGGACGATCGGCCTCTGGGCCGCGGTCGTCGTGCTCGCCGTCGTCTGCACCGTGTTCCTGTCGATCGACACGACGGCGGTGCTCCTGACCCCGATCGTGATCACGCTCGCGCGCCGCGTGGACCTGCCGCCGATGCCCTTCGCGCTCACCACGGTCTGGCTCGCGAACACCGCGTCGCTCCTGCTGCCCGTGTCGAACCTCACGAACCTGCTCGCCGTCGACCGCATCGGGCTCGACGGGCCGATCCCGTTCGCGGGCCTGATGGTGTGGGCAGCGCTCGCCGGGGTCGTCATCCCGTGCGCGGTGCTCCTCGTCGTCTTCCGCGGGAAGCTGTTCGGCCGCTACACGCCCGTGCCGGTCCGTCGGGCGTCCGACCCCGTGTTCTTCTGGTCGGCGTCGGCGGTCCTCGTCGCGCTCGTCGTCGCCCTGACCGCCGGGGTCACCGTGTGGATCGCCGCGGTCGTCGCCGCCGTGCTGCTCGTCGTCGTGGCCGCCTTCCGGGCGCCGTCGGAACTGCGCATCTCGCGCGTGCCGTGGTCGACGCTCATCTTCGCGGCCGGACTCTTCGTCGTCGTCGAGACCCTGCACACCACGGGCCTGACCGACCCGATCGTGGACGCGCTGCCCGGCGGCACCGGTACCGGCTCGCTGCTCGCGCTCGGCGGGGCCGGAGCGGTCGCGGCGAACGCGATCGACAACCTGCCGGCCTACCTCGTGCTCGAGCCAGCGGCCGGACACGAGGCACTGCGGTACGCGGCGCTCCTCGTCGGGGTGAACGCCGGGTGCCTGATCACGCCGTGGGCGTCCCTCGCGACGCTGCTCTGGCACGCGCGCCTCGCCTCCGAGGGCGTGCACCTGTCGTGGGGGCGGTACATGGCACTCGGGTGCGTCGTCGCGCCGCTGACGGTCGTGGCCGGGGTGCTCGCGCTGCGGATCTGACGGACTCGCAGTGCGGCTGCAGGCCGTGCTGCTAGAGCCAGTCCTTGCTCTTGAAGACCCGGTAGAGCACGAGCGACGACGCGACGATCAGCCCGACCGAGGCGTAGAGGCCGCTCCACGCGCTCTCGCCCGGGAACTTGACGTTCTGCCCGAAGAACCCGGTGATGGCCGTCGGGATGGCGATGATGGCCGCCCAGCCGGTGACCTTCTTCATGACGACGTTCTGGTGGTTCGACGCGATGCCGAGGTTTGTGTCGAGCCCGCTGCCCACCGCGTCACGCAGCTGTTCGACCGAGTCCGCGATCGTCACCAGGTGGTCCTGCACGTCGCGGAAGTACGGCCGGATGCCGTCGACCACGAGCTCCGCGTCGCCGTGCAGGACCGACGTGACGCTGTCCCGGGTCGGGACGACGAGTCGACGGAGCACGCCGAGCTGCTTCCGGAGTGCGAACGACCGGCGCTGGATCTGCCGTTCGCGGCTGCTGCCGTGCTCGAACAGGTCGTCCTCGAGTGCGCTGACGGCCTGGTCGAGGTCCTCCACGACGTCCGAGGCGTGGTCGACCACCGTGTCGAGCAGCGCCCACATCAGCCACGGGACACCGTGGTCGGCGATGTCGGCGTTCGCGTCGAGTCGGTGCTCGACGTCGCGGAGGTCCACGTCAGCGCCGTGGATGGTGATGAGTGCCCGCTTCGTCACGAACGCCTTGACCTCGTGGCTCACGAGTTCTCCGGTGTCGGTGCGGCCGCTGATGTCGTAGACGACGAGGAACAGGCTCTCGCGGTACCGGTCGAGCTTCGGCCGCTGGCCGCCCTCGAGCGCGTCCTCGACAGCGAGGGCGTGCACCCCGAGTTCCTCCTCGAGGTCGGCGAGGTCCTCCGGTCGCGGGTCGGTGTGGTCCACCCACACGAAGGTGTCGGGTTCGGCGACGAGGTCGGAGACCCGCTCGACCGGGAAGTCGCGTTCCGCTGCGGCACCGTTCCGCCACGCCCTCGTCATGACCATCGGCCCAGCGTACGGCGACGGCCGGCCCGGGGGTCCCGGACCGGCCGTCGCCGTGGTGTGGGTGTGCTCAGTACGCGGAGACGAGCTTGCCGTCTTCGACCTTCAGGTAGGTGTCGACGTCGAAGGTGTCGTCGCCCTTCTTGGCGTCGCCGAAGAAGTCCTCGTAGGAGTACGCGATCTGCCCGTCCGTCGTGCTCTTCACCTCGACGTAGCCACTGCCGGACGACTCGACCGTCAGCTCGGGCTTCGACTTCACGGTGTACTGCACGGAGCCCTGCGCGTCGTACGGGCCGTACCAGGGGCAGCCGTCGCCGTAGCCGATGTCGGTCTTCTCGGCGCAGGTGTCGATGAGGTCCGACACGTACTGCTCGGCGTCGCGCTCGAGGGCCTTCGTCGCCGTCGGCTGGAAGGACACGTACGGGGCGGCGGACGCACCGACCTTGACGGTCTTCGTCCCGCCCGTGAAGTACTCCGTCCCGCCGACCTCGACCTCGTAGCTGCCGGGGTAGGCGAGCGACTCGAACGCGCCGTTCTCGATCGCGCCGACCTTCTTCCCGCCGACGGTCACGTCCGCGCCCTCGAGCACGTCGCTCGCCGTGATCGACACGCGGTCGGCGAGCGGCTTCGTGACGCGCCACTCGTCCTTCACGAGGAACGAGGTCCCGGTGCGCTCGAGCGTGATGTCGCCCGTGCGGGCCGAGCCGCCCTGCTGGTAGCGGACGGTGGCGTACGCGGTGTCGCCCGAGGTGGAGACGCGGCCGATGCGGACGTTCGTCGGACGGTCCTCGGCGCTCTTCAGCACGGCGGCGTCGAGCATGGACGCGTTCGACGGCGCCTCGGTCATCCGGGACGCGGTCTCGGCGTCGCCGCGGGCGATGGCCTCGACGTAGTTCCGAGCCGTCGGAGCGGGGCCCCACACGTTCGAGCGGAGGACGCCGGTGGTCACGGCACCCGCGACGACGACCACCACGACGACGCCCGCGGCGACGAGGGAGCGGACGAGCACCTTGCGGGCCTTCGGCGACATCGGGGCGGGCGGGGTCGCCTGCCCGCCGATGAACGGCTGGGGAC
>NZ_JBPUGH010000016.1:0-36410 GCF_051548005.1 Curtobacterium flaccumfaciens | reverse complement strand
CGCCCCCACCGCCTGACCGGCGGGGGCGTCGTCGTGACGGGGCCGGCGTCAGCCGAGCTTCTCCGCGAACTGCGAGGGCAGCTTGTCGAGCGCCCACTCGATCGCTGCGGTGGTACCGATCGAGAACGCGTTCGACACGTCCTTGTCGTCGAAGACGATGTCGTGTCCGGCCTCGACCGACGGGACCTTCTGGAACAGCTTGTTCGAGGACGCCTCGGAGGCGTCGACGAAGATCGGCAGGACGAGCGTGAGGTCGGCGTCGAGCAGGTCGAGGTTCTCGTCGGAGAGGCTCACCGAGAACTGCTTGCCGGCCTGCTGGTCGATGGCCTTCGGGATGGTGAAGCCGAGGTTCTCCATGAACTGCGACCGGCTGTCCGACGAGGCGTACGCCCCGAAGCCCTCGGACGAGTACGAGCCGACGACGGCGGTCTTCCCCGCGAACTCGGGGTGCGCCTTGCGGGCCGCGGCGTAGGCGTCGTCGAGGCCGGACAGCAGCTTCTTGCCCTCGGACTCCTTGCCGAGTGCCTTCGCGATCATGTCGACCTGCTGCTTCGTGGTCGTGAGGTAGTTCGCGCCGCCCTTGGGCACGGCGACGGTCGGGGCGATCGCGGAGAGCTTCGCGTAGCGGTCGGCGTCGCCCGAGCTCTTGGTGTCGAGGATGACGTCCGGCTTGAGCTTGATGATGTCCTCGTAGCTCGGCTCGAGCGTCTGGATGATCTTCGGCGACTTCGTGTACGCACCCTTGAGCCAGGGGCCGACGCCGTCGCCGCCGAAGCCGAGCCAGTCGCTCGCGCCGACGGGCTGCACGCCGAGCTCGAGCGCGGTCTCGGCGTCACCCCAGCCCAGCGCGACGACGCGCTTGGGGGCGGTCGTGATCTCGGTGGTGCCGAGAGCCGTGGTGATCGACACCGGGAACTGACCGTCCGCCTTCGTCGAGGACGACGCGTCGTCGGTGGAGGTGCCGGAGCCGGACGCGCATCCGGCCAGGACGAGGGATGCTGCGACGACGGCGCCCGCGGCTGCGAGCGCGCGGCGGAGTCGGGAAGAGGAGCGGATCACGGAGGTAAGGCTACCCTAAGTCATCTGACATCGGCGGCTGAGTACGCTGATCGGGTGCAGTACTCCGATCCGGCCCGCTCCCACCTCGCGGTGCTCGGCTCCCCCGTCGCACACTCGCTCTCGCCCACCCTCCACGCAGCGGCCTACGACGTCCTGGGGGTGCCCTTCACGTACGGGAGGCACGAGGTGGCGTCCGGCGGGCTCGGTGCGTTCGTCGCGGGGCTGGGCCCGGAATGGCGCGGCCTCAGCCTCACCATGCCGCTCAAGCGGGAGGTGCTGCCGCTGCTCGACCGCACGACTCCGCTCGTCGACGAGCTCGGGGTCGCCAACACGGTCGCCATCCGCACGGTCGGGGGCCACGTCGAGCGACTGGGTGCGAACACCGACGTCGAGGGGCTGGTGCGGCCGGTCGAGGCACTGGGGCACCTGCCGGGCGAGGCGACGATCCTCGGCGGCGGTGCGACGGCGGCGAGCGCCCTCACGGCTGCCGTCCGGCTCGGGGCGGTCCTCGTGCGGGTGTTCCTGCGCGATCCTGCGAAGTCCCGACGCCTCGTCGACCTCGCCGTCCGTCTCGGGGTGTCCCTCGAGGTGCACGCGCTGACCGAGCTCCCGGGCACGCACCACGGATTCGTCCTGTCGACGCTGCCGGGCGGTGCCGCGGACGGCCTCGACCTGGTGCCGTCCGACCCGGATGCGGTGCTGTTCGACGTCGCCTACGAGCCCTGGCCGACCGCCGCCGCGACCCGCTGGTCCGACGCCGGCGGCCGGGTGCTCAACGGTCTCGACATGCTGACCGAGCAGGCGATCGGGCAGATCCGCTTCTTCCTGACCGGGGACCAGGACCAGCTGCTGCCCGACGAGGCCGCGGTGCGTCGGGCGATGCGGTCCGCTGTCGGCCTGGAGCCGTCGATCAGCCCGCGCTGACGACACCGTCGACGTACAGCCACCGGCCGTCCTCCCGGACGAAGTCGCTCGTCTCCTCGAGGACGCCGCGTTCGTCCGCCGAGCGCCAGTACGCCCGGAAGGCGACCGAGCCCGCGGTGTCGAACGGTCCGCCGGCGCGGGTGCCGACGATGTCGAGCCGGGTCCACCGCTGCGTGTCGTCGAGGTCGAGGGACGACGGGCGCGTGCTCGGGTGCCAGGTCGCGAGCAGGTACTCGGGGAGCCCGAGTGCGAACGCGGTGAACCGGGAGCGCATGAGCCGTTCGGCGGTCGGCGCGGGGGCGCCGGCGTGCAGGGGGCCGCAGCACTCGCCGTAGGGGTTCCCGCTCAGGCAGGGGCAGCGGTCGGTCTCGGCGATCACCGGACGACGGTAGCGCGTGTAGGCAGGAGTGGTGTTCCGACTCGGCTGGCAGGTGTTCCGCACGCGGCTGCCCGAGCTCGTCTCCGACCGGGATCGACGACGGCTCGTGGTGGTGGCGGCGATCGTCGCGCCGGCGGTGTTCGTCGGACTGCTCGTCGTCGCGGCCCTGACCGACGGGATCACCGTGGCCGGCGTGGTGGCGGCCCTGCTCTTCGGCATCGCCGCGGGCGGGTTCTCGATGGTGTTCTGCCGCATCGGACCGAAGGGGTGGGCGATCCTTCCCGTGCCGGGGATCGGCTGGCGCACGCAGGAGGCGGTCGCCCGCTACTACGGCCGGAACCCGCCGCCGGTGGCGCCGGAGCACCGGGACATCGTGCTGCGGGGCATCGACGTCAGTCGCGACCCCGTCGTCCGGGCAACCCTGCAGAGCTCGTTCCTGCTCGGGTCGTGGGTGTTCGGCCTGGTCGGCGGGATCCTCGTCGCGATCACGGAGACCGTCGCCCACGGCCCGGTGTTCCTGTACGCACCGGTGTGGCCGCTGATCGCCGGCGGCTACGGGGCCATCGGCATCCGCACGCTCGGCAGACAGGAGCAGCTCCGGGAGGAGGCGTCCGCGCTCCCACCCGTGCCCCCGACTCCCCCGAAGCGCGGTCGTCCGGGCGGCCCGAGCGGCAGCAAGCTCGCACTGCCCGGGGAGTGAGCTCGGTCAGTCGGTCGGTGGCGGCTCCGGAGTGGCGAGCGCCGCGCGCCGCGCCCGTTCGGTACGCCCGAGGTCGACGAGACTGCCGGGGACCGAGAACGCGTAGCCCGCGATCCAGAGCAGGGGGAACCACTGCGTCCAGCCCGTCACGACGCAGGCGCACGCGGCCGCGACCCCCGCGCCGAGGAGCGGGCCGGCGCGGCCGATCAGGGCGATGAGACCGCGGCGGAGCAGCAGGGTGTCGGTGAGGACGGCGTCGCGGTCCTCGGGAAGGACCGGCTCGGCGCGTCGACGGAGGTACCGCTTCGTCGTCGGCCGGGCGGCGAACCGCAGGTCCACGCGGACCGGTCGGCCGTTGATCGTCGCGGCGGGTTCGAGGGGACGCCGGATCGGGATGCACCCGAACGCGAGCAGGCCGACCCCGAGCGCGAGGAGTGCGATCGCGACCACGCTGCGGACGGGGCCGGTCCCCGTCCAGCCGAGCCGTGCCTCCAGGCCGGACAGGGCGACCACGCTCACGACGAGGGCCGCTGCCGCGATCGCGGCGGCGCGCCGGACGCGGGCGTGGTCGAAGACGTCGCCGGCGTGGCGGCGGAAGACGGAGCACCCGAGTCGGAACACTCCTCGGTTCTACCGGATGTCACCCGTTCCCATCACGAGGGGTACAGCACCACTCCTTGTCCACAAGGCGCGACGCGTAGGAACGAACGCATGCCCGCCACCGCGTTCTGCCTCCACGCCCTCGGCTCGAGTTCCGAGGAGTTCGCGCTGCTGCACGACCGGCTGGAGGACGTGCTCGACCTGGTCGGCATCGATCTCCCGGGCTTCGGGACGAGCCCGGCGTCCTCCGGCACGACCGTCGAGGACATGGTCGAACGCGTCGAGCGGGCCATCGGACGGAGCGGCGTCACGGAGTGGGCACTCGTCGGACACTCGATGGGCGGCAAGGTCGCCGCGATCGTCGCGGACCGCACGATCTCGGGCGCGAACGGCCTCTTCGGCCTGCGCGGCGTCGTCCTGCTGGCCGCATCGCCGCGCTCCCCCGAGCCCATGGGTGAGGACCGCCGACAGGCCATGCTCGACTGGGCCGCCGCCGGGCACATCAACACCGACCACGCCGGCGAGTTCGTCGACGCGAACACCGCCGCGACCCTGCGCTCCGACCGCCTGCGGTCGGCGGTGTACGACGTCGAGCGCACCGACCCCGAGGCGTGGCGTGCCTGGCTCGAGCGGGGCAGCCGCGAGGACTGGTCCGACGACACGACGAACCCGGTGCCCGCGCTCGTGCTCGCCGGCGCCGAGGACGGTGACCTCGGACCCTCGGCGCAGCAGGAACTCGTCCTGCCGCACTGGCCGAACGGCACCTTCGCGATCGTCCCCGGCGCCGCGCACCTGCTGCCGTGGGAGCAACCCGACGACGTCGCCGACCGCATCCGCACGTTCTGGGAGCGCCACGCCGCGAACGGACCGGTGGTCCCGGCGGAGCACGCCCGGGTCATCGCCTCGCCGCGGGTGAGCGCGACGACCCGCGGCGCGTTGGCCGCCCGGGCGCTCGCGGACGACCCCGACGCCGAACCGCAGGTGTTCACGCCCGCGCAACTCGACACGCTCCGGGCCGTCGCCGCGGTGGTCGTGCCCCAGTCGGGCGGACGGACCGTCGACGTCGCCCTCCGAGTGGACGCGCAGTTGGCGGACGGGGCAGGTGACGGCTGGCGGCCGGACGGACTGCCGACGGACGTCGAGGCGTACCGGGCCGCGCTCGACGAGCTCGGAGCGGCGGCCTCGCGTGACGGTGCCACCGGCGACGACCACGACGGGGTGCTCGCCGACGAGCTCGCTGCCGTCCTCGCTGACGTCCTCGCTGCGATCGAGGACGGGTCGTACGAGCCGGTCGGGCCGTTGACCGTCTCGCAGTTGGCCGCCTGGGCCGAGGACGCTGCGGTCGACCTCGCGAAGCAGTGGCTCGCGCACCCGGCGACGATGGCGGCGATCGACTACGACGGCTACGCGAACGGCGGTGACGGCGTGCGGAAGCAGGGCTTCCAGCTGCTCGGCGCCGGGCAGCGTGAGGCATGGGAAGCGGGGCCGCCGAAGGCCGCCGCCGCGCTTCCCGAGGACACGACCGGAGCGGAGACGACGCGATGAGACTCGACGGACAGCGACACTGGGACGAGGACGAGGTCGTCGACGTGGTCGTCGTCGGCACCGGCGCGGGCGGCGCTCCGCTCACCGCTGCACTGGCACGACGCGGGCTCTCGGTCGTCGCGCTCGAAGCGGGGAGGAACACCGAGCCCGGCGACCACACCCCCGACGAGGTGCTCGCACCCGCCGACGTCAACTGGATGGACGAGCGGATCAGCGGCGGCGACGCCCCGACGGCCTTCGGCCCGAACAACAGCGGCACCGGGGTCGGCGGGTCGACGCTGCACTGGGGTGCGTTCACGCCGCGACCGAGCCGACACGACCTGCAGCTCCGGACCGAGTCCGGCGAGGGCGAGGACTGGCCGATCGACCACGACGAGCTGACCGGCTACATCGAGCAGGTCGAGCACGACGTCGGCGTTGCGGGGCCCGAGCACTACCCGTGGGACCCGTCGCGCCGGTACCGCATGCGGCCCCCGGCACGGAACGCGTCGTCGGACATGATGATGCGCGGCACCGCGGCGCTCGGCATCACCGCGACGGACGCCCCCGTCGGGCTCACCACCGAGGACCGGCACCAGGAGCACCACGGGCTCCGCCAGGCGTGCGTCTCGTGCGGGTCCTGCCACCAGGGCTGCCGGAACGGGTCGAAGGTGTCGATGGACACCACCTACCTGCCCGCTGCGGTGGCCTTCGGCGCCGAGATCCGGCCGGAGGCCTTCGTGCACGGGATCGAGCTCGATGCGCTCGGACGGGTCGAGGCGGTCGTGTACCACCAGGGCGGCCGCGACCACCGGCAGCGGTGCCGCTCGCTCGTCCTCGCCGCGGGTGGCGTCGAGACGCCGAGACTCCTGCTGCACACCGGGCTCGCGAACTCCAGCGGTCAGGTCGGGCGGAACTTCACCGCGCACGGTGCAACCCAGGTGTGGGCGACCTTCGACGAGTCGATGCGGTCCTACCGGGGGTACCCGTCGTCGATCATCACCGAGGACTTCGTGCGGCCGGCCGACGCCGACTTCGCGGGCGGGTACCTCATCCAGAGCCTCGGCGTGCAGCCGCTGACCTTCGCCACGACGCTCGTGCGTGGAGGTGGGCTCCGGGGGAAGGCACTCGTCGACGCCATGCGCGACTACCCGCGGATGGCCGGGGTCGGCATCAACGCCGAGTGCCTGCCGTACGACGGGAACCGCCTCGAGCTGACCGACGAGCTCGACGCCCACGGGGTGCCCAGGGCTCGGGTCACGTTCAGCCCCGGCGAGAACGAGGACGCGATCGAGCGGCACGCCGTGCGGACCATGACGGCGATCGTCGAGGCCGCCGGAGGTCGGGACGTCCGCGTGCTCGAGCGGACCGCGCACACGATCGGTACAGCGCGGATGGGGACCGACGCGTCCTCGTCCGTCGTGGACCGGGACGGCCGGTCGTGGGACGTGCCGAACCTCTGGGTCTGCGACAACTCGGTGTTCCCGAGCGCGGTGATCGCGAACCCGGCGCTGACGATCATGGCGCTGTCGTTGCGGACGGCGGACCGGATGCTCGCGGGTGCGCCCGAGGGTGGCGGATCGCGGGAGACGGCGAGCGTGCGGGGCTGACGCCCGGTGCCGGCCAGCGCTCGCCGGGCCTGACGCCCGCCGGCGGACGCCGGTCGGAGCACCCGGCGGCGAACGCCGGTGGGCGCGGACCAGCCGGCGCGGACGCCTGTCGGCGGTTCCGGGCAGACTGGCGCCATGTGTGGAAGGTTCGTCGTCTCCGACACCACCGCTGATCTGCTCCCTGAACTCGTCGGCGAGCTCGCCGCACGCACCGAGCACGTCGACGAGGACACCGGCGAGGTCCGCCCCGGCCTCGCCCCGAGCTGGAACGTCGCCCCGACCGACCCGGTGTACGCCGTCCGGCAACGCCACGGGCAGCGCGAGCTCCCGCAGATCAGCTGGGGGTTCGTGCCGAGCTGGGCGAAGGACTTCCAGAAGCAACGCCCCAAGCCGATCAACGCCCGGATCGAGACCGTCGCCACGAGCGGGATGTTCAAGCGGGCCTTCGCGACGAACCGGTGCATCGTCCCCGCGTCGGGCTACTACGAGTGGGTCGTGCGCGAGGACGGGAAGGAACCGCACTTCGTCCACGAACCCGGTGGTGCCCTGGCCATGGCGGGTGTCGTGAGCGCCTGGCCCGATCCGGCGAAGCCCGAGGACGATCCGGACAAGTGGCGGCTGTCACTCGCGATCATCACGAGGGACGCCCACGTCGCGCCGGGTGAGGTCCATGACCGCATGCCGGCGTTCCTCACGCCCGACGGCTACGACGACTGGCTCGACGGCGGCCTCGGATCGGACGACCTGCTCGCGCTGCTCGACCACGAGTCGCTCGCGGTCGCTGCCGGGTTGGAGCAGTACGAGGTCTCCCGCGCGGTGAACAGCGTCCGGAACCAGGGGCCGCAGCTGATCGCCCCCATCGCCTGAGCCCTGCCCGGAGACGACGAAGACCCCGCCGGTGGCGGGGTCTCGGAGGGGTTCGTCTCGTTCAGTCGAGCGTGCGACGGACGTCCGGCAGCAGTGTGTGCAGTCGTTCCGCCAGTCGGTCCTGGGCTTCCTCGAGCGACCGGTAGTCCCCGACGTACTGCCCGAAGGTGTCGGACACGAAGAAGTGTGCGCCCTGCTGGTCGACCACACCGCCGTAGTACCCGCCGTAGTTCGCTGCCCACAGCCCCGTGTCCGCCTCGGACCACACGACGTGCGCACGGGCCGGTGCAGCGGGCGAGACGATGCCGTCACCGATGCCCGTGATGAGCTCGATGGTCGCCGTGTCGACGTCCACCTCGGTGTGCTGGCCGGAGACGACGGGGGTGCTCATGGTGGTGCTCCTGGTGCTGATCGCGCTGTGTGTCGTGGTGCGCAGCCCCGCGGTGCTGCGCGGTGTGGTGTTGTGCGGTGCGGTGTCGAGCAGTGCGGTGCTGTCCGTGGGTCCGTCCGACGACGGTCGCGGATGGTCGCCCGGCACTACGCGACCGGCCGGATGACGGCCGGGAGCATGACGTGGAGCTGGTCGGCGAGACGACCCTGGGCCTCCTCGAGCGACGCGAAGTCGCCGACGACCAGGCCGAACGTGTCAGAGGCGACGTAGCGCCCGTCACGCTTGTCGACGGAACCGCCGAAGTAGCCGCCGTAGTTCGCGACCCACTCGTCCTCGTCCTCTTGGGTCCAGGTGAGCTTGGCGCGGCTCGCGCGGCCGTGCACGGCGGCGTCAGCCTCGAGGATCGCGATCGTGTCGACGGTGTCGGTGTCGAGCGTGACTTCGGCTCGGGTGTCGGTCTGGACGGTCGTGCTCATGTCGTGCTCCTTCGCCTTCCGGGGTACATCTGCTGACACCAGAACGCTACGAGAAGGCACGTGCCACGCGCCACCCAGCCGCGTGCATTCACGGGTTGTGTCAATGAGGCGCATCGCAGAAGCCCGTGTTTCCGGGGGCTGCCGACGGCAGTTCGGGGTACACGTCCCCCGACGGGGTACTCGTTCCGTGGATGAACCGGTTCCGGGGTACAGCGCACGAGACTCGGCACCGCGCGCAAGAGACTCGGCACCACGCACGCGAGACTCGCCGCCACGCCCACGAGACTCGTGCTGTGCGACGAGTCTCGTGCTCGTGCTCGCGAGGCTTGTCGCTCAGCACGAGACTCGCGACGCCCCACCGCAGCGGCAGCCGCGCGCAGTGGCAGCCGCAGGCAGCCGGCAGCCGTCAGCGCACCGCGCGCAAGGCGTCCGCGATCATCGTCACGGCAGCACCGATCTCGTCGGCGACCCGGGCGTGCGTCGCCTCCGAGCGCCGGTACGGGTCGTCGACGTCGTCGTCCCCCGGGTCGGCCGGCGGCGCCACCGACCCCCGGAGCCGAGCGACCCGCTCGACGAGCTCGGCGCCGGTGGACACACCGGCGAGGTCGGCGGGCTCGAGGGCGTCGAGCACGCGTGCGAACTGCCGGATCGTGAACGCCCGCTTCGTGGCGCGGGGAGCCAGGGACACGACCGCGGCCCGGTGCGGGCGCTCCGCCGTGAGCACGAGGTCGGCCTCGCCGGCGATGGCGGGCGTCAGGTACCGCGCACGATGACCGTCCGGCGAGCCCCCGAGCCGCCGCGACTGCGCGGCAGCGGACTCGTCCATCGGGGCGCCGTCCTGCGCGATCGTGCCGGCTGACTCGACCGTGAACGCGGGGGCGTCACGGCCGAGCCGGGCGGTGAGGACCTGCGCGCCGAGCGGCGACCGGCAGAGGTTGCCGCTGCAGACGAACAGGACCCGCATGTTCAGGACGCGGTCGTGGCGGCGCCGAGCAGGTCGTGCCGGACGACGATCGCGTCGCGCCCCGGGCCGACGCCGATGGCCGAGATCCGCGCGCCGGACATCCGCTCGACGGCGAGGACGTAGTCCTGCGCGGCCTGCGGCAGGTCCTCGAACGTCCGGGCACCGGTGATGTCCTCGGTCCAGCCGGGGAACTCCTCGTAGATCGGCTTCGCGTGGTGGAAGTCCGACTGGTTCACGGGGACCTCGTCCACGCGCTGCCCGTCGACCTCGTACGCGACGCAGACCGGGATCGTCGACAGCCCGGTGAGGACGTCGAGCTTGGTGAGCACGAAGTCCGTCACGCCGTTGATGCGCGCCGTGTAGCGGGCGATCGGGGCGTCGTACCACCCGCAGCGCCGCGGGCGGCCGGTGGTGGTGCCGAACTCGAAACCGTTCGCGCGCAGGAACTCGCCCGACTCGTCGAACAGCTCGGTCGGGAAGGGGCCGGCGCCGACGCGGGTCGTGTACGCCTTGACGATGCCGATGATGCGCTCGAGCTTGCCCGGACCGATCCCGGAACCGGTCGCGGCACCCCCCGCGGTCGCGGAGGACGACGTCACGAAGGGGTAGGTGCCGTGGTCGACGTCGAGCATCGTCGCCTGGCCGGCCTCGAAGAGCACGGTGTCGCCGCGCTCGAGTGCACGGTGGATCTCGAGCGCGGTGTCCGCGACCATCGGGCGCAGCCGGTCGGCGAACGAGAGCAGCGACTCGACGACCTCCTCCGCGTCGATCGCCCGACGGTTGAAGACCTTCACGAGCAGGTGGTTCTTCTGGTCGAGGGCCGCCTCGACCTTCTGCCGCAGGATGTTCTCGTCGAAGATGTCCTGGATGCGGATGCCGACGCGGTTGATCTTGTCGGCGTAGGTCGGGCCGATGCCGCGGCCGGTCGTGCCGATCTGCCGCTTGCCGAGGAACCGCTCGGTCACCTTGTCGATGGTGCGGTGGTAGTGCGTGATGACGTGGGCGTTCGCCGAGACGAGCAGCCGGGACACGTCGACACCGCGGGCCTTGAGCGCGTCGAGCTCCTGGAAGAGGACCTCGAGGTCGACGACCACGCCGTTGCCGATGATCGGGGTGACGCCGGGCGTGAGGATCCCGGAGGGCAGCAGGTGCAGCGCGTACTTCTCGCCACCCACGACGACGGTGTGCCCGGCGTTGTTGCCGCCGTTGAACTTGACGACGTAGTCGATGCGGGAGCCGAGGAGGTCGGTGGCCTTCCCCTTGCCCTCGTCGCCCCACTGGGCGCCGATGATGACTGCTGCGGGCATCTGGTTCTCCTCACGTTGGCGGAGGACCGCACACGACCGGCTCGGTCGGTGGTCCACCCGAGTCTATCGGCTGGTCACCTGCACGCCACCGTCCGGACGGCTCCTGTGGACGACCCGCCCACGGACAGACGGGAGGCACGGTGCCAGCTGGCACCGTGCCTCCCGTTCGTTGCCCGGTCGCGCCCGAATCGCGACCGTCTTCGCAGCCTCAGCTGCGGAAGAAGTCCGCGTACGCGGGATCCCCGACCGGCTGGCTGTGGCCCGGCTCGCGGAGCCGCTCCTCGACCATGGCCTGGATCACGTCGGGCGGGGTGAGACCACGTCGACGCCACTCCACGGGGTTCGCCCGGAGCTGCTTGATGTCGCTCTGCTGTCGCATGCGATCACCTTTCCACGAGATGGCTAGTTTGTCTAACTACCTGTCCCGTCAGCGCACTCCGGGCGAGCCTTGTCGGGCTACTTCGTCACCTTCGCCGTCTCCTTCGTCACGGCCTGGCCGTCCAGGTAGCCGGACGCCTTGGCGACGACCTTCGCCTTGAGCCGCTTGCCGACGTCGGCGGAGGTGACCTTGTACGTGGAGCCGGTCGCCTTCGAGATCGCCTTGCCGTCCCGGTACCACTGGTAGGCGTAGGTCACCTTCGCGCTGCCCGCGTCCCACTCGCCGTGGACCGCGGTGAGGGTCTTCCCGACCTTCGCGGTCCCGCTGACCGACACCGAGCTGCCCGCCTTGAGCGCGAGCTTGGTGACGATCTTCGGCGCGATGCTCTGCGCCTGCGAGCCCACCGCGTTGCCGAGGTGGAACAGGAGGACCTTCGGGCTGGTGGCACCCTCCGCGCGGGTCACCTGGAGCGAGCCCTTGTCGGCGAACAGCGTCCCGCCCGTGCCCGACTGGGCGAAGGTCAGGGCCGGCTTGCCGAGGTCGAACGTCGTCGCCGGCATCGAGTCGACCACGGAGGACCCGGTGACGCCGGTCGCGTACACCGACTCGGTCTCCACGCGGTAGCTGATCTGCTTGCCCGTGGCCCCGATCAGGCTCGCCGTCACCGGCAGGACCTTCACGGCGCTGTCGAACGTGTTGACGTCCTGACCGGGCGCGCCGGCGTTCAGCGGGTAGGCGTCGACCGTCTTGCCGGTGGCCAGGTCGACCGTCGTGACGAAGGTCGCGTCGACCGCTGCGGACTTGGTGTCGTACACGACGTAGTCGTCGGTGCCGTCACCGTTGACGTCGATCCAGACCTCGACGTTGGTCACGGCGCCCGGGTTGGCGTCGGGACCCTGGGTCTGCACGCCGAAGGCGAGCACGTCCGAGGCCTTGTCGTAGCTCGCCCCGTAGGACCGCACGTCGGCCGCCCGGAGGGACTGCTCAGCTGAACCGGCCGGGAACGCCTCGGCACCGTCGGTGCCACCGAGCACGAACGGGGCGACCGCGGCGTGGTAGCCCGTGGTCAGGCCGCCCTGGTCGACCGCGCGACCGCTCAGCGTGAGGTCGGCCTTCGTGGTGCCCGAGAACGTGATGCCGCTCCCCTTCATCGCACTCACCGGCTTCGGCGCGGCGTACGTGCCGAGTCGGAGCGCTCCCTGCGTGGAGTCGGTGGGCGTGAAGGTGACCAGGCCCGTCGCCGCGGCGACGAACTCTCGCTGGTACCCCTGCTGGACCGCCTCCTGCGTGGGGTCGATCACCCGGCGCAGCTGCGTCGGGTCGGCGACCCGCATGGTCAGCTTGACGACCGCGCCGCCACCGGCACGGACCGTGACCTGCTGCTTGTCCACCGAGAACGTGACACCCGGCTGGGCGACCCGCGACTGGTAGGCCACGTCGTACGTGTGGGCGACCGAGTCGGTGTTCGTGACGAGCAGCGAGCGCTCGGCGGTCGTGTCCTTCGCGGACACCTCGACGACGCCGAAGGACGCCGTGACGAGCTTGCCGTTCTCGACGCTCACCACGGTGGTGTCGGCGTCCACGGCCTGCAGGGCGTCGACGCGACCGGTGCCCTGACGGAGCTGGGTCGCGACCGTGTTCCCGTCCTTGACGTCGTGCGTCGCGGTGTTCATGAGCGCCGCCTTGACGTCGTACGCACCCCAGGTCGGGTGCGACTCGAAGGTCAGGGCCGCGATGCCCGCGACGTCCGGCGTGGCCATCGAGGTCCCGCTCATCGACATGCGGCCGTCACCGGTGCCGTTCGCGGCGGAGATGACGTTGACGCCCGGTCCGGCGATGTCCGGCTTGACGATGTCGCCGAACGACCCGTGCACGCCCCGGCTGGTGAACGACGCGAGCGTGTTCACGGCCTCGGGGTCGGTGGCGAGCTGGAAGCCCTTGAGCTCGTCCGCGAAGCGCACGTGCAGGGTCCCCGCCTTCGCGGCGGCCTGGAGGCCCGTGACGCTGTCCAGGGTCAGCTCGGCGCCCGGGATGGTCGCGTTCCCCGCGATGCCCGAGTCGAACGTGTTGACCGTGCCGGCCAGGAGCACGCCGACGCCGCCTGCGGCGGCGACGTTGCCGAAGCGCACGCCCGAGCCGCACTCGAGCGCGCCGTCGGTCCACTTCAGCCAGACGACCTTGCCCGCGATCGCCGCGGCGTCCGCCCCGGTGAAGGGGGTGCAGCCGTCGATGTTCGTGGTCGGCACGACGACGTCGCCCTCGACCGGCAGCGTGCCCTCGAAGTCCTGCGAGTACTGCCCACGCCAGGTCTTCGCGACGTCGCTCGGGGCGGTCGCCTCGACGCCGTCGTACAGGGACTGGCCCGTGGCGCTCGCGGCGACGGTCAGCGCACCCTCGGCGGTGCCCGGGGAGCCACCGATGTCGGTGAAGTCGTCGGCGTTGCCGGAGGCGATCACGGGCAGCACACCGCGGGCGGTGAGCGCGTCGATCTTCGCGTTGTCGGGGTCGTCCGGCGCGCCGTAGTCGGAGCCGAGCGAGAGGTTCAGGACGTTGATGTCCTTGCCCTGGGTCAGCGCCTGACCCACCCAGTCGAGTGCCGCGCCGGTGAGGTCGGTCGACCCGCCCCCGTCGCCGAACACCTTGAGGGCGTAGAGCCCGGCCTCCGGAGCGGTCCCGGGGCCGACCCACATGTCCTGGACCTGCTGCGCGGTGAGCTTGGTGTAGTCGCCGTCGAAGGTCTGCTTGTCGGCGGTGAGACCGTAGCCGGCGACGGTGCCGGACACGTGCGTGCCGTGGTCACCGCCCGTGCCGTCGATCGGGTTGTCGTCCGGAGCGGGCACCGGCTGGTAGGCGTCGCTCGTCGGGTCCGCGTTGTAGGTGGGACCGGCGAAGTCGTAGCCGCCGAGGAACTTCTCCGGGTCGTACGAGCCCGCAGCGGGTGCGGCCGTCGACGCGAGGGCGTCGGTGTAGGCCTCGGCCGTGCCGGGTCCGCCGAAGTCCGCCTGCGTGTAGTCGAGTCCGGTGTCGAGCACCGCGACGTTCACGCCCTTGCCGGTGTGTCCGGTCTGGGTCCAGGCGTTGAGCGCCCGGGTGTACACGTCGCTCGCGGCGTTCTTGGGGGCGACGCCGTCGGCGCCGGCCTTCGCCGTGCTGGGGTCGACGCCGGAGGGCGCGGCGGCCGCGTCGGCGTTGACGGTCGGCTCGACGATCTTCTTCGGCGTGAGCGGGATGATGCTCGCGACGTCGGACCGCTTGGCGATCTGCTGCAGCGCGTCGACGTCGGCGACGACCGCGACACCCGGGACGGTGTACTCGGTCGAGTACAGCTCCTTCGAACCGGAGTCGGCCTTCTTGATGGCTGCTCGGACGGCTGCGGTGGTCGACTGGATCGACTGCACGCGCTGCTTCGCCTGCGTCGACGGGGACTTCGAGCGGGAGAGGTCCCCGCCCTTCGCCTGCGCGTCGACCTCGAGCGCGCCCTTCCCGGTCGTGCGCACGAACGCGCTGACCGTCTTGGTGGGCTTCGCGTCACGCAGGGGCTGCGCGAGCTTCAGCTCGGGGATGGAGACACCCGGGGTCGCTGCGACGGCGGTACCGCCGACCGCGAGTCCCGCGCACGCCAGGGCCGCGGCGGCGATGCCGGCGGTCAGGACGCGTGCGAGTCGGCGTGGTGTCGGGTTCGGGTTCGGTGTTGCACGGTTCAAAGGGCGCACTCCTGGCTCTGTCCGTGGTTCTCGTGGAATTCCTGTGAAGCTATGCGGTTCCTCTCAGGCGGCACAGTCCCCTCTTCGGAGGACCGGCCCTCGTCCGGGGTACAGCGGATCAGAACTTGCACACCGGTGTGCAGGTTATTACGATGGGCGCATGACCACGCCCGCTCCGTCCGCTCGCGCCCCGCGCCGGGACGCCACCGAGAACCGTGCGGCGTTGCTCGAGGCCGCGAAGACCGAGTTGCAGCGCGACCCCGACGCGTCACTCGAGACGATCGCCGCGGCCGCTGGCCTGTCGCGCCGTGCGGTCTACGGACACTTCCCCTCCCGTGACGACCTCGTGCGCGAGGTCGTCACCATCGGCGCCGCGCGGATCGCCGCCGCGATGCCGACCACCGGCGACCTCGCCGACGTCCCGCCCGCTGCACGCATCGCGGCGATCGCCGTGGCGCTCTGGGCCGAGGTCTCGCACGTCCGCTCGATGGCGGCCGTCGCCGTCCGGGAGCCGTTCATCCAGTCGGTCGCGGCCGAGTTCGCCCCGGTCCGGGCCCGGGTGCGCGAAGCGTGCGCGCTCGGGATCGCCGACGGGACGATGCGCGACGACGTCAGCCCGGACGCACTCGGTCGGCTCGTCGAGGACGCGTGCATCGCGGTGCTCGACGAAGCCACCCGGTCGGGCACCTCCGACGCCGCCGGGCGCCGCACGGTCGTCCTCTCCGCGCTCGGCGTGACCGGCATCGGCTGGCGGACCGCCCTGCTCTCCGAACCCACACCACCGGCCACCTCGTCGCCGATGACCAACTCGCCGACCAGCACCGAGGAGCCCTCCGCATGACCACCCTCGAACTCGACCACGTCGGCATCGGCGAGGAACCCGGGGCCGCCCTGCCCACCGTGTCCGCGGTGGCCGGCCCCGGCCGTCCGGGCATCGTCGCCGTCGAGACCGAGCAGGCTCCCGTTCTCGCGTCGCTCGTCGCGGGTGGCCGGATGCGTCCCGACCGGGGTCGCGTGCTCGTCGACGGACGCGAGGACCCGGCTGCCGTCCGACGTGCCTTCGCCCTCGTGGACACCCCCGGGGTCGCGGAGCCCTTCCCGGTGATGAGCTGCCGACGCACCGTGCGCGAGGAACTCGCCTACGCCGGACAGCGCCCCTCGCGGGAGCACGTCGACACCGTGCTCGAGTCGCTCGGGATGACGCAGTACGCCGACACGCACGTGCAGCGCGTCCCCACCGAGGTCCGCGTCCGCCTGCTCGTCGAGCTCGCGCTCCTCCGCGAGGGCGTCACCGGACTGGTGATCACCTCGCCCGAGCGGCACGGCGGCGCCGTCGAGGACTGGTTCGCCGTCGTGCGCGACGTCGCCCTCCGCGGCGTGACCGTCCTCCTCGTGACGTCGAAGGCCGCGGCGCAGACCGCGACCGCGCTCCTCGACACCATCCCTGCACCGACCACCACCGACGGCCCCGACGACGCGACCGCCACCGACGGAGACGACCCGCGCCTCCAGGAAGCGTCCTGACGTGACCACCACCTCGCTCGTCCGCGCGGAGCTCGCGCGGCTCACCGCCACGCCCCTCGCCCGCCTCGCGTTCATCGCGCTGATGTGCGTCCCGCTGCTGTACGGCGGCGCGTACCTGTGGGCGAACCGCGACCCCTACGCCAAGCTCGACCAGGTCCCCGCGGCGATCGTCGACCAGGACGCCGGGGCCACGCTCGACGGCGACCGCGTCGACTACGGCAAGGACGTCACGAAGGAGGCGATCGACGGCCACGACTTCAAGTGGACGGAGACCTCCGCGGCCGACGCCCGGTCCGGGGTCCGGAACGGCACGTACGACTTCGTGGTGACGATCCCGCACGACTTCTCGTCCTCGCTCGTCTCGGCGCAGTCGGACGACCCGGAGCAGGCGAAGCTCACGATGACGACCGCCGACACCAACTCGTACCTCGCGTCGACCATCGCCGAGCAGGCGGGCAAGACGATGCGCACGGCCGTCGCGGAGCGGGTCGGCAAGCAGGCCGCCGAGTCGCTCCTCGTCGGACTCGCCGACGTGCGTGACAGCCTCGGCGACGCGGTCGACGGGGCAGGACGACTGGCGTCCGGCGCCACGACCGCGAAGGACGGCGCCGACCGGCTCGCAGCCGGCACCGGCCGGCTCTCCTCGGGAGCAGCACAGCTCGCCACCGGAACCGCGGACCTGCCGTCGCAGACGCAGCAGTTGAACAGCGGTGCGCAGCAGGTCTCGACCGGAGCCGCGAAGCTGGCGTCGGGGCTGTCGGACGCCGAGCAGCAGACGGCAGACCTGCCCGCGCAGACACAGCAGCTGGACTCCGGTCAGCAGCAGCTCCAGAGCGGCCTGCACCAGCTCCGGGACGCGAGCGCTGGGCTGCCGTCGGGAACGGCGACGCTGTCGTCGAACGCGGGCACGCTCGCGTCGAAGAGCAAGGAACTCGCCGACTCGTCGACGCCGTTCTTCGAGGGCGTGGAGCAGCTCGCCGAGCAGTCCCCGCAGCTCGTGTCGTCGCTCAAGCCGGTCGTGGCGTCCTCGACCGTCCTGGACGCGGCGGACAAGGCGAAGCTCCTGGCCGCACTCGACTCACTGCAGACGAGCGCGACCACCCTCGGGACGACCGCCCCCACCGTCTCCGACGGTGTCCAGGCCGTCGCGTCCGGCACGGCGAAGATCGCCGGCGGCGCGGCCGACCTCGCGGCGAAGGCACCGGCCCTCAGCGAGGGGATCGAGCAGGCATCGGACGGGTCGGACACGCTCGCGGCAGGGACCGCCAAGCTCGCGGCGAAGGCCCCGGAACTGTCGTCCGGCATCGCCTCGGCCGCCGACGGCGCGTCGACGCTGTCCGGCGGGGCGTCGCAGGTCGCCGCGGGCACGTCGAAGCTCGCCGCAGCTGCGCCGACCCTGTCGAGCGGGGCATCGCAGCTCGCGACGGGCGCGGCGTCGGCCGACGACGGTGCGGAGTCGCTCGCGTCCGGGCTCACGAAGCTCGAGAGCGGATCGAAGGAGCTCGCTGACGAGCTCGACGACGGCCGCACGAAGATCCCGTCGTCCACCGCGTCCTCCCGTGAGGACCAGGCGTCGGTCATCTCGGACCCGGTGAAGGTCGGCGACGACAACGTGGCCTCGGCAGGCAACTACGGCGCCGGTCTCGCCCCGTTCTTCATCTCCCTCGCGGCCTGGATCGGCATGTACGCGCTGTTCCTCATCCTCAAGCCGATCTCGAAGCGGGCGATCACCGCGGTGCGGAAGCCCCTCCGGGTGGTGCTCGGCGGCTGGCTCACGCCCGCGCTCCTCGGGGTCGTGCAGATGGTGGCGCTGTTCCTCATCGTCCGGTTCGCGCTCGACCTGAACGTGGTGCAGGCCGGCCCGACGATCGGCATCATGGTGCTCGCCTCGGCCACCTTCGCGGCGATCATCATGGCGCTGAACGTGCTGCTCGGGTCCGTCGGGCAGTTCCTCGGCCTCGTGCTCATGCTCGTGCAGCTCGTCACCGCCGGCGGGACCTTCCCGTGGCAGACGCTGCCGGGGCCGTTGGCGGCGCTGCACTTCGCGCTGCCGATGACGTACTCGGTCGACGCCATCCGGCAGACGATGTACGGCGGCTCCGCGGCGGCGGCGTGGTCGGACACCGGCGTGCTGCTCTGCTGGCTCCTCGGGGCGCTGCTCGTGTCGTACGTCGTGACCGCCCGGCAGACCCGGAGTCGCACGCTGCGGGACCTCCGCCCGAGCCTGATCGGCTAGCGCCGGGGCCCCCGGGCCGCGGGCGGCCGCGCGCCGAACCACGATCCCGACATCGAACCAGCCCACGCGCTCGGTTCGATGTCGGGATCGTGGTTCCTCTCAGCCCGCGCGGCGAGCACGACACCCGCACCTGCGCGCGACGCTCGCACCCGCGCGCGACACCCGCACCGGGACACACCCACCCCGCGTACCGTCGCGCGCATGGCGACGCTGCTCATCACCGGGGCGGCCGGACGCATCGGGACGGCGCTCCGCCCGAGGCTCACGGCCGCAGGACACGACCTCGTCCTGCTCGACACCCGCCGTCCGGACCCGCCGGTCGGGGAGCGCGAGCGCTTCGTCGAGGGGGACGTGAACGACCGCGCCGCGCTCGAGGCCGCACTCCCGGGCGTCGACACCGTCGTGCACCTGGCCGGCATCCCGACCGAGGACGAGTGGGACACCCTCGTCACGGCGAACGTCACGGGCACCAAGAACCTGTTCGAGGCCGCCGCAGCGGCCGGGGTCCGGCGCGTCGTGCAGGCCAGCTCGATCCACGCGGTCGGCCGGGTCCCCGAGCGAGAGGCCGTGCCGGAGAGCGTCCCGGGCGACCGGCTCCCGCGACCCGACCTCTACTACGGCTTCACCAAGGCCGCGATGGAGCTCCTCGGCAGCCTGTTCGCCGACCGGTCCGACATGTCGGTCGTCTCCGCCCGCATCGGCGCCTTCGGCGAGCGCCCGAGCAGCCGACGAGCCCTGCTCATGTGGAGTTCCCCGGACGACCTCGCCCGGCTCGTGCAGGCGACCGTCGGACTCCGGGAGCCGGGCCACCACGTCGTCTGGGCCGTCTCGCGCAACACCGGGTCACCCGCCGACCTCTCCGCCGGCGAGGCGATCGGCTACCACCCCGTGGACGACGCGTCGGCCGTGCTCGGTGCGGACGAGCGTGCGGCCCTGCCGGACGAGGACATCCGCTTCCTCGGCGGGGGCATGGCGGACCTCCCGCTCGGTCGCCGGTCGAACTGATCGCCATCCGGAGTCGCGTCGTGGAGCGCACCGACCACCGGGCCGGAGTACCGGAGCGGACCCGCACCGTGGCTCCAGTCCGAGGACCCGCCTCGAGGACGGACGTGCCATGCCATGCCATGCCATGTCACGTCAACAGCACCAAGATGCGGGCCGCTAGGATCGACGAGGACACCAGGAGGTCGATGCCGATCATGGGCGACGGCAAGCCAGCCGGCGGCAAGCCGGCGACCATCTACGACGTCGCGGCCCGCGCCGGCGTCTCCAAGTCGCTCGTCTCGCTCGTCCTGCAACGCTCCCCCCGGGTGAGCGACCAGCGCCGTTCGGCCGTGCTGCAGGCCATCCAGGAGCTCGACTACCGTCCCTCGACCGCGGCAGTCGCCCTCGCGGGCACGCGCTCCCGCACGATCGGCGTGGTGCTCGACGACTTCCGGAACCAGTGGTTCGTGGACCTCCTCACCGGTCTCCGCGAGTCGCTGCAGGACCAGGGGCACCGACTCGTCGTCGCGGACCGGTTCCTCAACACCGGACTCGACGCCTCACCCGTCGAGGGGTTCCTCTCCATGCGCGTCGAGGGCATCGTCATCGCCGGCGAGCCCGACACGGACCTGGCGGTCCCCGCGTCGATGCCGCTCGTCATCGCGGGCGGCCGGGTCACGATCCCCCGCGCCGACACGGTCGCGAACGACGACCGTACCGGCGGTGCGATCGCCGCCGACCACCTGCTCGGCCTCGGGCACACGCGCATCGGCTTCGTCGGCGCGCGTTCCGCCGCCTCCGAGGAACGACGGACCGGCCTGGAGGCACGGGTCGCCTCCGCAGGGTCCGGCGCCTCCGTCGTCAGTGCGGTCCTCCCCGGCGAGCCCACCGAGGACGCCGGCGTGCGTGCCGTCGGGGTCCTGTTCGACGAGCACCCCGACGTCACGGCGGTCTTCGCCGCGAACGACGTGATGGCGCTCGGCGCACTCTCGGGCCTCGCCGAGCGTGGCCTGCGGGTCCCTGAGGACGTCTCGGTCATCGGGTACGACGACACCCCGGTCGCCGCCACCCGGTACGTGGGCCTGACGAGCATCGACGACCGGAGCGTCGAGATCGGCCGGGGTGCTGGTGAGCGACTCCTCGCCAGGATCGCGGCACCGGACGCACCCGCGCAGGAGATCCTCGTCGAGCCACGACTCGTCGCGCGGCGGACCACCGCCCGGCGCTGACGCTGCGACGCGCCCAGCGGTGCGTCAGCACGTCGTCGCTGCGGCTCGGGCGTGGGTCAGCTGGGTGGGAGGGCCGGGTCCGGCCCCACCGACGGGATCCGTCACGCCGACGGCTCGGCCGACCGCGGGATCGCCAGCGTGACGGGCACGTCCGGGTCGTCCTGGCGTGCAGCACGGATCATCGAGTTCGCGGTCGCGGCGAGCGGCACCGCGAAGAACCCTCCCGCGATCCCACCGATGGTCGTGCCCGCGATCACCGCGAGCAGCACCGCGAGCGGGTGCACCGCGACGACGGATCCGGTGAGGAACGGGTGCAGCACCTGCCCCTCGAGCTGCTGCACGAGGACGACGACACCGAGCATGACGAGCGCCACGACCCACCCCTTGAAGACGAGTGCGAGCAGGACCGCCACGGCACCGGCGGCGAAGGCCCCGACCACCGGGATGAACGCCCCGATGAACACGACGACGCCGATCGGACCTGCGAGGGGCACACCCAGGAAGAACGCCCCGAGGGCGATGCCGACCGCGTCCGTCGCCGCGATCACGACCTGCACGCGGATGAAGTGGGTGAGGGTCGACCACCCGGCCTCACCCGCCACGCTGAGGCGGTGCTGCGCGTCACGCGGGAAGAGTGACACGACCCACTCCCACATCCGGCGGCCGCCGGTCAGCGCGAAGATCGTGGTGAACGTCACGATGAAGACGCCCTCGCCGAGGTGGACGAGTGTGGCCCCGGCGACGACGATCCCCTCCCGGAGCTCGGCGGAGTGCTGGGCGATGAAGTCCCGGGCGTCGGTCGACAGGGTGTCGAGGTCGACGGCGGGGAGACCGAGCGGTGGGTGCCGCAGCAGGTCCTGCACGCTCCCGATGAGCGCCACGCTGCGGGTCTCGAGACCCGGGAGCTGGTCGCTGACCCGCCAGACCACGAGGAAGACCAACAGCGCCACGCCCACCACGACCGACGACAGGGCGGCGACGATCGCGAGCCACTTCGGCACGCCGTGGCGCTGCAGGAGACTGCTCAGGGGCACGAGCAGGGCGGCGACGACGACGCCGATGAGCAACGGCACGACGACGTTCGCGAGGGTGACCGCGATCCACCCGACGAACAGGACGGCGGCCGCGACGACGAGGAGCCGTCCGGCGAACACCGCCCCGGTCCGGAGCGCGGAGGGCCGGTGGGACGGCTGGGCAGTCGGCGAAGGGATCACGGTGGGCTCGTCTCGGTCGAGGTCGGAGTCGTCTGCCGCCAGGTCCGTTGCCGGTGGTCCATCCAGGTGACGACGACGGTGTGCGGTGTGGTGAGTGCCGCGATCAGCGCGAGGTACACGCCGAGGTCGGCGCGGCGCAGGACGACGGCGAGCGCGACGAGCACCGCCACGGCGATCGCGGTGACGGGCCAGGCCTGTCGCGTGAAGCGGAGGAACGGCGCGAGCAGTCGGCCACGGTGGAGTTCGCCGGTCACGCGCGGATCCGTCAGTTCGAGACGGACGATGTGCCGCACGGCGTGCCACAGGGTGAAGTACAGCCCGACGGCGAGGACCGGTGGCACCACTGCGAACACGGCGAGGAGCACCACGTCCTCCGCAGCCTGTCGCGCGAGGGGGGTGCCGGAACGCCGGAGCGCGACGAGGTGCACGACGACCAGGACGACGACGAGTGCCGCCGCGACGGCGCGGACCGGTGTCGGGACGGTGCCGTCGTCGGGGGTCCCCCCACGGAGCGACGCCGCCGTCCCGGTCACCACCCGGAGCGCCTCGACGGGTTGTGCGGCGAACGGGACCACCATCGGGAGCGCACCGCGCACGGCGACCGTCAGCACGGCTCCCCACCGCGAGGGCAGTCCGTCGCCGAGCAGCCGGTCGACGAAGAGGTCCCCCTGACCCCAGTGGAACCAGGTGATCGCGATGAAGGCGGCGAAACCCGCGAGCGGTGCGACGGCCCAGAGGAACGCGGTCGCCGAGCCGACGACGAGGTAGAGGGCCACGACGACCGACACCGAGCGGAACGTGCTGGTCCCCGGACGCAGGCGCGCCGGGACGAGGTGGTCGAGTGCGCCGTGCGGGAGCCCGAAGACCAGGATGCTGACCGCGAACGGCACGAGCTGGACCGGCATCGGGACGTGCGCTCCCGCGATCCGCACCGTCGCGCAGGCGAGGGTCACCAGCCCGAGCAGGACGGTGACGGGCGCCAGGACACGGTCGGCGATCCACGACCGGAGCGCCGGCGGGGTCGTGCCCAGCGGTGCCGTGCTCGGCTGCGGCGTGGCCGTCACGGCGGCCGGGCGCACCACGGCGGTCACGACGACGCCCCCTGGTGCGGGTGCCGAGCCGGTGTGCCACGACGCGGGTGGAGACGGAAGCGGGGACGACGGAGGCGGGCGGGGTGGAACCGGGGGCGGCGCTCGACGAGCGTCACCGCGAGCGCCGCGAGGAACGGACGCTTCGGCAGGGCGAACACGATCCGCAGGTCGTCGAGGACGCTCGACCGATCGCTGAGGAACCGGACCACGAGCGGACCGGGCAACGCGAACAGTCGGCGGAACGCCTCCGGCGCGCCGTCCGGGCGGTCGCGGAGGAACCGGAGGAACACGGCGTCGAGGAACACGGTGCGGCCGCGGTCGCGGAGTCGCGGGACCGCGGTCCCGGCGGCGAGGGCGTGGGCGATCGTCGCGCTGTGGCGGTTGCTCCGGGCGAACCCGTACCCGCTGCTCGGGCGGGTGGTGCCGACGACGGCCGCCGTGGTGCCCGGGGACGCTCCCGGCAGGGCGGGGGCCGTCAGGCTCGCCGGCGGGGCGTCCGTCATCGGGATGCAGCCCGACTCCTCCTCGACGAGCGTCCAGGCGTCCGCGTCGAGTCCCCACCGTCCTCGGACGTACTCGGCGATCGCCGCCCGGTGGTCGAACGGGTCCGCCTCGTCCGGGGTGAAGACCGTGCTCTCGACGAGCGCGGACGTCGCGCTGACCGGGAGGACGTAGACGAAGGCCACGCGTCCGTCCTGGTGCTGCCCCACGAAGTCCATCACCGTGGCGGCGCTCGGGTCGAACACCGGCGACTCGGTGCGGATCCACTGCCCGACGAACCGCTGGTGGAGCAGGACACGTCCCGGTGCGACGTGTCCCGGGCAGCGCGGACCACGCGCGTCGAGCACGGTCCCCGCCCGGACCGACCCCACGGTGGACCGGACGAGCACGCTCTGGGCGGACCCGAGCTGCGACACGGCGGAGACCACCGCTCCGCGGACGATCCTGACGGGGCCGTCGGCGCCGAGCCGCGCCCCGGCGGCAGCGCGACGGTCGGCCGCGCGGACGAGCACGTACGGGTGGCGCGGGTCGGTCCCCGTGCTCACGCCGTGGTCGGTCCGCACCTCCCACCGGTCCCACGAGGCGGACCGCGCCTCCGGCAACGGGTCGGTCCCGTCGTCCCACGAGCACCACGACCGCGGGTCGTCGTCCGAGCGTCCCTCGAGGACGAGCACGTCCCGCCTCCCGGCGAGGGTCGCGAGCCGTACCGCGGTGGCGGTCCCCGAGCACCCGCCCCCGACGATCGCGACGTCGACCTGTTCCGGGAGACGCTGCCCGGCAGTCGCCGAGGCCGGAGCGCGTTGCGCACCGGCCTCGGCGGTGGTCGCGATCGTCAGGTCAGCGGCGACCACGCTGCGCACCACGCGCGGCCTCGGACGGCGAGACACCCACGACGGCGGGCAGGGTGCCGTCGGAGAGCTTCTCGGACGAGATCCACACCGCCTCCGGGAGCGTGTCGACCCCGGCGCGGACGTCCTCGGCGGAGCGGAGCTTGGCGATCTTGTGGATCATGGCGCCGTAGCCGACCTTCGCCACGATGTCAGCGGCGGAGAGGATCACCTGCATCCAGGTGATGACGGCGCCGCCGTGACCCCAGCCCTGCAGGCCGAAGACGATCGGGTAGGCCATCCACGTGACGATGAGCAGGATCCCGGCGTTGCGGAGCGTCCCCGCGGCTTCGGTCCCCTTGAGGTCACGGCCGCCCTTGACGACGACGTAGATCACCAGGAAGTACAGGATCACCATGAAGACGCCGGAGATGATGCCCCAGGTCCAGAGCGCGGGCATCGAGGTGCCGGAGTCGATGACGACGCCACCGATGAAGCCGGTGCTGATCATCAGGAACGCGGCGGCGATGCCGACCGCTCGGAGGCGTCGCGCGGCAGCGCCGGCGAGCGTCGCGACGGCGATGAGCTCGATCACGAGCAGCGGGACGGTGACGGTCCAGTCGAAGTACCGAGGCGCCCACGACAGGACCGCGTTCGCGTTCGGGACCCACGATCCGCCCTTGCGGTCGTACCCGATCGCGAACTCGAGCACCAGGAGGACGTAGGACAGGAACGCGATCCCGGTGATGCACATGCCGGCGTACACACCGCTGCGGTAACGGCCGGTGACCTCGTTCGTCGAGACCCACGACTTCACGAAGAACGCGAAGAGCGCGAGTCCGGCGACGGAGAGTGCGTAGACGATGATCGAGTGCTCCGCGAGCGTGAGGGTCGCGTTCCACGGAGCGAGCGCATCTGGCATGGGGTGTCCTTCCGGTGTGACGAGCCGCACCGTGCGCCTCGTCGAGAAACTTGCTCCTGGACAACAGTCAGTGCTTCCAGGCAGCGCTGCGAACGGGGTACGGGCTCCCGACGTAGCGTCTGGGTTCGACGGAACGCGCCGCGAGGAACGGACGTCTCACCCCTGGGGGTGGTCGCTGAGAGGAGTCGCATGGGACGCATCCGGGTCGCGCTGGTCAACGACTACGAACTGGTCCTCCGCGGGCTGGCCGACATGCTCGCGCCGTTCTCGGAACGGATCGAGGTGGTCCAGCTCGACGCGGGCCACCGGGTCGACGTCGCGGTCGACGTCGCGCTCTACGACACCTTCGCGCAGCCCCGGCCGGACGACGAGGACGTGTCGCGCCTGGCCGCCAACCCCCGCATCCGCACGGTCGCCGTGTTCACCTGGAAGATGGACCGCGACCTCATCGACGCAGCGGTGCGACGTGGCGCGACCGGGTACTTCCCGAAGAGCATGTCCGGTGGTGAACTCGCGTCCGCGCTCGTCGCCGTGGCCAGCGGCGAGCGGGTCGTCGGCGCTCCGCGGCGCCGTGTCCCGAGCGGACCGGGTGTCGACTGGCCGGGCCGGAGGCACGGCATCTCCGATCGGCAGTCCGAGATCCTGGCACTCATCACCCAGGGCAAGAGCAACCTCGAGATCGCCGAGCTGACCCACCTCAGCCCGAACACGGTCAAGACGCACATCCGCACGCTCTACAGCAAGATCGGTGCCGGGAACCGGGTCGACGCGGTCTTGTGGGGCACGAGCAACGGCTTCCGCCCGGACCACCGCTCGGTCGACAGCGGCACGTAGGCTGCGGGCATGGTGGTCGATGCGCGCACGCCCGACGGAGCACCGACGGAGTCCGACGCCCTCCTCGAGGCGTCGGTGGTGGGCCTCGGCCTGGTGATCCGGTCGCTCGCCCCGGCGCTGGAACGCGTCACCCTGCAGCAGTACCGGATCCTGGTGCTCCTGGTGACCTCCGGGCCCATGCGCGCTGGCGACCTGGCGCAGGAGCTCGGACTCCTCCCGTCCGGCATCACCCGCATGGTGGACCGGCTCGTGCGCGACGGCTTCGTCGAGCGACGGCCGATCGGCCGCGAGGTCGAGGTCGCCGCGACCGCGTCGGCGGCCGAGCTCGTCACGGAGGTGTTCGACCGGCGGCGCACGGCGTTCCGCGGGGTGTTGCGGACGATGACGGACGAGGAGCGCTCAGCCGTCCGGCAGGCCGCGGTCGCCTTCGCCGGCTCGCGCGGGCCGGCACCGTCCATCGACGCCCGGCTCCTCCTGGCCGTCGCGGCGGAGGACGTGGGGACGTCCGACCCGGCCGGGAGGCGCGACGCACCTCCGTTGTCCGGCTGACGGGCCGCCCAGGGTCGCCCGGGGTCGACGACGGGTACGGTGATCCTGCCCGGTCACGGTGCGACGGCGCGGTTCACCACGCGACGTCCCCGATGCCCGACCGGGGACGGACCAGGAGGACGCGGATGGACGAGACCGGCTCCAGCTCGGCGCGCGCCGCACTCGTGGCAGCGCTCGACGTCGTCGGGGCGGCACCGTCCGAGCGGTTCGAACGGATCGTCCGCGTCGCCCGCGAGGTCTTCGACGTCCCGCTGGCCTACGTCAACGTCCTCGACGACGACCTGCTGCACACGTTGACGCCGAACGTCCCGGACGAGATCGTGTCCGGGCCGATCGGGTGGTCGTTCTGCCAGCTGACGATCCGGCAGGTCGAGCCGACGGTCATCTGCGACACGACCGCCGACCCACGGACGGCCGGGCTCCCCGGGGTGACGAACCGCGGCATCCGCTTCTACGCCGGCGTCCCGCTGACGATGCCGGGCGGGGTCCCCGTCGGGACGCTCTGCCTCATGGACACGCGGCCCCGGGACTTCTCGCTCGCCGACGAGGCCGCCCTCATCGACTTCGGCCGCTGGGCGGAGCGCGCGCTCGGCCAGGGGCTCCACCACGACCGGCTGCAGGACGTCGTGGCCGCGCTGACGCCCGCGCCGCTCGGAGTCGGCGACCTGCACGTCTCCGCCGTCTCGGTGCCCTACGGCGACACGAGCGGCGACCTGCACGACTGGTCGACCGACGGGCAGCACCTCACCGTGACGCTCGCCGACGTGATGGGCAAGGAGCAGCCCGCGGCGATCCTCGCCGCCGGCATCCGTTCGGCGCTCCGTCAGCACCGCGTCCGCGCACCCGAGGACGCCGTGCAGGCCGTCGAGCCGGCGGTCGCGGAGGACCTCGTCGCCGCGAGCGCGTTCGCCACCCTGTTCCACGCCCGGGTCGCCGTCGGCACGGGTGCGGTCGAGGCGGTCGACGCCGGGCACGGGCTCGTGGTGCACCTCGGTGCGGACGGACACCACCGGTTGTTGCGCTCGCACGACCTGCCGCTCGGCCTGCACCCGGTCGGTACTGCGCGGTCGGTGACCTCGGTCACGCTGGCCCCCGGGGACGCGCTCCTCGTGGCGAGCGACGGCGCGCTCGACCTCGGCGACGGCACGATCGACACGCTGTCCGAGCTCACGCGGACGTTCGAGCGCACGCGCGACCACCACGCGTTCCTCGAGACCGTCCGTCTGCGGGCAGCCGAGCGCGCCGAGGACGACGTGACCGTGGTGCTGCTGACGCGCGACGCCTGAGCGCGGGCCACGACCCCGGCGCGCGCCGTCAGTCCGCGGCGTGCTGCACGATCCAGCTGTGCATGACGATCGCGGCGGCCGCCGAGGCGTTGATGCTCCGGGTCGACCCGTACTGGGTGATCTCGAGGTGCGCGTCCGCCCCGGCCACGGCCTCGTCGGTCAGCCCGGGCCCCTCCTGCCCGAAGAGGAACACACAGCGCTCCGGGATCGCCGCGGTCTCGATGCGCGCGGCACCGTCGGTGTTGTCGATCGCGACGACGGGCCGCCCCTCGGCGTGCATGGCGTCGAGGAACGCCGCGACGTCCGGGTGGTACCGGACGTGCTGGTAGCGGTCGGTGACCATGGCGCCGCGCTTGTTCCACCGGCGTCGCCCGATGATGTGGACGGTGCCGGCGAGGAACGCGTTGGCGCTCCGCACGATCGACCCGATGTTGAGGTCGTGCTGCCAGTTCTCGATCGCGACGTCGAAGGCGTGGCGGCGGGTGTCGAGGTCGGCGACGATCGCCTCCATCGACCAGTACCGGAAGCGGTCGACGACGTTGCGGGGGTCGCCGTGCGCGAGGAGTTCGGGGTCGAGCCGGGGGTCGTCCGGCCACGGCTCGGGGTGCGGGCCGACGCCGTTGGTCGTGCGCTCGTGGGAGGGCTCGGGCTGGGCGGCGGTCACGCCCTCCAGACTAGGACGCGCGTGACGCTGCGACCCGCGCCTCGATGCCGGCGAGCAGGAGGTCGACACCGAGCGTGAACCGGTCGTCGTACGAGTGCGTCCCGAGGATCTCCCCCACGAGCGCGTGCCGCTCCGGCCGGCCGGCCTCGGACGAGCCCCGGCCGACGAGGACGCCGACGTGCCCGACCACGAAGTCGTAGACCACGAAGAACGCGTACATCGCCTCACGGTCGGGCAGACCTGCCTCCTGGAGCGCCGAGACGACGGTCCGGACGACGCCGTCCGACTCGGTCGAGGCGAGCGGTGCGTGCTGGCTGTGCGACTCGAGGACGAGCGGGTGCGTCGTCATGAGGTCGCGGAAGGTGCAGGCGAAGACCCGGACGACCTCGCGCCAGTCCGACGGCCACACGAACGTCGACGCGAACTCGTCGACGGTGCGCCGCACGAGCTCGGCGTGCAGGTCGTCGAGACCGCCGATCGTCCGGTGCACGGTCATCGGTGCCACGCCGAGCGCCGCCCCGAGGGAGCGGAAGGACAGCCGGTCGAGTCCCTCCTCGTTGGCGATACGCGTCGCCGCGTCGATCACCTGCTGACGCGAGAGCACGTTCGGGCGACCACGTCGTCGTCGCGGCGCCGCCCCGGCGTCACCGACAGCCGCAGCGGCAGCAGCGGTCTCGGCAGCGGGTCGGGGCGTGGCGGTGTGGGCGACGGGGTCGACGAGCACGGCGGGTCTCCTTGTTCCAGTACGTGTACCGAAAACCCTACGGCAAAGCCGAACGGTGGTCGGTGTCTCGACCATCCCGGGAACCGACGCCGACGCGCAAGGGCCGATCCGAGCCTCCCGGCCTGCTCCCGGCACGCGCCGGGCGCGACCGTGCGTGCGCACTACAGTGAGGGCCATGGCAACCCGCGACGAGGTCGAGTGCTGGCTGACGGACATGGACGGCGTGCTGGTGCACGAGAACCAGGCCCTCCCGGGAGCCCCGGAACTCATCCAGCAGTGGCTCGACGAGGGCACCGAGTTCCTGGTGCTGACGAACAACTCGATCTTCACGCCGCGCGACCTGAGCGCCCGGCTCCGCGGCTCGGGCCTGCACGTGCCCGAGGAGCGCATCTGGACGAGCGCGCTCGCGACCGCCGACTTCTGCCGGTCCCAGATGCCGGGCGGCTCCGCGTTCGTGATCGGTGAGGCCGGCATGACCACCGCGCTGCACGAGGCCGGGTTCATCATGACCGAGACCGCCCCGGACTACGTGGTCGTCGGCGAGACCCGCAACTACTCGTTCGAGGCGATCACGAAGGCCGTGCGGCTCATCCGCGACGGTGCACGCTTCATCGTCACGAACCCGGACGCGACGGGCCCGAGCGCGGAGGGCGTGCTGCCGGCGACGGGCGCCATCGCCGCGATGATCGAGAAGGCCACCGGCAAGCAGCCGTACGTCGTCGGCAAGCCGAACCCGATGATGTTCCGATCGGCGATGAACCGCATCGGGGCCCACTCGGAGAACACCGGCATGATCGGCGACCGCATGGACACGGACGTCCAGGCCGGCATCGAGGCCGGACTCCACACGGTGCTGGTGATGACCGGCATCAGCGACCAGGCCGAGATCGAGAAGTACCCGTTCCGCCCGAGCGAGGTCATCTCCGGGGTGCACGAGCTCGTGCGCACCGAGCCGTTCGAAGTCGAGATGTAGCACGGCGTGCGCTGGGACCCGGACCGTTACGCCGCGTTCGCGGACGACCGCGCGCGCCCGTTCCACGACCTGGTCGCGCAGGTCGCGTGGCCCGCGGGTGACGACCTGGGCCCCCACGCGCCGGTTCTTGATCGTCGCGGAGCTTGCGGAGCGACGCGCAGGCCGAGCGCGCGGGGAGAGGCACCCGGTCGCGTCGTCGACCTCGGTTGCGGCCCGGGGACCCTCACCGCCACCCTCGCGGAGCGTTGGCCCGGCGCGGAGGTGGTCGGCATCGACAGCTCCGCGGACATGTTGGCCGCGGCGCCGTCCGACGTCCCCGGGCTGTCCTTCGAGCTCGGCGCGATCGAGGACTGGACGCCGGGCCCGACGGACGACGTCGTCGTGACGAACGCCGCACTCCAGTGGGTGCCCTCGCACGTCGACCTGCTCCCGCGCTGGTTCGCCGCGCTGCCGCGGGGTGCCTGGTTCGCGATGCAGGTCCCGGGCAACTTCGGTTCACCGTCGCACGCGCTCATGCGGTCGGTCGCGGCCGAGGGCCCGTGGTCATCCGCACTCGACGGCGTGCTGCGCGCTGACCCGGTCCTCGACCCGGCGGGCTACCTCGGGCTCATGCTCGACGCCGGCCTCGAGGCGCGGGCGTGGGAGACGACCTACGCGCAGCTGCTGTCCGGCGACGACCCGGTGCTCGCGTGGGTCCGTGGCACGGGTCTCCGGCCGGCCGTCGCCGCACTCGATGCCGCCGATCCGTCAGGCGGTCTGACGGAGGCGTTCACCGAGCGGTACGCAGCTGCCCTGCGGACGGCGTACCCGGCAGGTCCGCACGGCACGGTCTACCCGTTCCGTCGGGTGTTCGCGGTGGGTCGCAAGCCCTGAGGCGCCGTGGTGTCGTCTGCGTCGGTCACGGCACCGTTCGAGGCGCCGCCTCCGTCCGGTATCCCGGGAGGCGCGGCTCGTCCCCGCGCACGGCGTACGCCGCCATCGGGGGCACGCCCGCCCACCGTCGCCGCAGCCGTCGCGGGCGGTCGTCCCGCCACGCGACCATGCCACCCGCGACGATCCCGAACGCGAGCAGCCCGAACGAGAACAGCCCGATCAGCCCGGCGGTCACGAGCGTCGAACGGTCGGACGGGTCCGCCGTGGCCGAGTAGCCGATCGACCCGAAGTCCCAGAACGCGTGCAGCAGCACGGGCGCGAGCAGGGTCCCGGTCAGCCGTCGTGCGACGTACAGCGTCGAACCGAACGACGCTGCGAACACGACCTGCAGCACCGTGGCCCCGACCTGCGCACCGGCGAGGATGTTCAGCAGGTGCAGCAGCCCGAACAGGACGCACGACACCGCCCAGACCCCGAACTCGGGCAGGCGTCGACGGAGCCCGACGAGCAGGACCCCTCGGGTCATGAGCTCCTCGAACACGCCGACGAACAGCACCCCGACCGTGAGCAGCAGGAAGTACCGCACGGGCAGCGCACCCCAGTCGACCAGCGGCAACCGCACCAGGCACACGAGCAGGATCCCGAGCGGCGCGATCATCGTCCACCGCAGGGGCGTGCGGGTCGGGTCGACGGTCGCGATCCGCCACCAGCCGAGCCCGGTGACCACGACGGCGAGCGCCGCGACCGCGATCGCCTCGGGCACGACGAGTGACCGGACGACGCTGTCGACCGTCTGCCCGAGGCTCGGGTAGTCGTCGCTCGGCCGGGCTCGCCAGGCACTGACCGCGGCGAACGCGACGAGGGGTGCGACGCCGACCAGCAGCGAGGGGGGAACCGGCCAGCGTCGTCTGCGGGCCGGGGCTGCTGACGTCACCCTTGCGTTTGTACCATTGACGCATGCGGCTTCCCTCCCTCAGCACCATGGCCGAGGACTACGTGAAGCTCATCTGGAAGGCGAGCGAGCGCGGCGACGCGGGTCTGGCCACGCGGGACATCGCGGCGGCCCTCAAGGTCTCGGCATCGACGGTGTCGGGCAACCTCCGGAAGCTCGACCGCGACGGCCTGATCGAGCACACTCCGTACTACGGCGTCGTCCTCACCCCGCTCGGCCAGCAGGTGGCGGTGGCGATGGTCCGTCGCCACCGACTGATCGAGACCTTCCTGGTGCAGCGACTCGGCTACGGCTGGGACGAGGTGCACACCGAGGCCGAGGCGCTCGAGCACGCGGTGTCCGAGACCTTCCTCGACCGCGTCGACGCCGACCTCGGGCACCCGACGCACGACCCCCACGGCGACCCGATCCCCCGCGTGGACGGCACGGTGCCGGATTCTCCGGGTGCGCTCCTCGGCACCGTCACCCCGGGCACCTGCGGCACGGTCGACCGGGTGTCCGACGACGACCCCTCGCTCCTGCGCTACTTCGACGAGCTCGGGGTCGCACTCGGGACGCACCTCCGGGTCGAGCAGGTGCGGGACTACGCGGGCGTCATCGCGGTCGCGCGGCGGTCCCCCGACGGCTCGGAGTCGCTCGTGGACCTGCCCGCCGCGGCCGCGACCGCCATCTGGCTCGCCCCCGACGACGACTGACGCCCGGCCCGGCTGTCCCGATGTGCTCTCCCCCGGCCCTCGAGGTTCCAGGATTCTGGCATCTCGGCGGCTACCAGGCGGGTCCGTGGAACCTCGACGACCGAGCGACGGCGAGTCGTGGAACCTCGGGCGGTTGCCGAGCCCCGGACCGCCGCCCGGTGGTCAGCCGCGCACGACCGCCGACTGCCGCCGGAACGGCGCCGCCAGCGTGGGCGCGATCTCCCGCCGGTTGATCCAGAACACCACGACCGCGGCGACGAGGTGCACGATGCTGAGCACCCACCGCCCGCTCGTGTCCGTCACCACGAACTGCACGGCGAAGAGCGCCACGAGCGCGATCGCCGACCACCGGTGGAACCGCAGCGCGATGATGATCGCCACCCCGAGCACCGTCTGCGACGCGGTGAGCATGAACTCCTCGACCTGCCGACCGTCGAGCGGCAACCCGCCCGTGGTGCCGCCGCCGAGGACGTGCGCGATCGGCAGCGAGCCGACGAGCAGCGACCACTGGTTCACCTTCGAGGCGATGAGCGTCCCGATGGCCGCGCCGCCCATGCCGCGCAGGGCGAAGAGCGCCGCGACGATGAACTCGGGCGCCTCGGTCGCGAGCGGCGCCAACCACTGCACGAGGAAGTAGCTGTCGATGCCGAGCGCGCTGCCGGAGGACACGAGTGCCTCGGCGAAGGGCTCCGCGGACGACAGGATCACCGCGGCCGCGACGACGAACAGCGCGACGATCGTCCAGCGGCGGGCACGGGTCGGCATCGAGGCGATGTTGCCGGCCATGCCGACCATCTCCTCCTCGTCGTCGTCACCGTCGGCGACCTTCGACGCGCGCCAGAGGTACGCGACGAACGCGGCGAGGAGCACGAACCCGAACCACAGCGGGATCGAGCCGAGCAGCGGGATGAGGAACGCGACGACCGCGAGCAGCGCGAGGAAGCCGATGTCGAGCCGCGACGACTGCTCCAGCTGCAGCACCCGGGTCGCGGACGCCGGAAGCGAACCGGCGCGCACGGACCGCCGCGCGACGAGCAGCGAGATGATCACGACGAGCGGCCAGCCGAAGCCGAGCAGCAGCCGGTTCGACCCGGTCATGTTGGCGGCGGCGAACTGCTCGAACGCCGGGTCGGAGCCCGAGCGGAACGCGTAGAACAGGTCGACGGCGTACTCCGGCAGCACGGCGATGAGCGCGAGGATCGCGATCGCGAGCGCACCGGCGATGTCCTTCTGCGCGGCCTCGGCGGCCCAGGCGAGCAGGAACGACGCCGCGACCACAGCGCCGCCGAAGACCAGCAGGTCGACGACGGGGTTCGGCGCGAAGCCGGTCAGGCGGAAGACCACGGCGGGCAGGGCGAGCAGGACGCAGATCGCGACGCGTCCCCACGCGCTGCGGCCCATCCGTGCGGCGTGCGCAGTCGGCGTCGAAGCGGTCCGGGGTGTCGGGTTCGACAGGGTGTCGGTCATGGTGTCTCCTGGTCGGAGCCACGGCGGAGCACCTCGGGAGGACCTCGGCCACGGCGGAACGGCCGAAGGTCTCGCTCGCCCGGGCCGGACGGCCGCGGGTGGTGCACCGGACCGATCGTCGTGATGGTCAGTGTGTCGATGCACGCGCTGGGAGCTACTCCCCTTCGACACCCACCCTGGCCGGTGTCGCACTCGACACGCAAGCCGGTCCGCGGTGTTCGAGACGCCGAATCCGCAGGTTCCGTCACCCGCCCAGCGCTGGCGCGGACGGCCTGGAGGCACGGGGCGGCGCCGCCACGTGCCTCCAGGCCGTCTCCCGCTCGCGTCAGCCGGAGGCGCGCTTGCTGCGACCCAGCGCCATCTCACGTCGCGCGCGCTCGAGCGCGAGCGAGGACGCGGCGTCCGGGTCGTGCAGCAGCCGCTCGGTCTCGGCGACGTGCTCCTGCACCGCCTCCCCGCGCCGGACCGCCGCGTCCGCGAGGACCGGAGCGACGACGTCCTCGCCGACGGACACCAGCGCCCGACTCAGTGCCAGGCGACGGTCGCGGTCGCCCTCGCCGAGCTCCAGCGCGAGGCGTCGCGCCAGGGCGGGCCGCTCCTCGTCGGGAACCAGCACGGCAGCGGCGCGCCAGGCCGTCCGCCGGACGCCGGGGTCGGTGTCACCGATCCGGTCGGCGACCTCGGGGTACACGGACCCGTCGCGGATCTTCGACAGGGTGTGCAGCGCCTGCGAGCGAGCCTGGGCCTCCGGGCGGTCGAGTTCGGCGACGAGCCGCGGCACGACGAGGTCCGCGGGCAGCCGGACGAGCGACCACGTCAGGGCTTCCCGGACCTGCAGGTCGGGGTCGACCGCGCACTGCTCGAGGAGGACGTCGAGGTCCGCCGGGTCCGCCGCGGTGCCGGCCGCCATCACGGCGCCCAGGCGCACGGAGGAGCGGGGGTCGGTGAGGTGGTCGGTCAGCGTGGACATCCCCTCATGCAACACTGCGAAGCCTCTGGTCGGGCGACAGGGAGCCGGGCATAGCGTGGGAGGGTCGCGGCCGTCGTCGTCGCCGCGGCGCTCCGACCACGAAAGGACCACCATGCCCCGCATCGGTACCAGCGACCTCACCGTGTTCCCCCTCGCCCTCGGCGGCAACGTGTTCGGCTGGACGGCCGACGAGCAGACCTCCCACCGGGTCCTCGACACGTACGCGGGCGCCGGCGGGGACTTCGTGGACACCGCCGACGTGTACTCCGCGTGGGCGCCGGGCAACAGCGGCGGCGAGTCCGAGCGGGTCATCGGGTCGTGGCTCCGCGCGTCGGGCAAGCGCGACGACGTCGTCATCGCGACCAAGGTGTCGCAGCACCCGGAGTTCCAGGGCCTCTCGGCCGCGAACGTCGCGGCGGCTGCCCGCGCCAGCCTCGAGCGGCTCGGCACCGACCGGATCGACCTGTACTACGCACACTTCGACGACGAGTCCACGCCGCTCGAGGAGACCGTCCGGGCGTTCGACCAGCTCGTCCGTGAGGGCCTCGTCCGCTACACGGCGATCTCGAACTACTCCCGGGCGCGTGCCGAGGAGTGGATCCGCATCGCGTCCGACAACGGGCTCGCGAAGCCCGTCGCGATCCAGCCGCACTACAACCTCGTGACCCGGGAGCCGTACGAGTCGGACATCGCGCCGCTCGCCGCCGCCGAGCACCTCGGGGTCGTGCCGTACTTCGCCCTCGCCGCCGGGTTCCTCACGGGGAAGTACCGCTCGGAGGAGGACTTCGCGGGGGCGGACCGCGAGGGGCAGGTGTCGGGCTACTTCACGGACGAGGGGCTCGCGGTGGTGGACGCCCTCGACACGATCGCCAGCGGGCACGGCGTGGAGATCGCGACCGTGGCCCTCGCCTGGCTCCAGGCGCAGCCCGACGTCGTCGCGCCGATCGCGAGCGCCCGGAACACCGACCAGCTGCCGGCACTGCTGGCCTCGGCGGAGCTCGAGCTCAGCGA
>NZ_JBPUGH010000015.1:0-36501 GCF_051548005.1 Curtobacterium flaccumfaciens | reverse complement strand
CCCCCCCCCCCCCCCCCCCCCCCCCCCCCCCCCCCCCCCCCCCCCCCCCCCCCCCCCCCCCCCCTTTTCCCCGCCGACCCCGCAATCCGCGTTTCCGGGGGTGTTCTGGTGGGCTGGTTTTTGTGTATACGAGCCCGGCGGGGCGCCCGGGGGCGGACCCGCCCGGGGCCTCCCGTCCGGTCGCTGGTCGCGTCAGCGGACCGCGACGCGCAGCGGCTGCGGGTCCACCGGGTCCGGCGGCACCGGGAGCGAGCCGCGGATCTGGTTCTGCGCCTGGCACTGGCTCGTGCAGTTGGTGGCGCCCTGGCTCAGCTCGACCGCGTCCTCGCCGAGGACCCCACCCATGCGGCCGCCGGGCTGGATGGTCCACGTCGTCGTGCTCGCGGTCTGCGCGGTCTTCGTGGCGACCTGCGGGCTGTCCTTGCCGAGCAGCATCTGGTGCGCGTCGCTGCCCGAGGCCACGGCCGCGACCCCGTCCCCGAAGTTGATCTTCCCGGTGTACGGGTTCGTGAAGTAGAACAGGCCGGCCCCGAGCGTGTGCGTCACCGACACCGGCTGCGCGAACTCGGTCTCCATCTGGAAGACGCCGCCCTGCGCGCCGTCCTTCGCCTGGATCTTGAACTTGCCGGCACCGGTGGCGAAGACCGCGACGAGCGTGTCGTCCCGCACCTCGAGCGAGGACAGCTTCGTGCCGGCGAGCTGCGCGGCGGTCAGCGTCGGGACCTTCGACGCGAACACCACGGTCGGCTTCGTCACCATCCGCTGCGTGTCCGGGGCGCCGGTGAGCGTGTAGTCGTACACGCCGAGGTCGGCGACGCGGATGTCGAAGCCGTTGTGCTTGCCCCGGACCGCGATCGTGCCGGACACGGCGACGTCCTTGAGCTTGTAGTCCTTGCCGACGGCGGGGTTCGTGGTCGTGCCGTTGACGGTGACGGCGTAGTCGCCGCCGGTCGACGTCTTGCCCGAGGCGTTCGCGGGGGAGACCCCGACGAGTGCCGCCGCGGCGACGGCGCCGAGTGCGAGGACGGCTGCGGCGCCGGCGGCCCGGCGGCGCGTGCGAGCTGTGGTCATGGGTGCCTCCTGGGCGTGGTCTCCGCCGCCGGGGAGGGCGGCCGTCGAGTCCGATCGGCCCGACGTGGACGATCGTCGCCCGCGGTCGGCACCCCGCACCATCGGACCTTGGTACTAGTACCCGTCCGGCCGTCGTCGTCCCGCTCCGCTCACCAGCCGTGGTCGCGTGCCCACAGCGCAGCGCTCGTGCGGTCGGCCACGCCGATCCGCCGGAAGAGCGAGCCGACGTGCACCTTCACCGTGCGCTCCGCGATGCCGAGCTCCGATGCGATCTGCTTGTTCGACAGGCCGCGCGCCAGGCGGACGAGGACGTCGCGCTCGCGTGGCGGGAGGTCCGGGCCACGATCGACCACGGGAGCGCCCGGGAGCAACGACCGGGCGACGCGCGGATCGATCGGCGTCTCGTCCCGCGCCGCCGCCCGGACCGCGGCGACGACCTCCTCCGGCGCGGCGTCCTTGAGCAGGTAGCCGGTGGCCCCGGCCGAGAGGGCCGCGCGCACCCGGTGGTCGTCCGAGAACGTCGTGAGGACGAGCACCCGTGCGTCCGGCACCTCCGCACGCAACCGCGCGGTCGCGTCCACCCCGCCCGCGCCCGGCATCGACAGGTCCATCACCACGAGGTCCGGTCGGAGGGCCGGGGCGATCGCGACCGCCTCCTCCCCGGTCGCCGCCTCACCGACGACCTCGCAGTCGTCCGTGGTCCCGAGCACGGCGCGCAGGCCGCTGCGGACGAGGGCGTGGTCGTCGACGAGCAGGACCCTCACCGGAGCGCCTCCACGTCCCTGGGGAGCCGGAGTTCCCATGCGGTCCCCGCACCCGGCGCGGTCCGGAGGAGCAGCGCGCCCCCGGTGTCCTCGGCCACCTCACGGAGGAGCGTCGTCCCGAGGTGCCCTGGTCGGTCGGTGTCGAGCACGGTGTGGTCGAAGCCGACGCCGTCGTCCGCCACGGTGACGACGAGGTCGTCGCCCGCCGCCCGGACCACGACGTCCACCGCGGACGCTCGCGCATGCGTCACCGCGTTCGCCACGGCTTCCCGGACGAACCGCACCACCGCGAGGAGCGTGGCCTCGGACGCGTCGAGGGAGTCCGGCGCGGAGACGGTCGCGACCAGTCCGGCGCCCCGTGCCCGCGCACACACGTCGTCGAGCGCCGCACCGAGACCGTCGCGGTCGGGGGCGGCCGGGCGGATCGTCGCCATCGAGCCCCGGAGCGACGACACCGCATCCCGGAGCGCGTCCGCGGCGGGGCGGGTCGCCGGGTCCGCGCCGAGGACGAGCGCGAGGCCCGCGACGTCCTGCACCGGCCCGTCGTGCAGCTCCGCGGCGAGTCGTCGCCGTTCGGCCGACTCGGCGTCGAGCGCCCGTCCGAGCAGCCGTTCCCGGAGCCGCTGCCCGGACCGGATCCGGAGCAGGAGCCAGAGCAGCAGCGGCACGAGCAGTGCGAGGACGACCGCGACGGAGCCGAACGCGAGCCACGCGAAGGCCGTCCGGAGGTCCGCGGCCCGGTCGAGGACGTCGTCGTACGGCTGGTAGGCCTCGAACAGCAGCGCGGTACCGGAGGGGGTGTGGACTGCCTGGTACGCCTCGAGCAGGGGGCCGTGCCCGCGCTCGTAGCGGTTCTCCGGCTCGTCGAGGTCGGACACCTCCGCATCGGACCGGTCCGACCGCAGTGCCTCGAGGTCCTCGTCCCCGAGCGGGAACCGTTCGCCGACGAGCCGTGGTTCGTCGGACCAGAGCACGGTGCCGTCCGCTGCCCAGAGCTTCATGCGGACGGTCGACCCGGTCCGCAGCTCACCCGCGACGGCCTCGGACAGGGCTCGGCGTGCTGCACCGTGCTCGGCGGCGGGAGCGTCCGGGGCGGCGATCGCGTCCCGGAGCGCCGGCTCGACGACCACGCGCGCGAGCCGAGCGGTGTCCGCGGTGACGTCACGGACGGCGAAGCCCTCCGCGGTCCGCTGTGAGACGAGGGTCCCGGCGGCCGCGACCGCGGCACCACCGACGAGGGCGGCGACGACCACCCCGACGAGGAGCCGACCCCACGGCGTGCGGCGCGCCCGCCGGCGCGGGTCCGGCGCGACGAGGAGGACGGGGTCCCCCGCCGCCCCCGTGTCCGACGACCGTTGTCCACGCACCCGGCCACCGTAACCGCGTCGAGCCGTGACGGAGCGCAGGGCGTGCCACCACTGCTACTGTTCGACCACCGGAGGGGGACGACATGCGGGGAACCGGGACGACGATCGTGGCGGCGACGGTGGTGGCGTTGACGCTCACCGGGTGCACGCAGCACACTGATCGGGCCGACGCCGACGGGCGGACCGGCACGACCCGGGCCGCGGCACCGCTCGGATCCACCCCGGAGCCGACCGCCGCGGTGGCCGCCGCCGCTCGGTTCCACGTGCTGGACCGCGCGTTCGTGTCGAGTGACGAGCTGCCCGACGGAGCGGCCGCCCCGGAGGACCTCGCGGTCGACAGCCAGCGTCGCGTCGGTGCAGCGGACGGCACGACGTACTGGGTCGCCACGACCACGCACGACGCGGTGTGCCTCATCGGGAGCAATCCCGACCAGGACAGCTCCGACAACTTCTCGGTCTGCGGCGACATCCCCGCGGAAGGCGACTCCGTCGTCACGTCCATGTCGGACGACCACGGTCACCAGACCGCGCTCGTCGCCGACGGCTTCGAGGACCACGGCAGCGACGCCCTGCGCGAGCTCGTCCCGAACGTCTGGGTGCGCTGACGCGTCTGGGTGCGCTGACGCGCACCGCGCCCGCGCGCGGACCGACGGACGGGAGGCCCGTGGCGGATCCGCCACGGGCCTCCCGTCCGTCACCTGGTCGCGTTCAGCCGAGGGCGGCCGTGTCCGGTGACCCCGTCGACAACGCGCCGCGGACCGACCCCCACGCCGTGAGCCGCTCGCGGATCGCGGGGTCCTGCTCGTGTTCGATCGCCGTGGCGTGCGCCTGCTCGAGCACCTCGTCGATGACGATGCGCCGGCCGGTGCGTGCCGACGCGATCGCCGCATCCACCATGGTGAGGCTCATGACGTTGCCGTGCACCTCACCGTCGGGGACCTCGCCGGTGCGGACCGCCCGCACGAAGGACGCGAGCGACCCGGCGATCTCGTTGCCGACGCTCGGCGCGGGAGCGGGTGACCCCGGGGTGCCGTCGAGGTCGCTCCACGGGTCGTGGTCGCCGTCCCACAGCGCGGTGCCGGCGGCACCGGAGGCCCGCCAGTCGCCGTTCCAGGAGGTCTCGGCGCCGGGCGCGCACCACGAGCCGTCGTAGACGTACCGGACGTCGTCCTCGAAGGTGAAGACGGCGGCGGCAGCGGCGTCACCGCGGTACCAGGACCACGACGGGTTCCACGACTCGCAGTACACCGACACCGGGTCGCGCTCGAGCACGTACCGGGCCGAGTCGAACGCGTGGATCGCCATGTCGAGGAGGAGCACGTCGTCCATCTCCTCGCGGAAGCCGCCGAAGTGCGGGGCCTTCGCGAAGCGGGTGTCGAGACCGCCGATCGCGCCGAGACCCCGGACGTGCTGGCGGAACGCCACGAGCTGGTCGTTGTAGCGGCGGGACTGCGACACCATGAACAGCTTGCCGGTGGCCTCGGCAGCGGCCGCGAGGGCGAGTGCCTCCGCGACGGTCTGCGCCGCGGGCTTCTCGCCGAGGACGGGCAGGCCGGCTCGGAGCGCCTCGAGGGTCACCGGGTGGTGTGCCACGGGGACCGTGATGTCGAGCACCGCCTCGGCCCCCGTCTCGGTGATGAGCGCCGTCAGGTCGCGGCCGACGGGGATCGTCGGGTCGCCGGCGACCGCTGCTCCGGCCTTCGCCGCGTCGAGGTCGAGGTCGACGATGCCGACCAGCTCGACGTCCGGATCGGCAGCGACCGTACTGAGCCAGGCCCGGCCCATCCCACCGGCGCCGACCTGGACGACGCGCAAGGGGGCGGTCACGCCGACACCTCTTCGTCGACCGGGGCGTCGTCGAACGGGCCGCGGTAGTGCTGGCCGTCGAAGTACTCGCCGAGGTCGTACCGGCGGAGCGTCGGCAGCTCGCGCTCCCGCTCCGGTCGGGCCCACTCGGCACCGTTCGCGATCACCCGACGGACGTCGGGGTGGTGGTACACGGGGAAGTCCTGGTCGCCGGGGGAGAAGTAGAAGACCTTCCCGAAGCCGCGGCGGTACGTCATACCGCTCCGGAAGACCTCGCCGCCGGTGAACCCGGAGATGAAGATCAGCTCGTCCGGGGTCGGGACGTCGAAGTACTCGCCGTACATCTCCTGCTCGGGGATGACGATCGGGTTCGGGACGCCGCGCGTGATCGGGTGCTGCGGGTTGACGGTCCAGACGAGCTCCTGGTCGTGCTCGCTGCGCCACCGGAGCGTGCACGTGGTGCCCATGAGCTTGCCGAAGATCTTCGACCAGTGGCCGGAGTGCAGGACGACGAGGCCCATGCCGGACAGGACGTGCTTGTGGACGCGGTCGACCACGGCGTCGTCGACGTCGGCGTGCGCGGCGTGGCCCCACCAGGTGAGGACGTCGGTCTCGGCGAGGACCTCGTCGGTGAGGCCGTGCTCGGGCTCCTGCATCGTCGCCGTGCGGACGACGGCGTCCGGCAGGTTCTCGCGGATGCCGTCCGCGATCGCGCCGTGCATGCCGTCGGGGTACCGCTCGGCGACGTGCTGCTCGACCTGCTCGTGGACGTTCTCGCCCCACACGGTGATGCGCAACGGGGTGGAGGTCATGGTGTGCCTTTCTGGGCTTGTTTCGGGGATCTCGTGCGGGCCGTCACTTGACGGCGCCGCCGAGGGCACCCGCGGAGATGTACCGCTGCGCGACGATGAGCAGCACGGCGGCCGGCAGGGACGCCAGGACCGAGGTGGCCATGACGGGCCCCCAGTCGGTGACGTTCGAGCCGATGTAGTTGTAGATGCCGAGCGTGATCGGGCGGACGGCTGGTGTGGAGGTCAGGGTCAGCGCGATGAGGAAGTCGCCCCAGGCCCCGAGGAAGGTGAAGAGCGCCGCGGTGACGATCGCGTTACGACTGATCGGCAGGACGATCGACACGAACGCTCGGAAGTCGTTCGCGCCGTCGACGAGTGCCGCTTCGACGAGGCTCGGCGGGATCGACTCCATGAACGCCCGCATCAGCAGCACGGCGAACGGGACCTGCACGGCGCTGTCCGCGAGGATGAGCCCGACGTAGCTGTTGAGCAGACCGATGTTGTTGAACACCGTGTAGAGCGCGTTCGCGATCACGATCGCCGGGATCATCTGCGTGATGAGCAGCACGAGCAGGAACACCCGCGTACCGCGCATCCGGAACCGCGCCAGCCCGTAGGCGGCCGGCGTCGAGACCGCGAGGGTGAGGACGACCGTGCCGAGGCCGATGATCATGCTCGACAGGAAGTTCTGCCCCTGCTGCTGGAACGCTGCCTCGTACCCGGCGAACGTCGGGGACCACGGGAACCAGGTGGCGGTCGCCGCCCCGGACGTGGCCTGCAGGCTCGTGTTCACCATCCAGTACACGGGGAACACCATGATCGCGAGGAACACGATGCCGAGGATCGTGAGCGGGATGCCCTTCACCCCGCGCTTCGGACGAGGGACGCGCGCCGTGCGCCTCGTGGTGAGGGCGCGGGTCGCGGTGACGGTCTGGTTCGCGAGTCCGACGCTCATTCGTCGACCGCCTTCCGGGAGATCGCGATGTAGACCATCGCGAAGACGAACGAGACGACGATGAGGACGTTGCTCACCGCGGCTCCGATGCCGAACTGGAAGTTGACGAACGACTGGTGGTAGGCGTTCGTGGCGAGGGTCTGCGTCGAGTTCGCGGGTCCGCCGCCCGTCAGGCCGAGGATGATGTCCACGACCTTCAGCGTGTAGACCACCCCGAGGACGATGACGATGCTCACCACGCTCCGGATGCTCGGCCAGGTGATGTACCAGAAGGCCTTGAACCCGGTGGCGCCGTCGAGGGCCCCGGCCTCGTAGAGCTCCGGCGGCACCGACTGCAGGCCGCTGTAGAGGATCGTCGTGTTGAACGGGATGCCGAGCCACACGTTGACGCCGATCACCGCGATGAGCGCCAGGCTCGGGCTGACCAGCCACGGCACCGGGGAGATGCCGAACACGCCGAGCAGCTGGTTGAGCGCGCCGCTGTCCTGGTCGAGCATCCACTTCCACACCGCGCTCGAGGCGATGAGGGGCAGCAGCCACGGCAGGAGCAGCAGCCCCCGCAGGAAGCCGGACAGCGGGAAGTGCCGTCGGAAGAACAGCGCCAGACCGAGGCCGATGACGAACTGCAGGACGATCGAGCCGGCCGTGAAGAGCGCCGTGTTCACCAGGCTCGTCGTGAACACCGAGCTCGTGAAGACGGAGACGTAGTTCGCGAGCCCGACCCAGGGGGCCTCGCCGGTGAAGAACGTGGCGGTCGTGTAGTCCTGGAAGGACATCAGGATGTTCTTGACGACCGGGTAGCCGAAGAACACCACGACGAACAGCGCGGCCGGGACGACGAACAGCCAGCGGGTGATGCCGGTCCGGAGGCGCGCACGGCGCTGACCGGGGCGGACGGGCGGGGCGACGGTGGTCCGCGTCGCCGGGCGGGACGGTGTGCGTGCGGGTGCCTGCGTCGAGGCGCTCATGCGGGTTCCTCTCCTGGAGCGGTGGGAGGGAGCCGACCGGTCCGGCCGGCTCCCTCGTGCACTACTGGTTCTGGGACTGCGCCTGCTCGAGCGCTGCCTCGGGGCTGGCCTTGCCGGTGAGGGCGAGCTGGACGGCGGTGTAGATCTTCGTCGCGGCCTTGGGCCAGTCGGGTCCGAGCTCACCGGTGCGAGCACGGGCGGTCTTCACCGTCGTGACGAACGAGGCGACCTGCGGGTGGCTCTCGGCCCACTTCGCGCCGGCCTCGAGGTTCGTCGGCACGTTGCCGCTGAGCTTCGCGAGGGCCTCCTGCCCCTTCACCGAGTGGAGGCAGCCGACGAACTTGCCGGCGAGCTGCATCTTCGCCTTGTCACCGGTCTGCGGGACGGTGAACGCCTCGCCGCCGAGCGGGGCGACCGGGGCGTCCCCGGTGCGGGTCGGGATCGGCACGCTGTCGAACTCGAGGCCCTTCTTGGCGTTGAGCGCCGGCAGCTGCCACGGGCCGTTGATCATCATCGCCGCCTTGCCGGCGAGGAACTGGTTGTTGACGTCGGCCTGGGCCCAGCTGATCGAGCTCTTCGACATCGAGCCGTCGTTCTGCAGGTCCTCGACGAACTGCAGGGCCTGCGCTGCCTGCGACGTCGCGATGTCCTTCTCGTCACCGCCGTTCGACCAGAAGAACGGCAGGAACTGCCAGGTGCCCTCGTAGGTGTTGATGTTGCTCATCGCGAAGCCGTAGGTCGACCCCTTCGTGAGCTTCTTCGCGGCGGCCTTGAGCTCGTCCCACGTCTTCGGCGGCTGGACACCGGCCTCGGAGAGGAGCTTCTTGTTGTAGTACAGCGCGATCGAGTTCGTGTTCGACTGCACGCCGTAGAGCTTGCCCTTGTAGGTGCTCGCCGCCTTCACGCCGGGGACGTCCCCGGACGCGCTGAGCCCGTAGGCGCTGAGGTCGGAGAGGGCGCCCGACGAGGCGATCTGCTGCACGTCGGGGTTGTCGAGCATGAGCACGTCGGGGAGGGTCTTCGACGAGGCCTGCTGCAGCACCTTCGAGATCAGGCCGGCACCGGCGACGTGGTTGATGGTGACGGTGGCGCCGACGTCCTTCGCGCACTGCTTGTACACCGGGTTGTAGCTCGCGTCGTAGTAGTCCTCGATCGTGAGGGCCTTGCTCCCGCCGGAGGAGGCGGAGCCGGAGCCGGAGCAGCCGGTGAGCACCAGGGGGACCGTCGCGAGGACCGCTGCCGCGCCCAGCAGGGCACGGACCCGGCGGGGCGACGAGGGGAACTTCTGCTTCATTGCACAGCTCTTCTCTTGGTGGAGTCATGGACTTCGGCGCATGACCACGACTCGCTGACGTCGTCGTCCGTGCGTTCCTTGGGGCGAGACGCTAACAGATAAGCGCTTCACCCGTAAAGCGCTTTTTCGTGAACCTGGGAGCTATGCTGAGCGAGTCCGGAACGAGTGGCTCCGGACCGAGAGCGTCCGGAGCGGAGGGGTGGCAGTGGCAACGATGCAGCAGGTCGCCGACCGCGCCGGGGTCTCGATCGCCACGGTGTCGTTCGTCGTGAACGGCACGAAGTACGTCACCCCCGCCACCACCGCCCGGGTCCGCACGGCCATGCGGGAGCTGAAGTTCCGCCACAACATCGTCGCGCGGGCACTCGCCAGTCGACGGACACGGATCATCGCGCTGCTCTTCCCGGCGACGGGCAACCGCTTCAGTCCGACGACCTCCGAGTTCTTCATGAGCGCGGCCGAACGCGCGTCCGAGCGCGGACACCACCTCGTGCTGTGGCCCGTCGACCCCGCCGGTGAGGACCTCGACGACCTGGTGTCGGGCGGACTCGTCGACGGCGTGATCCTCATGGAGGTGCGGATGGACGACCCGCGCGTGGCCGTGTTGACCGACCTGGGCGTGCCGTTCACCCTCATCGGGCGCACACGCGACAGCCAGGGCCTGCCGTTCGTCGACATCGACTTCGAGACGACGATCGTCGACAGCATCGACCACCTCGCCGCCATGGGCCACGAGCGGTTCGGGATCGTGCTCGAGAACCTCGACGGCACGCCCATGGCCGGGTACGCGCCGCACCTGAGGGTCGAGTCGACGTTCCGCGGGACGATCGCCGCGCGGGGCCTGGCCGGGACGATCGTCTACGCGGGGCCCGGCAGCGAGGGCGGCCGCACGGCGGCGGAGGAGCTGCTCTCCGCAGACCCGGGGCTCTCGGCGATCATCCTCATGAAGGACGACTCCGCCGGCGGGCTGCTCGTCGGGCTCTTCGACGCCGGTCGGCGGGTGCCCGAGGACGTCTCCGTGCTGAGCATCGCGTCGTCGGCCGCGAACGCCGACCAGCACTACCCGCGACTGTCGACGATGCTCGCCCCGGGGCGGGAGCTCGGGACCCGGGCTGCCGACGCACTCATCGACCAGCTCGACGGCACGGCGACCGACCTGCCGCACTTCCTGCTCCCCTGCACCCTCCGCACCGCCGAGTCCACCGCACCCGCGCGGCGCTGACGCGGAGCGGTGCCACTGCGCCGAGTCTCGCCTCGGCGGACACTTCCGCGGCTCTGCCACCGCGGTACTGTCCGCCTGGCCGAGTCTCGCGCCGCGCCGACGAGCACGCGCGACGCGATGCGCTGCGCGCCCTCCCAGGCGCCCCTGGTTGAGTGGACGTACAGGTTCAGCAGCACCACCACCCGTCGAGGAGGACGCGATGGCGATCGACCGCAGACTGTTCCTGCTCGGGGGAGCGGGGGTGCTGCTCCTCGCCGGGTGCTCCACCCGACCCGAGCGGACCACCGTCGAGGACTGGCCCACCGACCCGCCGGAGGGCGACGTCACGATCAGCTGGTGGGCCGGGCAGGTGGCCTCGAAGGACGGCGGGGACCTCCGGCGACGCCTCATCGCGGAGTTCCAGGAGGAGCACCCGAACATCCGCGTCCGCATCGTCAGCGCGCCGAGCGACACCGACACGAACCGGACGAGCCTCACGACCCAGATCGCCGCCGGCAGCCCGACCCCGGACGTGTACCTCGGCGACGTCGCATGGCCCGGGCAGTTCTCGAAGAACAAGCTCGCGACCCCGGTGAACCGGCTCGTCGGGAAGGACTTCTTCGACCAGTTCCCCGAGGGCCTCCGCGCCGCGGCGAGCGTCGACGGGACCTACTACATGTTCCCGCTCTACATCGACGAGTCGTTCTTCCTGTACCGGAAGGACCTCCTCGACAAGCACGGCTTCCAGGTCCCGCGCTCGTGGGAGGAGGTCCGCGAGACCGCCGCGAAGCTCGTCGACACCGGCGACGTCAGCTACGGGTTCGCGTTCCAGGGCGATGTGTACGAGGGGCTCACCTGCAACGTCACGGAGTTCGTCGCGGACGCCGGTGGATCGCTGCTCGACGACGACCTGACGAAGCCCGAGACGACGAGCTCGGAGACGAAGCGGGCGTTCGAGTTCATGCGCTCGCTCATCACCGACGGCGCGAGCCCCCGGGCGACCCTGACCTACCAGGAGCAGGACACGAACGACGCGTTCTCGGGCGGTCGAGCAGCGTTCCTCCGCAACTGGTCGTACGCGTGGGGCATCGCGAACGGGCCGGACTCCGCGGTCGCCGGCAAGGTCGGCCTCGCCGCCCGGCCGACGTTCGACGGGCAGGACGAGCACCACTCGACGATCGGTGGGTGGGGGAACTACATCAACCCGCACACGCAGCAGCCCGCGGCGGCGCTGACGTTCGCGAAGTGGATGTCGAGCGAGACCGCCCAGCAGTTCCTCACCCGCGAGGGCGGCGTGCTCCCCGCCCGGTCGGCCTCGCTCACGAGCCAGGACGCGAAGCGGCAGAACCGTCCGACGTACGACACCGCCGCGGGCATCACGCTCGTGCCCCGCCCGACCTCGACGGCGCACTACCCGAAGGTCTCGCAGGGTGTCTACCAGAACGGCAACAGCATCCTCGGCGGTCAGGCGTCCGTCGACGGCGGCACGCGCGCGATGGCCTCGGCCATCTCGCTCGCCCTGGCCGGTGAGGCGCTGTGAGCGCCGACATCGCGACGCGGGGCGGCTCCCGCGGACCGGCCGGCGGTCCCACGCTCCGGCCTGGAGGCACGGGTCGCCGTGACGGGTACCGCCCGACGAGCGCTCGGTCGCGTATGGAGCGTGTCCGGGCGCGGGGCGCGTGGGGCTTCGCCGCGCCGGCGCTCCTCGTCGTCGCCGCCGTCACGATCTTCCCGGTGGTCTACTCGATCGTCCTGAGCTTCGCGGACGTCGAGGTCGGCTACGAGGGGTTCTCGATCCGGTCCTTCGGGCTCGGCAACTACGCGGCCCTGCTGCAGAGCGCCGACTGGTACCGGGCGCTCGGCTTCACGGTGCTCTACACGGTCGTGACGGTCTTCGTGGAGCTCGTCCTCGGCATGCTCGTGGCCCTCGTGCTCGAGCGACTCGGGGCGACCCGCGGCTGGATGCTCGCGCTCATGCTCGTGCCGTGGTCCCTCGTCACGATCGTGAACGCCCAGCTCTGGAAGTACGTCTACGACTCCACGTACGGCGTCGCGACGTGGTTCTTCGGGCTGTTCGGCGACGCGCCGGTGATCCTCGGCGAACCCGTCCCGGCGATCACGGGCCTCATGGTCGCTGACATCTGGAAGACGACCCCGTTCGTGGCGATCATCCTGCTCGCGGGCCTCGTGCAGATCTCGGAGGACCACTACGAGGCCGCCGAGCTCGACGGTGCGAACACGTGGCAGACGTTCTGGCGCGTGGTCCTCCCGCAGCTCACCCCGACGTTGACGATCGCCGTGCTCTTCCGCATCCTGCAGGCGTTCGGCGTCTTCGACCTGCCGTTCGTGCTGACGAACGGCGGACCGGGCACCGCCACGCAGTCCCTGGCGATCATGGGCTACAAGGTGCTCTTCCAGGACATCAACATCGGCCCCGGCGCCGCGATCGCCACGAGCACCGCGGTCATCGTCGCGGCGGGCTGTCTGCTGTTCCTCCGGGCGTTCCGGAACCAGGCGAAGGGAGGGGACTGATGCCCCGCACTCGTGTCCGCAAGGGCTGGCGCAAGTGGGTCAACACCGTCAACGTCAGCGGTGTCGTCATCGCGGTGCTCACCGCGCTGCCGCTGTACTGGCTCGTCACGACCGCGCTCAAGCCCGCGTCCGAGATCTCCCGGAACCCGCCGACCGTGTTCCCGCAGGCGGTCACGTTCGACAACTTCGTGGTGGCGTTCCGCGACAACGCCCTCGGGCAGTACATGGTGAACAGCGTCATCGTGTCGGTGTCGACGACCGTGATCGTGCTGGCGCTGTCGTTCCTCGCCGGCTACGCACTCGCCGGACGGTGGATCACGGGCCGCACCGCGATCATGACGTCGCTGCTGATGCTCTCGGTGTTCCCGGCGATCGCGGTCCTCACGCCGCTGTACCTGCTCGAGCGGCACCTCGGCCTGCTGAACTCGTACCCGGGGCTGATCGTCCCGTACGTCGCGTTCAACCTGCCGTTCGCCATCTGGATCATGCGGAACTACCTGCAGGGCATCCCGTCCACGATCGAGGAGGCCTCCGAGATCGACGGCGCCGGCGCGTGGCGCACCGTGCTCAGCGTGATCCTGCCGATGGCGAAGCCCGGGCTGTTCACGGTCGGGGTGTTCACCTTCACGGCGTCGTGGAGCGAGTTCCTCATGGCGCTGACCTTCAACAGCGAGAACTCGTTCCGGACCATCCCCGTCGGGATCGCCCTGTTCGGGACGCAGTTCACCGTTCCGTTCGCGCAGATCTTCGCGGCGAGCGTCGCGGCCACGGTGCCGATCGTGATCCTCGTCCTGGTGTTCCGTCGCTCCATCGTGTCCGGTCTGACCTCCGGAGCGGTCAAGGGCTGAGGTCGCGGGGCGACCACAGGACGGACTGGAGGCCCGGGTCGGGATCCGACCCGGGCCTCCAGTCCGTCGTGGGGTGCCGCTGGTCAGCGGCGACGCGCGTCGCGCGCCGTGTCGCGGAAGAAGTCGTCGGGGGTCGACGGCGCCTCGCGCAGTTCGCCGTGCTTCCAGCGACGTCGCATGCCGCGGATCGTCTCGATGCGCACCGGTTCGATGCCGGGTTCGGTCTCGTACGCGCCCATGGGGAGCTCCTCGATCGTCGGCGGTGCCGAGGCGGTCGCCCCGACCGTGCCGACGCTACGTGCCCATGACGGGGGACGACCGGTCAAGTAGGTAGCAAAGTTACCTTGTTGCGCATGCTGGACAAACGGTCTGGGAGAGTCTGCAGATGCTCGTACTCTGCCGTCAGGCGCCCGGGGAACCGAGGTCGATCGCCGCGACGACGCGGTCGACGATCCGCACGAACCTGGCGCGCTCCCGTTCCGAGAAGGAGGCCATGAGGTCGTGCAGGTGCTGGTTCGTGCCGTCCATCGCAGCGGCGTACGCCCCACGCGTGGCCTCGGTGAGTTCGATGCGGCGACTGCGTCCGTCGTCCGGGTTGGGCACCCGGCACAGGTGACCCGAACGTTCCAGGCGGTCGACGAGTCCGGTGACCGCCGGGCCGGTGAGGCCGAGGTGCGTCGCGAGGTCCTTCACCCGGACCGTGCGCTCCGCCGTCTCGGCACGAGCCACGAACTGGATCACGGTGAGGTCACCCTGCGACACCTCGAGGCGCTCGCGCAGACGCGCTCGGAGCGCGGCCACAGCACCCTCGAGTCGCGTGAGCGCGCCGAGGAGGTCGAGGTCGCTCATGCGGAGACCCCCTCACTGCGGATCGGCTCCGCGCAACTGTACGCCGCGGTCACCTCCACACCGTATCCGGATAACGCGATCACGTGCGCATCCGGGACAGATCGGCGTCCGGCGGTGGCCCGGTGAGCGAGGCGTTCCTGGAGGACCAGCCCGTCGAAGCCGTGCGGTTCGAGCTGTCCGGTGACGAACCGGCGGCCGCCGTACGCGATCTCGGCGGTGTCTACGGCGGTGATGCGTGGGTCGCGCGGGGCGGAGAGCGCGGGTTCTCCTACCGGTACACGGTCGTCGGCGACTCCGAGGTCTCCGTCCGGCGCTCGCAGCTGGTCGGAGCGATCCGCGGGCCGATGGCGCCGTCGGACGAGTACGTCGTGGGGTGGCTCACCGAGGGGTACACGGAGCTCGACCTGGCCGGGGACGCCGTCGAGATGCGTCCGGACACACCGGTGCTGTTCCCGACGGACAAGCCGTACACGTTCGCCGCGTCCGACTACGACCAGCGGCTCGTGCACTTCGACCGGGCCTTCGTGGAGCGGATCGCGGCGCAGCACCTCGACCTCGGCGACCGGCCCCTGCGCTTCGACCACCTCGCCGAGCCGGTACCCGAGGCCGTCCGGTCCTGGCGCGTCGCGATCGCCGGGCTCACCCGCGCTCTGCGTGCCGCCGGACCCGACAGCGACGCCTGGCGCACCGCGAAGGAGTCCGCCGCCCGCGTCTTCCTCGAGATGTTCCCGCCGCACCTCGACACCCTGCCGGCCGTGCTCGGACTGCCGAGGAACGCCCGGCTCCGCGCCGCGGTCGAGCACATCCACGCGCACGCCGCCGAGGACGTCACGGTGACGGAGCTGTCGGCGGTCGCCGGGCTCAGCGTGCGGTCCGTGCAGGAGTCCTTCCGTCGGGTGTTCGACGTCTCGCCGCTGACGTACCTCCGGCAGGTCCGGCTCGACCGCGTGCACGAGGAGCTCCTCGCGCTCGACCCGCAGGCCGGAGCGGTCGGCGACGTCGCACGGCGGTGGGGGTTCGCGCACCTCGGGCGGTTCTCGGCGTCGTACGCCGAGCGGTTCGGCGAGTACCCGAAGCAGACGCTGCGACGCTGACGTCCGAGAGCGCGGTCGACGCTGGGGTGCGTCGCTCCGCGGTTCCGCGTCGTGGTGGGGTGCAGCCGGCGTGCGTAGCGTCGACGGCATGACCACCTCCGTGCTCGTCGCGGGCGCCACCGGCGACCTCGGCCACCGCATCGTCCGCGAACTCCTCGGCCTCGGTGCCCGCGTCCGCGTCCTCACCCGCGGCGGGGCAGCCGCCGACCGCCTCTCCGCTGACGACCGCGTCGAGGTCGTCAGCGCGTCGTACGACGACCACCCCGCGCTGGTCTCGGCGGTCCGCGGCGTCGACGTCGTGGTCTCCGCCCTGAGCGGGACCCGGACGGTGATCGTCGACGCGCAGCGCGCCCTGCTCGACGCCGCGGTGGAGGCCGGTGTGCCGCGGTTCGTGCCCTCGGACTACTCGGCCGACTACCGGGGTGTCACCCCCGGGACGAACCGGAACTTCGAGCTCCGCCGCGAGTTCGCCGCGGTCCTCGACGCCGCACCGATCCGGGCGACGTCGGTGCTCAACGGCGCGTTCGCCGACATGCTCACCGGGCAGGCGCCGCTCGTGCTGTTCGGTCGACGGCGTGTGCTCGCGTGGTCCAGCGCCGACCAGGTGCTCGACTTCACCACGAAGGACGACGTCGCGCTCGTGGTGGCCCGCGTCGCGCTCGACCCGGACGCGCCGCGCTTCGTCGAGGTCGCGGGGGACCGGGTCACCTCGCGGAGCCTGGCGGACACGATGTCCCGGCTCACCGGGGTCCGGCACCGGGTGCTCTGGGCGGGCACGACCGGTTCGCTGTCGGTGATGGCGACGCTCGGGCGGCGGCTGTCGCGCGACGACGACGAGCCCTTCCCGGCGTGGCAGGGGATGCAGTACTTCGTGACGATGTTCAGCGGCGAGGGCGAGCTGCGGAACCTCGGCGGCGAGCGGTACCGTCCGGAGCGCTGGACGAGCGTCGAGGACGTCCTCGCAGAGCACCTCGGGGTCTGACGGGACCCTTCAGCGGCCGGCGAGTCGGCGGTTGGCGGCGGCCGCCGCCGACGTCATCCGGGAGAGGAACGCCCGGACGGTCCGGAGTTCGTCCGCATCGGTGTCGCGCACGGTGGCCGCGAACTCCTCACCCGCCGTCGCCAGGAACCGTCGGGTCTCCGCGATAGCGTGCTCGGTCGGGCGGAGCGTCACCCGGCGCCGGTCGGGGCCCTCCCGGTGTCTGCCGACGTGCCCGGCGGCGACGAGGCGGTCGACGAGGATCGACGTCGCACCGGTGGTCAGGCCGATCCGGCGGGCGAGTTCCGCCGGGGACAGGGGCTGCCCGCCCTGATCTGCCCACACCACCTGTCCGAGGGCGTTCGCGTCGGATCCCGGCAGCCCCGTCCACGCGGCGAGGTGCCGGTTCAACTCCTCGAACGCGACGGCCCAGTCGCGCAGGGCGTGCATGACGCCGACCTCGTCGTCGGACCAGTCGACGGACAGGGGATCGAGCGGGGACACAGGCACCTCCGGGGAGCAATCGCTTTACTGTAAAGCGAACCGCACCCGCGGTCCGCACTCTGACGAACAGGGAAGCACATGCAGCAGCACGCACTCGTCTCCGGGGCCAGCATCGCGGGCCTCTCCATGGCCTGGTGGCTCGCTCGGACCGGCTGGCGGGTCACCGTCCTCGAGCGGTCGTCGGCCTTCCGCGACGGGGGGCAGAACGTCGACGTCCGGGGCGTCGCCAAGGAGGTGCTCGACCGGATGGGACTCGTGGAGCAGGTCCGTGCGCGCAACACCACCGAGACCGGCACGGTGCTCGTCGAGGAGGACGGGTCCGTCCGCGTGGAGCTGCCCGACGGTGGTGGGGCGGGCGCGACCGCGGAACTCGAGGTCCTCCGCGGCGACCTCGCCCGCGTGCTCCTCGACGCGCTGCCGTCGGACGTCGTCGTCCGGTACGGCGAGACCATCGCCGACGTGACGGACGACGGCCAGGGGATCACGGCGCGCACCGACGGCGGGTCGGAGCTCACGGCCGACCTGCTCGTCGTGGCCGAGGGAGTGCGGTCGAGCACCCGGGCGCTGGTGTTCACGGACGACGAGGTCGAGGCCAGGGACCTCGGCGTCGCGATGGTGTTCGGCACGATCCCGCGGGACCCGTCGGACGACGACCGCTGGCGCTGGTACAACGCGGTCGAGGGGCGCCAGGTGCACCTCCGACCGGACCCCTACGGCACGACCCGTGCGATCCTGGCCTGCACGAACGACGACGACCTCGCGGCGTACCCGCGGGACGCGGCGTTGGCTCGGATGCGCGAGCGCTACCGGGATGCGGGATGGCAGACCGAGCGCGTGCTCGACGGGTTCGACGCCTCCGACGACGTGTACGTCGACCAGCTCACGCAGATCCGGATGCCGCGCTGGAGCCGTGGGCGCGTGGTGCTCGCAGGCGACGCCGCCTGGTGCGTGACGCCGATGGGCGGCGGGGGAGCCTCGCTCGCGCTGACCGCCGGGTACGTCCTCGCTGCAACTCTCGACGCGCACGACGGCACCGAGGCCGCGGTCGACGCCTTCGAGGAGTGGATGCGTCCGCTCGTGACCGACGTGCAGGACATCCCGAAGGGCATCGTGCGGTTCGCCTACCCGCAGACGCGCCTCGGACTCGCGGCGCGGAGCATCGTCGACCGGGCGATCGGCACGAAGGTGTTCGCACCCATCGCGGCACGCCTGACGCAGGTCGCCGAGACCGAACGGCCGTTGCCGCCGCTGCGGACGACCGCCTAGGTCTGCGGCGGGTCGGTCCGCAGGCGCTTGGCTTCGGGCTCCTCCGAGTGGGAGGACGCGGCGTCCACGAACCGACCGCCGCCGACCGCAGCCGTCCGCCGCACCAGCTCGTTCACGAGGTCCTCGTCCTCCGGCTCGAGCTCGTCGTCGGGAGCGGTCTCGACCATGACCTGTGACGCCGGTCCGAGCAGCAGTTCTGCGTGCACCGCGGTGCCGGTGTCGTCGGCCGTCGGGATCTCGACGATGTCGGTCGTCCCGTTCTCACCGAGGGCGGCCGCGTACGCGAGCACCGCGTCCGCGATCGCGTCGCCGGTCATCACCTTGTTGTCCCCGTACACCACGTACTTCACCCGATCGATCCAACTCCTCCGGGCCGGGAATGTCCGCAGTGCGCAGTCGCAGCGGGGTGTCGGGGGGTGCCGACAGAATGAGCGGTGCATGACGACGGACGCCGTACCCCTCATCCACGTCGACCGCCACGGACGGGACATCGACGAGGCAGTCGCGTTCTACGAGCGTGTCTACTCGAGCAAGGACATCTCCGTCGGGCGGGCCGTCGGCGAACGGTTCACCTGGCGGTTCCGCGCGGTCGGCGACGACGAGCTCGTCGTCGGGACCTCCTCGGTCGAGGCGCAACGCTGGGGGACCATCGGCAAGGCGCCGAACTACGTGCTCGCCTGGACGACCCGTCCGGGCCTCGCCGTCGACACCTCCGGCCGCGACCCGATCGCGATGGAGCCCGGCGTCCCGGTGATGTGGCCGTCCGGTCGCGACGTCACCTTCGACGGCGAGCCGACCACGCTCCACACCGTGCGGTTCGCCGCGCCGTTCCTCGAGTCGGTCGCCGCGGCGCAGCGCCTGGCCGTGCCCGGGCCCCTGCAGTTCACGGTGTCGGCCGCCCCGGGTGCACTCGAGGGCCTGCGGTCGGTGATCGCCTCGGCCGCCCCCGAGCTCCTCCGTGCCGAGACCTCCCGGGGTCGTCGCGCGGCCCTCAACATGCTCGTCGCCGAGGCCGTGGTCGACGCCTACGACGTCACCCCGACGCTCGAGGTCCCGCTCCACGAGGGGCCCGCGACGATGCGGTTCGCCCAGGAGTGGATGGTCGCGAACGCCCACCGGCCGATCACGAGCACCGACGTCAGCCGCGTCACGGGCATCAACGCGCGGAGCCTGCAGGCCACGTTCCAGCGTCACGCCGGAACGAGTCCGATGGCGTTCCTCCGGCAGGTACGGCTCCACCGGGTCCGGGCGCAACTCGTCACCGGCGACCCGACGGAGACCACGGTCGCGACGATCGCGAACGCGTGGGGGTTCGGGCACCTCGGCCGGTTCGCGGGGTACTACGCGGACACGTTCGGCGAGCTGCCGTCCGAGACGCTCCGCCGCCGGACCCGCTGACGCGAGCACGCGCCGCGGCGCCGGTCCCGCTGACGCGGGCGCGCGCTGCGGCGCCGGACGCGCCGACGTGGTGCACACCACAGCGCCGGTGCACGGCGCCGGCGGCGGGGTCAGCGCGCGGGGACCGGTCCGGTGCTCTGCCGCACCCGCAGCGTCGTCGGCAACCGCACGTGGTCCGAGGTCTGCTCCCCGCGCAGCATCGCGAGCAGCATCTCGACCGCTCGTGAGCCGAGCTCGACCAGGGGCTGCGCCACCGTCGTCAGCGGCGGGGTCGTCGTCGCGGCCTGCGGGACGTCGTCGAACCCGACGACGGAGAGGTCCTCGGGCACCCGCAGGCCGAGCGCCGCCGCCGACCGCAGGACACCCACCGCCGAGGAGTCGTTCGCGGCGAACACCGCCGTGGGACGGTCCGGTCCGGAGAGCAGGTCGAGCGCGACCTCGGCCGACCGGTCCTCCTGGTAGCCGCCGTCCCGGACGAGCGACTCGTCCACGCGCAACCCCGCGGCGACGAGCGCCCGTCGGTACCCCGCCTCGCGGAGTTGGGCGGACGCGAGGTCCGGACGTCCGCGCAGGTGCGCGATCCGGGTGTGCCCGAGGCCCACGAGGTGCTCGACCGCCTGCGCGGCACCGCCCTCGTTGTCCGAGTCGACCGTGGCGTGGCCCTCGGGCCCGGTGTGCGGGTCGATCGCGACCACGGGGATGGACGAGGCCGACAGTGCCGTGCTCGGCGTGACGACGATCGCCCCGTCGATGAGCGTGCCGGACAGACGGGAGAGCGATCGACGCTCCCACCCCTTCTGCTCGGCGCCGGTCACGAGCCCGGCGTAGGCGAGGAGCTCGTAGCCGGTTCCGGTCGTCGCGCCGGAGACCCCGCGCAGGAGCTCGGTGGAGAACGGCTCGAACTCGGTCACGAGGATGCCGACGACACCGGTGCGCGAACTCCGGAGGCTCCGGGCGACGAGGGAGGTCTCGTAGCCGAGCTGCTCGACGACCTCCTGCACGCGGAGGATCGTGCCCTGCGCGACGCCGTCCCGTTGGTTGATGACCTTCGACACGGTCGGGATCGAGACGCCGGCGGCGCGCGCCACGTCCGCGATGGTGACCCGGCCGGCGCCGGGGCGTGCGCCGATCGCCGTGTCCATCTGCACACCGTACCGCCGCTGAGTGTCCTCGACAGTAAAGAAAACGTTATCGATAACGATTGACAAGCGCCGTCGCACCCTGGCACGCTCTCCGCAGAGGCGGCAGTCGATGTCGCTGCGAGTCAACGACGACACATCAGGAGTTCCACGATGACGAGGAAGATCCGTGCCGCGGCAGCCATCGCGCTGATCGGGGCGACCGCAATCACGCTCGCCGGCTGTTCCGCCGGCGGCAACGCCGCGGACGGCGGCGACAGCAACGGCAAGGTCACGATGACCTTCTGGCACAACTCGACGACCGGTCCGGGCAAGGCGTTCTGGGAGACCACGGTCAAGGACTTCGAGAAGAAGTACCCGAACGTGACGATCAACCTCCAGGCGATCCAGAACGAGGACTTCGACGGCAAGCTCCAGACCGCGCTCAACTCGAACTCCGCCCCGGACGTCTTCATGCAGCGCGGCGGCGGCAAGATGGCCGCGATGGTCAACGCCGGCCAGGTCATGGACATCTCCGACGCGATCGGGAAGAACGCGAAGAGCGAGATCAGCAAGGGCTCGTTCAAGTCGTTCGAGCTGAACGGCAAGACCTGGGCGATGCCGACCAACGTCGACCCCGAGGGCATCTGGTACAGCAAGGACCTGTTCCAGAAGGCCGGCATCTCCGGCACCCCCACCACGATGGACGAGCTCAACGCCGACATCAAGAAGCTCAAGGACGCGGACATCGCGCCCGTCGCCGTCGGCGCCAAGGACGCCTGGCCGGCAGCGCACTGGTACTACAACTTCGCGCTGCGCGCCTGCTCCTCGAGCGTGCTGACGAAGACCGCGCAGGACCTCAAGTTCACCAACGCGTGCTGGAAGCAGGCGGGCGAGGACACCAAGGCGTTCTTCGACACCGATCCGTTCAACGACGGCTTCCTCACCACCTCGGCGCAGCAGGGCGCGGGCAGCTCGGCCGGGCTCATCGCGAACCACAAGGCCGCGATGGAGCTCATGGGAGCCTGGGACCCGGGTGTGATCTCCTCCCTCACGCCGGACGGCAAGCCGCTGTCCGACCTCGGCTTCTTCCCGTTCCCGGAGGTCTCGGGTGGCAAGGGCGCACCGGGCTCCATGATGGGCGCCGTCGGCGGGCTCTCCTGCTCCGCGAAGGCACCGAAGCCGGCGTGCACCGACTTCCTCAACTTCGTCACGCAGAAGACCGTGCAGGAGAACTACTACAAGGCGTTCAACTCGATCCCGGCGAACCAGTCGGCCCAGTCGGTCGTCACCGAGCCGTACCTGAAGACCGTGCTCGAGGCGTACAACAACGCCCCGTTCGTGTCGAACTACCTCGACACGCTCTACGGCCAGAACGTCGGCAACGCGCTCAACACCAGCGTCGTCAACCTCCTCGCCGGCAAGGGGTCCGTCTCGGACATCGTGTCGACCGTCAACCAGGCCGCGGCGAAGGGCTGACACACATGACCACCTCCGTCGCTCCGCGCTCGAACGAGGCGCGGACCGGGACGGGGCGTCGCACGGGCGGGGCCGACGGTTCGCCGTCGGCCCCGGCCCGGCGGGTCCGCAAGGGCACCGACGTCCGCACCCGGGTCGAGATCGCCGTCCTCGCGGGCCCCGCGGTCATCATGTTCATCGGGTTCGTCGTCCTGCCCGTCGCACTCGCCGCCTACTACGGCTTCTACAAGTGGCAGGGCTACGGCGCGCCCGTCGACTTCGTCGGTCTGCAGAACTACAAGGTCATCTTCACCGACCCCGACTTCCGCGCGGTCCTCTGGCACAACCTCTTCATCGTCATCGGGTCGCTCGTCGTGCAGGGGCCGATCGCGATCATCCTCGCGCTGCTGCTCAACCAGCGCATCCGCGGACGCGGACTCATCCGCGTCCTCATCTTCCTGCCCTACGTCATCTCCGAGGTCATCGTCGGCACGGGGTGGAGCCTCATGCTCCAGTCGAGCGGTGCCGTCAACGACCTGCTCCAGTCGATCGGCCTCGGGGCGCTCCGCGCCGACTGGCTGTCGAACCCGGACATCGCGCTCTGGACGCTGCTCGGCATCATCTCGTGGAAGTACATCGGCTTCGCGGTGATCCTGTTCCTCGCCGGCCTGCAGAGCATCCCCGAGGAACTCTTCGAGGCCGCGCAGCTCGACGGTGCGAGCTACTGGCAGATCCAGCGGCGCATCACGCTCCCGCTGCTCGGCCCGACGCTGCGCATCTGGGCGTTCCTGTCGATCATCGGGTCGCTCCAGCTGTTCGACCTCGTCTACATCATCTGGGGCCAGTACATCGCCTCCACCGCCGGCACCTCGACGATGGCGACCTACATGGTCGGCAACGGTCGACTCTCCGGCAACTACGGCTACGGCAACGCCGTCGCCGTGGTCATCTTCCTCATCTCGCTGGTGGTCGCGCTCGTCTACCAGCGGTTCGTCCTGCGCCGCGACACCGCCGGCGCCCTGACCGAGAAGGGCGACCGATGACCGCCACCGCCTCCCTCGTCGCGCCGAAGCGACGGCAGCGCGACAGCCGCCCCGTCAAGCGCGAGCACAACCTCGGCACCTACTTCATCGCGCTGCTGTTCATCGCCGTGTGCATCGGCCCGGTCGCGTACATCGTGCTCGGCGGGTTCCGCACGAACGCGCAGATCACCGCGAGCCCCGCGGGGCTGCCGAACCCGTGGCAGATCGGCAACTACGTCAACGTCCTGACGAGCGGCGTCTTCTGGCAGCAGCTCGGCAACTCGGTGATCGCCGGCGTGACCACCACGATCGGCGTCGTCGTGCTCGGCCTCATGGTGAGCTTCGTCCTCGCCCGGTACCGGTTCCGGGGGAGTGGCGCGCTCTACTCCCTGTTCGCCGCCGGACTGATGTTCCCGATCACGGTCGCGATCACGCCGCTCTACATCCTCGTGAAGGACCTCGGGCTGACGAACAACCTCGCGGGCGTGATCCTGCCGCAGATCGCGTTCGCCCTGCCCACCACCGTCATCATCCTCGTCCCGTTCCTCCGGGCGATCCCGGACGAGCTCGAGGAGGCCGCGGCCATCGACGGCGCCAGCAAGCTCGGCTTCTTCTTCCGCATGGTCGTGCCGCTGTCGCTCCCGGGTGTCGTGACGGTCGGCATCCTCGCGTTCATCGGCAGCTGGAACAGCTACCTCCTGCCGCTGTTCATCCTCAACGACGCGGCGACGTACACGCTGCCGCTCGGCGTGCAGGCGTTCGCGTCGCAGTACTCCGTGGACACCGCCCGGGTGCTCGCGTTCACCTCGCTCTCGATGATCCCGGCGCTCGTGTTCTTCGCCGTCTTCCAGAAGCGCATCGTCGGCGGCCTCACCGGGGCGGTGAAGGGGTGAGCACGCTCGGCCGGACCGCGTCCGCGACGGACGACCAGGAGGCGCACACCGCCTCCGCCACGCCCGTCGCCGACGTGACCCACGACGGCCTGGAGGCGCGTGGCGGGCCCGCACCGCGCCTCCAGTCCGAACCCACCCACCTGACCGACGCGGCCGCGCCGGACCGCGCGACCGCCCTGCTCGCCGCGATGACGCTTGAGGAGAAGACGGCGCAGCTCGTCGGCTACTGGCTCGACCAGAACGGCGTCGTCGCGCCCATGCAGGGCGAGATGGCGGCCGCGCAGGACGGCACCACGCTCGCGGAGATCACGCGGCACGGGGTCGGCCAGTTCACCCGTGTCTACGGAACCCGTCCCGTCGAACCGGACGAGCGGGCCGCGTGGCTGTGGGCGGAGCAGCGTCGTCTCAAGCGCGAGACGCGCCTCGGCATCCCGGCACTCGTGCACGAGGAGTGCCTCACCGGGCTCGCCGCTTGGAAGGCCGCGACCTTCCCGACGCCGCTCGCCTGGGGTGCGGCGTTCGACCCGGAGCTCGTCGAGCAGGTCGGTACCGCGATCGGCGACTCGATGCGCGAGCTCGGCGTGCACCAGGGCCTCGCGCCCGTCCTCGACGTCGTCCGCGACCCGCGCTGGGGGCGGGTCGACGAGTGCATCGGCGAGGACCCGTACCTCGTCGGCACGGTCGGGACCGCGTACGTGCGCGGGCTGCAGGCCGCCGGGGTGGACGCGACGCTCAAGCACTTCCTCGGGTACTCGGCGTCGCAGGCGGGACGGAACCACGCGCCCGTGCACGCCGGACCCCGAGAGGTCGCGGACGTGTCACTGCCGCCGTTCGAGATGGCGCTGCGCGACGGTGGCGCCCGCTCGGTCATGAACTCGTACGCCGAGGTCGACGGGGTGCCGGTCGCCTCCGACCCGGCGCTCCTCACCGACCTGCTGCGCGACCGACTCGGCTTCGACGGCACCGTGGTCGCCGACTACTTCTCGATCGCGTTCCTCGAGGTCATGCACGGCGTGGCGGCCGACCGTGGCGAAGCCGCCGCGCTCGCCCTCACGGCCGGGATCGACGTCGAGCTGCCGACCGGGGACGCCTACCTCGGGCCGCTCGTCGAACGGGTCCGTTCGGGTGCGGTGGACGAGGCGCTCGTCGACCGGGCGGTGCTCCGGGTGCTGCGGCAGAAGGAGCGGCTCGGGCTGCTCGACCCCGAGGCGTTCGAGGACGAGGCCCCGACCGGTGTCGACCTGGACACCCCGCGGCACCGTTCCCTCGCCGGGGCGCTCGCCGCGCGGTCGCTCGTGCTGCTGTCGAACGAGCACGTCGGCGCTGCGGATGACGGCGCTGCTGGCGCTGCTGGCGCTGCTGGCGCTGCTGGCGCTGCTGGTGCTGCTGGTGCTGCTGGTGCTGCTGGCGCTGCGGCTGCTGTCGGCGGCGCCCCCGTCCTCCCGCTCCCCGCAGGTGCCTCGGTGGCGGTCATCGGCCCGAACGCCGACCGAGCCGAGGCCCTGCAGGGCTGCTACTCCTTCGCGAACCACGTGCTCGCCGCCCACCCGGACCTGCCCCTCGGATTCGCGATCCCCACCGTCCGCGAGGCCCTCGCCGACACCCTCGGCTCGGCCGCGGTGCGGTTCGCCACCGGCTGCTCGGTCACGGGCGAGGACCGCTCCGGCATCGCCGACGCGGTCGCGGTCGCACGGGCCTCGGACGTGGCGGTCGTCGTGGTCGGCGACCAGGCCGGGCTCTTCGGCCGCGGCACCGTGGGGGAGGGCAACGACACCGAGTCGCTCGACCTGCCGGGCGTGCAGCGCGAGCTCGTCGAGGCCGTCGTCGCCACCGGCACCCCGACCGTCATGGTGCTCCTGACCGGCCGGCCGTACGCGATCGGATGGGCCCTCGACGGGCCAGGAGTCCGACCGGCCGCGGTCGTCCAGGCGTTCTTCCCCGGCGAGGCCGGCGGCACCGCGATCGCCGACCTGCTGACGGGGGCGACGTCCCCGTCCGGCCGCCTGCCGGTCACCCTGCCCCGGTCGGCCGGAGCGCAGCCGTACACGTACCTGCACCCGCGGCTCGGCGGGCCGTCCGACGTCACGGCGGCGGACTCGACGCCCGTGCGACCGTTCGGCTTCGGCCTCGGGTACACGACGTTCGCGTACGAGGACCTCGTCGTCGACGAGTCCGTCGCCACCTCGGGTGCGTTCGCCGTCGAGGTGACCGTCCGGAACACCGGCGACCGCGACGGCGAGGACGTCGTGCAGCTCTACGGCCACGACGTCGCCGCGTCGGTCACCCGACCGCTCGTGCAGCTGCTCGGCTACACGCGCGTCGCGGTGCCGGCGGGCGGAACGGTCCGGGTGCGGTTCGACGTGCCAGTGCAGCGGTTCGGCTTCACCGACCGCGCGATGCGCCGGGTCGTCGAGCCGGGTGACGTCGAGGTGTGGGTCGCGTCACACGCGGGGGCGTCCCGGCCGGGAGGCACGGTGCACACCGACGGGATCGTCGCGGTCGGTCGCGGTGCGGGTCAGGCACCCGTGCCCGGTCCGGCGACGGACCGCGCGGTCGTGCGCGTGACCGGCCCGGTGCGCGAGGTCCTGCCGACCGACCGACGGGTGGTCACCGCGGCCGTGCGTTGAGCCGCGTGACGTGCGTCAGCCCGACGGCGGGCTGGGTTCGGTGCGAGGTTGTACACACCGTGCGGCGGAACCGCGCTCGCACGGTGTGCACGACCTCGCACCGTTCGCGGCGCACCTCGCACGGTGCGAGCTCGTTCTGCCGGAGGCGACCCCGCCGAGGTCAGGCGGAACGGCGGAGGGTCTCGCGGGGGTACTCGCCGTGCTGCTGGAGGTAGGAGGCCGAGAACCGTCCGGCGTGGCCGAAGCCCCAGTGCTTCGCCACGTCGGCGATGCTGGTGGTCGCCGGGTCGCCGCGGAGCAGGTCGTCCCGGACACGATCGAGCCGCACACGGCGGATGTAGGTGTTCGGGGAGCAGTCGAACGTGCGCTGGAAGGCGTGCTGCAGTGCCCGCAGGCTCAGCGACGCCACCTGCGCGAGGTCGGTGCTCGTGATCGGCAGGTGGCAGTGCTCGTGGACGTACTCGACCGCCCGGCGCAGGTGGGCGTTCCGGGGGAGCAGCAGCTCGTCCGGGAGCGTCGCCGAGACCACCGGGTAGAGCTCGAGCAGTGCCAGGGCACCGAGGCGACCCATCTCCGCCTGGAGCAACGGCGAGGCCTTCCCGTCGAGCACGGTGTGCGAGATGAGCTGTACCGCGTTTCGCCACACCCCGAGCGCTCGGTCGTCCGGACGCACCCGGTGGTCGAGCTGCAGCGCGTCCGGGTCCGACCCGCGCTCACCGGCCACCTCGCGGAGCGCCGACCGGTTGACCTGCACGAGGCGCTGGTCGTAGTCGCGGTAGTCGAATCCTGCACCGCCCTGGGGCCACAGCTGCGGCCGGCCGGGCTCCGTGACGATCGGGTCCTCACCCGGCGGCGTGATCGTCGCTCGGCCGCGCGTCGTCCACTGCACGATGTAGTCGTCGGACCGGGACATCGTGCCGGACAGGTGACCGTCGAACCGGATCCTCCGCAGGGTCATCGCCGCGTCGCCGACGGCCCTGAACCGGAACCCGAACGGCTCGTCCGTCCGCTCCGCCCGCCACGCGCTTCCGGCGTACTCCTCCGCCAGGAGGTCGCGCGCGACGTCGAGGTCGTCGCTCTGCGAATCGACCTGGACTCGGGTAGGGGTGGGGTGGGTCATGGGGCTACCGGTGCAGCCTGCCCGTCCGCCCGGCTTCTGTCCGCTGAGCGCCGAAACCGGCCAGCGGACTGCGCACCCCAGTCCGGGGGGCCCGGCGAGGACCGGACCACGCGACCCCGGCGGACATCGGTCAGGAGGACGTCCCGTGGACGGTCCTGCGCGATCCGGAGGGCAACGAGTTCTGCGTGCTCACCCCACGAGGCTGACGGACGACGTCGGTCGTGGTGTGCTGTTCGGCCCGTTGTGTGTACCGGCCGACGGGGCGGTCCTCGGTGACGCCGCTGACGTAGCTGCCGTGGCCGGAGGCGGGGGAGCCGGTGTAGGTACCGACACGGGTGACGGGGTGCGTCCGGGCGACGTACTCGCCGACCGTCGCGCTGGTGGTGGTCATGGTGTCTCCTCCTCTAGATCTCGGGGTGATGGTCGCGGACGGGGCTGACGGACTCGAGCAGCTTCGCGACGGTGAACACGGTGGACTCGGCGTGCCACGGGCCGGCGATCTGAACGCCGATGGGCAGGCCGTCCGTGCTGGTGCCGAACCGCATCGACAGGGCGGGCATGCCGGTGATGTTGAACTGGACCGTGAAGGTCTGGATGTGGGTGGCGTCGACGGTCTGCCCGTCGATGACGAACTCGGTCTTGTCGTGCTCGTGCGCCGGGATCGGCAGGACGGGGAGCAGCACGGCGTCGTACTTCGTGAAGACCTCGGCGTAGGCGTCGCGGATGCGTTCGAAGCCCTGCTCGGCGGCGACGTAGTCCTCGACGGAGGTGTCGGGGGTCGCGAGCATGGTCTTCGACATCGTGAAGCGGAGGTCTTCGTGCCCTTCGGTGGCTCGGGCCATCGCGGGCTTGAGTTCCATGACGTGCTGCTTGTTGAACAGCGCCAGCGGGTTGTCGTGGTGCAGGGTCGGGATGTCGATCTTGTCGACGTGCACGCCGGCGCCCTGCAGCGCTTCCGCCGCCTGGCGGACGGTGTCGGCGACCTGGGGGTCGACGGGGCCGAGACCGGAGTCGGTGAACCACGCCACGCGGAGCTCCGACGGGGCGGCGTCCGGCTTGCCGGTGTCGACGCTGTTCGGGGTGATCGCGAAGCCGTCGTGGCCGTCGGGTCCGCACATGATCTCGTAGCTGAGCTCGAGGTCGCGGATGGTGCGGGCCATCGGACCGACGTGCCAGTCGCGGCGGGGCACCCGTGGCCAGACGCCGGTCATCGGGATGCGGCCGTGGGTGGGCTTGATCGCCGAGATGCCGGTGTGCGACGCCGGGCCGCGGACCGAGATCGCGAGGTCGGTGCCGAGTCCGATCGGGCTGAGCCCGGCCGCGATCGCGGCGGACTCACCACCGCTGGAGCCGCCGGAGGTGCGGTCGAGGTTCCACGGGTTGTTCGTCCGGCCCGAGAGCAGGTTGACGCTCTCCGTCGAGTACGAGAACTCGGGCAGGTTCGTCTTGGCCAGGACGATGCCGCCCGCGGCCTTCATCCGAGCCACCGCGACGGCGTCTTCGTCAGGGGTGCGGCCCGTGAAGATCGGGGATCCGCGCTGGGTGAGGAGCCCCGCGGTGTCGATCGAGTCCTTGACCGTGAAGGGCACGCCGTGCAGCGGACCGACCTCCTCACCGGCGGCGAGGGCGTCGTCCGCGGCTTGCGCCTCGGCGAGCGCGTTGTCGTTCAGGGTGACGATCGCGTTGATCTTCGGGTCGACCGCCTGGATGCGGTCCAGGAACGCCTGCACGACCTGCACGGAGGTGAGGGCACCGGACTTGATGCAAGCGGCCAGTTCGGTCGCGTCGAGGTAGACGATGTCGTCGGACAAGATGTGCTCCTTCTGGTGTGGGAACCGGCCTGAGTAGACCAGTCGTCTAGCGATGGTGGAAAGAAGACCGGGCCGAAGCCCGGTGGGTCAGATGTGTAGTCGTGTCCTCGTGAGGGCGAGGGCGCGCCGCAGTGGTTCGGGGCGACGTTGGATCTTCGCCATGGTGCTGGCGCCGAGCCAGGCGTCGTAGAGCTCCTCGGCGAGGACCCGGGGCTCTTCGGGAGCTCTGACCGAGCCGTCCTGCTTTCCGGTCGCGATCATCCGTTCGAGGTTGTCGATGATCCCGTCCGTACCGTCGACCAGCTGCAGTCGCATCGGCTCGGAGAGATCGGACACCTCTGTGGCGAGCTTCACGACGAGGCACTTGCCCTGGCAGTCGTCGTACGACTGGAGGTCGGTGAAGCGCTGCCAGTACTCCTCGAGCTGTTCGGCACCGGTCTTGCTCGTGTCACCCGCGATGCGCCGCATCGTGGCGAGGTAGTCGGTGAAGTAGGACTGCATCAGCGCCTCGCCGAAGTGCTCCTTCGACGAGAAGTAGTGGTAGAACGACCCCTTCGGGACGCCGGCCTCCGACAGCACCTCGTTGAGACCGACCGCCGTGTAGCCCTTGCGGGCCATCAGCGTCTGGGCGGTGTCCAGGATGTGCTGTCGGGTGTCGGTCTCCGGAGCGGGCATGACCACACCGTACACCCTGAGTAGACCAGTCGTCTAGTCACGTTCTCCGGATGCGAGGAGCTTCGTCAACAGACGCTCGAGTTGCCGCTGCTCCGGGGTGGTCAGCGGCGCGAACAGCTCCGCGAGGACGCCGCTGGTGATGCGCTGGCCGTCACGGAGCGCGGAGTGCCCGTCGGGTGTCAGGGCGTGCAGGACCCGGCGACCGCGTCCAGGCGTCCTGGTGACGAGTCCGCGGGCGACCAGGCGGCTCGCGAGCATCCCGAACGCCTGATCGCTCTGGAACGTCGCCAGCGCGAGGTCGTGACCGGACGCGTCCGGCATGCGATCGATCGCGCGGAGTGCATCCCACTGCACGAGGGTCACGCCGATCTCCCGCAGCGCCGCCTCCGCCGCACGGTGGTTCCGGTACTGCGCGCGCTTGAGGGTGAGCCCGAGGGTGGAGAGGTCGACCGTCATGGTGCTACCGTATCAACCTGTTGATCTAAACGTGTTGATACAGGAGCAGTCATGACCCCGTCCCTCCCCGCCGACCTCGTGGTGACCGAGGCCGGCAGCGCCGATGCCCGAACCGTGCTCGTCCTGCACGGTGGCGGTGGTCCGCGGACCGTCGCACCGATCGTCGCCCACCTCGCCCCCTCGTTCCACGTGCTCGCCCCGACGCACCCGGGGTGGGACGGCACGAGCCGCCCGGACGACATCGACTCCGTCCGAGCACTGGCCGCCGCCTACCTGGACCGCCTGCACGACGACGGACTCCGGGACGTCGTCCTCATCGGGTCCTCCATCGGCGGCTGGCTCGCGCTCGAGATCGCGTTGCTCGCCGCGTCGGACCGTCGGACCGCCGGGATCGTCGCCGCGGTCGTCGACGTCGACGGGGTCGGAGCTGTCGTCGAGGACGAGCCGATCGCGGACTTCTTCTCCCTCACACCGCGCCAGCTCGCCGAAGCCGCGTGGCACGATCCGGAGCGGGGGTACACCGACCCCGCGACGGTCAGCGACGAGCAACGGGCGGTCCAACAGGCGAACGGCAGGACGATGGCCGTCGTGGCCGGTCCGTCGATGAGCGACCCGGACCTCGTCGACCGCTTGCGCGAGCTGCACGTCCCGACGCTCGTCCTCTTCGGGGAGAGCGACCGGATCGTCACCCCTGCCCACGGTCGAGCGGTCGCCGCGGCGATCCCCGGCGCCGAGTTCGCGGTGGTCCCCGAGGCCGGTCACCTCCCACACCTGGAGAACCCCGCGGCGACCTGGGCGCTGCTCGACCCGTTCCTCCAGCGGCACTGACCGCTCGGGCGCCCCGACCGGACGGTGCTCAGACCCCGCGCAGCGCCTGCTCGTCGGGCGCCACGTCCTTCTGCACGGCGAACTGGGTCCGGTGCAGCTCCTCGTACCGACCACCGACGGCCAACAGCTCCTCGTGCGTCCCGCGCTCCACGATCGTGCCGTCCTCGATGACGAGGATCTGATCGGCGCTCCGGATCGTGGAGAGCCGGTGCGCGATCACGAGTGCCGTCCGGGCCTCGAGCGCCTCACCCAGCGCCGCCTGCACCGCTGCCTCGGACGTCGAGTCGAGCGCGGCGGTCGCCTCGTCGAGGATCACGACCCGCGGCTGGGCGAGCAGGAGCCGCGCGATGGTCATCCGCTGGCGCTCTCCGCCGGAGAGCCGGTAGCCGCGCTCACCCACCATCGTGTCCAACTGGTCGGGCAGTGACCGGACGAGCGGCTCCAGGCGTGCTCGGCGGACCGCGTCCCAGACCTCGTCGTCAGTCGCCTCGGGCCGTGCGAGGCGCAGGTTCGAGCCGATCGTCTCGTGGAACAGGTGGCCGTCCTGCGTCACCATGCCCAGCGTCGAGCGCAGCGAGGCGAACGAGACGTCGCGGACATCGGCCCCCGCCAGTCGGACCGCACCGCTGTCGACGTCGTACAGCCGCGACAGGAGCTGCGCGATCGTCGACTTGCCGGCGCCGGACGTCCCGACGAGGGCGACGGTCTGCCCGGGCTCGATCCGGAAGGAGATGCCGTGCAGCACCTCGTCCCCGCCGCGGGTGTCGAGCGTCGACACCTCTTCCAGCGAGGCGAGGGAGACCTTGTCGGCTGAGGGGTACGCGAACCGGACGTCGTCGAACTCGACGGCGACCGGACCGGTCGGCACGGCGACGGCGTCGGGCTTCTCCTGGATGAGGGGCACGATGTCCAGGACCTCGAACACCCGCTCGAAGCTCACCACGGCGCTCATGATCTCGACCCGGGCGTTCGCGAGGCTCGTCAGCGGCACGTAGAGGCGGGTCAGGAGGAGCGCCAGCGTCACCACGTCGCCCGTGTTCAGCTGCCCCCCGAGCGCCAGGGTGCCACCGAGGCCGTACACGAGCGCGAGCGCGAGCGCGGCGACGAGCGTCAGCGCCGTGACGAAGACGAACTGCAACATCGCGGTCCGCACACCGATGTCACGGACGCGTGCGGCCCGGACGCGGAACTCCTCGGACTCCTCGTCCGGGCGGCCGAACAGCTTGACGAGGGTGGCGCCGGGGGCGGAGAACCGCTCCGTCATCTGGGTGCTCATCGCGGAGTTGTGGTCGGCGGCCTCGCGGCGGAGCGCGGCCAGCCGGGTGCCCATGCGCCGCGCCGGGACGAGGAAGACCGGGAGCATGACGACCGCGATGACCGTGACGAGCCACGAGGTGCTGAGCATCACGATCAGCGTCAGCACGAGCGCCACCAGGTTCGTGACGACGCCCGACAGGGTGCCGCTGAAGGCCTGCTGGGCGCCGATGACGTCGTTGTTGAGCCGGCTGACGAGCGCACCGGTCCGTGTCCTGGTGAAGAACGCGATCGGCATCTTCTGGACGTGGTCGAACACGGCCGTGCGGAGGTCGAGGATGACGCCCTCGCCGATCCGCGCCGAGTACCAGCGGGTCAGCAGCGAGGCCCCTGCGTCGGCCACGGCCACGAGGGCGATCACGACCGCCAGCCGGACGATCGTGCCGACCTCGCCGCGTGCCGCGATGACGTCGACCACCTGTCCTGCGAGCACCGGTGTCGCGACCGCGAGGAAGGCCCCGACGACCGACAGCGCGATGAAGACGACGAGCTTCCACCGGTACGGCACGGCGAAGGTCATGATCCGTCGGAGCGAGGCGCGGGAGAGCCCGTGCTTGCCGTCCTTCGCCGTGGAGATCTTGTAGAGCGAGCTCCAGGCGGCGCCTTCCATGCTCATGGTCGTTCCTCCCTCGGCCGGCACTCCTGCTCGGGCAGCGCCGGGGTCCGGGCAAGGATACGGCTCGGCACCGACGCCGACGGCTCTGCACGGCTGCGGCCGGGTCTCCGTGGACGCCGGATGTCCACGGAACGGCGCCGTGGACCGCCCGGACATCCACCTTTCGACGACGTCGGACGGATCGCGTGCGTGACGATCGATGCGTTCGTACCGTCATGGTCGAGAGAGCCCCCGGAACAGTCGGGGGACCGCAGCGAGGAAGACCCGAGGAACCTGCCGTGACCACGATCGCCGACACCGACCTGCTGGTCGGACCGAAGAGCGCACACCAGTCCGTGTCCGTCTCCGGACGTCACCCCCGGAGCCCGTTCAGCGAGGTCCGCGCGGCCCGCCGACAGCGCGCGCTCGCCGTGGTCGCGGTCTGCACGGGGATCGTGTCGGTGTCGGTCGCTGCATCGGCCGCGGTCGTCCTCGGACTGGGAGCGTGAACCGCATGGCCGCACCGTCGCTCGAGGAACTCCGCCGGGACCCGCGTGAGTGGCACCGCCGGGGTCTGACGCACCCCGCCGTGTTGCGTGCCATGGTGGTGGCACGGGTGAACGGCCACGACGGTCCCGTGCAGGAACCGTCGTACGCCGACTTCTTCGCCGGCTGACCCGAAGGACGCATGACCTCCCCGACCCTGACCCCCACGCGGAGCACGACCGACGTGCAACGTGCCGTGATCGACGCCGCCGACGCCCTCTACGCCGAGCACGGCATCGCGTCGGTGTCGACCGCTGACGTCGCCCGGCGCGCCGGCCTCGACCCGGCGGTCGTGACCGCGGCCTACCCGACGCAGCACGACCTCGCCGTGGCCGTGCTCCAGCGGTGGCACGCGACGTGGACCGCCGCCCTGGAGCGGATCGCCGGCGAGTCCGAGGACCCACGCGACGAGGTCCTCGCGGTGTTCGACCACCTCGAACGCTGCTTCGCCGCGGAGGACTGGCACGGGTGCGCGTTCATCAACCTCCACGCCGAGCTCGGCCGCCAGGACCCGGAGGTGGCCGAACTCGCGCGTGCGCACGTCCTGCAGGTGGAGCAGCACCTGACGCAGGTGTGCTCCCGCGCCGGACTCCCCGCACACGTCGCGCAGACGATCGTGCTGCTGGTCGAGGGTGCCCGGGTCGACTCGGCCGTGCAGCGGTCCCCCCAGGCGGCCCGGACCGCCCGACTCGGTGCCGCGATGCTCATGGCCGTCTACGGGACCGAGCAGTCCGACTGACCGGACCCTCCCCGACGTGTCAGCATGGAGCGTGCTGACGGTCGCGGTCCTCGTCGTCGCCGGCGTGGTGGCGGGTGTCATCGGCACGGCCGGTGGCATCACGTCGCTCGTGGCCTACCCGGCGCTCCTGGCCGTCGGCATCCCGCCGTTCGCCGCCAACGTCACGAACTCCGTGGCGCTCCTCGGCAGCGGCGCGAGCTCGGCGCTCCGGGCGCGGGCGCAGCTCCGGGGCCACCCCGCCACCCTCCGGCGCTGGCTGCCGCTCACCGTCGGGGCGTCCCTCGCCGGTGCCGTGCTGCTCGTCGTCACCCCGGCGCACCTCTTCGATCGGATCGTCCCGTTCCTGGTGCTCGCGGGCGGCGCGCTCCTCCTGCTCCAGCCGTTCCTCGACCGGCGGCGACGCCGAACGCCGACCGGAGCAGCAGCGCCGACCGGAGCAGCAGCGCCGACCGGCTCGGCCGCGCCGGGCATCGCCGGGGTCGGCCTCTACAACGGGTACTTCGGCGCCGGGTCCGGCGTGCTGATGATCGCCGTCCTGCTCCTCACGGGCGAGCCGAGCCTGCCCCGTGCGAACGCGGTGAAGAACGTCCTCCTGCTGGCGGCCGACCTCCTGCCGGCCGTGGTGTTCGCCGTGTCCGGCCACGTCGTGTGGCCGGCGGCGCTGGCGCTCGGTGCGGGCGCGATCGTCGGTGGGCTCATCGGGCCGACGGTCGCCGCGCGCGTGCCGCAGACGGCCCTCCGGATCGCGATCGCCGCCTGCTCGGTCGCACTGGCCGGGTACCTCTTCGTCACGATCGCCTGACCCGGGGACGACGACGCCCCGCCCCGGCGACCGGAGCGAGGCCGACCCGCGCACGACGACGCCCCGCCCCGGCGACCGGAGCGGGGCCGACTTGCGCACGACGACGCCCCGCCCCGGCGGACCGGAGCGGGGCGGGGCGGACGATCGTCAGGCAGCCGCCGAGCGGTACCGCTCGAGGACCTCCGGGTGCGGGTCCGCGGCGATCGTCGTCGTCGCGACGCTCCACGACGGCAGTGATCCGGTCAGCACCCACGCCGCCTGCCGGGCAGCGCCGGCCGCGACGTACTCGCCCGGCTCCGGCAGCTCGACGTCGCGGCCGAACACCTGCGCCGCGCTCGACCGGACGGCCTCGTTCCGCGCGGCTCCGCCGATGAGCAGCAGCCGGGACACCTCGACGCCGGTGCCCTCGACCGCGGCCAGCCCGTCGGCGAGGGCGCAGAGCATCCCCTCGACGGCGGCACGGGCGAGGTGCGCCCGGTTCGTCGTCGCCGGGGTCATGCCCCGGAGCGACGCGGTCGCGTCCGGACGGTTCGGGGTGCGCTCGCCGACGAAGTACGGCACCAGGACGAGCCCGTCGGCACCGGCCGGCGCCTGCAGCGCCAGCTCGCCGAGGGCGTCGTGGTCGACGCCGAGGAGGCCGCCGACCACTTCGAGCACGCGCGCCGCGTTGAGCGTCGTGACGATCGGGAGGCGCGACCCGGTCCCGTCGGCGAAGCCCGCCACGGTCCCGCTCGGGTCCGTCACCTCGGTGTCGGTCACCCCGAAGACGGTGCCGCTCGTGCCGAGGGACACCGCGACGTCACCCGGACC
>NZ_JBPUGH010000014.1:0-36662 GCF_051548005.1 Curtobacterium flaccumfaciens | reverse complement strand
CGGTTGCGGACGTCACCCGAGCGAGCCGTCCCGCGGGGTCACGGGCGGTGGTCCAGCTCCCGCCGCAACGCCCGCACCACGGGGAGGAGGGTCTCGAGGCCGCCCGGCCCGGCCTCGAACGGGCGGCCGAGGGTCGTCCGTGGTGCGAGGACGAGCGGGTCGCCGCCATCGAGGCCGAACCAGAGCGCGTAGTCCACCCGGGTGCCGCGCGAGTCCTTGGTCGCGAGGCTGATCCGTTCGATCCGAGCCCACGGGACGTCGAACACCGGAGCGTCCCGGTCCGGTGTCCACCCGTGCAGCCCTGCCTCGTCGATCGTCCAGACCTCCGGGCGCGGGTGCGCCAGGTCCTCGCTCGCGCGAAGGCTCTTCGTCAGCACCGGCAGGAAGAACGCCGGCCGGTGTCCGCTCGCGTGGATCCGGGCGAGGATCCGTCGATCACGACGACCGCTCCACCACGTGCCGATCGACATGGCGAAGCCGACGACGACCAGCATCAGCTCGACGAGGACGATGCTCCCGACCTGGCTGCTGTGCGCCGTCTCGGCGACGAACGTCGGCGAACGGAACTCGGCGACGATGAGCGCAGGGGCGCCGATCACCAGCACCAGGGCGACCACGTGGACCGGCCACGAGGGCGCGGGGGTGCCGTCGCGCAGACGCTCCACCCACCCGTCGGACATGAACGCCACGGGCCCATCCTGCTCCGGTGCGATCGGCGGCGGCCGGGATCGTCCTCGTGGGGTCGAGGAGAAGCCGATGCTGATCGGATGACAAGACCGCTCGTCCTGGACGTCGCGCACTCCGGTCTCACCGTGACCGATCTCGACGGGCTGGTCATCGCTGCGATGGGATTGGTGCTCGCGGTCATGGCAGCGATCGGCTTCGCTCTTCACGGGGCCGTCCGGCCTGGGCGGGAGTGAACGAAGCGAACGTTCGAGGACGATCGCGCCGGTAGAAGATCCGTCTGCGGACGGGGTCAGTGCGCTTGAGTTAGGAGCTGTAAGGCCAATCCGCTCACTATCAGAATGCCGATCACGACGCCGATACCGATTGCCTGGCCGCGTCGCAGCGTGCCTTCTGTCTGCGCTACTTCTTGGCCGTCGACATAGGCGGTGATCGCCTGCGGCCGAAAGGCTGCAAGCGCGACGGGGCGTTCCTTCGTGACCCGGACTTCGTGCTGCTCTGCCTTGCCGACTCTGAACTCGTAGTCAGCCGTTGTCCTGACTGAGAACATCCGGATCGTGCTGACCACTTCTCGGCCGTCGACGGTGATTCGAAGTCGCCCAGTGAACTGGTCCCACGTGTAGACGACCTGATGTTGTTCGCGGTCTCCTACGGTGAACTCAAGCCTCGTCGCCACTCACTCACTCAATCGAGCTGTCACTAGAGCTGCATGTGAGAGGTCACCGAGCGGTGATGCGAGCGCTGAGGCTACGGGCAGCTTCCCACGTCGTCGGGCGGATGATCGCTGTCTCGGCAGAGGATCGGGTAACGAGACAGCGCGATGAAGAGCGCGATGGTGCGGTCTGCCGGCTCGTGCCCCACGGCACCCGCCGACTACGTACCGGTGAGCGCTTTGAGGAGGACGTACCCGACCGCGGTGAGCAGGAGCAGCCCGCCGAGGCCGGCGACCGGGTAGAGGACGGCGCTCCGGTGGGTGTGCCTGCGGATGCCTATGGCGCCACCGAGGATGATGGCGGCGAACCCTCCGAAGAGGGTAAGCCCCATGCTGCTGTACCAGCCGACGTCTCCAGCGTTGCAGCCGTGATCGCGTGGCCCGCAGATAGCGTACGAGGTCATGGCCTGGTCGAGGATGAACCCGACACGGACGATGGCGGTCAGCAAGCCGACAACGATGACGACCCAGACGAGGACAAGGTTCCAGTCGGCGGCACGGTTGCTGAGCGAAGAGCGTCGGATGCGGTCCGTCAACGGTGGTCCCTTCGTCTGCGCGGCCCTTGCTGTAACCGTATCGACCAGATGGCGTCCGAAGACGGATCGGTCATCGGACCGGATCGCGAGTTCGGCACCGTCCAGCGAAGATGCCTGGCCCCGACGACCGAGACGATCAGCGCACCCAATGAGCGGTCAGGGAAGTCGCCGCAGGGATGCCGTTTGGCTCCGTGAGGAAGTACGTCACCTCGACGCTCGTGAGCGTGCCGTGGTTGTTGAAGAGGGGCAGCACCTCGATCGGTGGCGCGTCCCCGACGAGAGCAGGCACGTCACCCATGGTCACGACGGGCGCAGCGTCCGGGATCGAGACCGTGAAACTCTCACATCCGCAACCGCAGTTCGACGCGACGAGCATCCTCGACGCCTGCGACCGGAGAGCATTCGCGCTTGTGGTCCGAGTTGCGTCGGCGACGGCTTCGACGATCGCTCGTTCTCGAGCGGTAGGAGCACGTAACAGCTCGACCGGCTTCATCACACTGCGATCATCGCAGGCGAGCCCCGGAATGTGCCCGCTGACCGATCGGCTGCTGAGACCCCTTTGGTGGTCGATCGATGAGCAGGCTTGCGAGGGAACGGGCAGCGACGACGCCGGTCAAGCGTCCGGCCCTTTCAGGTCCCGCTTCCGACGCCGCGCGCTAGTGAAGTCGTAGCCGAGCACCAGCGCACCACCGATGACTGCCAGGACGGGAACGACTACGTTGTCGCGGTGCACGAGGCCCACGATGATCAACACGAGGCCAAGGACCACCGCGACCGAGCCCGTGATGAGGCTCCTCGTGAAGATGGCGCGACGCATCGGCGTCTGTTCGCCGGGGATGTCGTCATTGTGCAGCTCCACGAGCCGAACGCAGGGCGCGCGCGCCGCGGTGTCCGCGGACCTGCTTCGTCTTTCAGGAGCAAGGTCGGATAGCGTCGGCACCATCGCAGCCTTCTACCTCACTGTGTCGCTTTGGAAGAGATGTCCGGTAGCCGATCGTCAACCGGGCGCGATCCAGTGGTGTTGGCTGGGGTGATGAGCGGCGGGATTATCAACCCATTGGGCTTTGCTCACGTGCGGCTGACGGTGACGGACATTCGACGCAGCAAGGCGTTCTACCAGCGACTGTTCGGGCGACCGCCGGGGAGCGATCTCAGCGATGAGATCGACGATCCGACCGTGCATGACGACCCATGGCGAACTTACGGAGGCTGCTCCTTCACGTTCCACGGCGTTACCCTCGGTCTCCGTCCTGTCGCGTCGGCGGACGATCGGTTCGACGCCGATCGGGTCGGCCTCGATCATCTGAGCCTCCGTGTCGGTTCCGTTGACGACCTGTACGAGGCCGCGCGAAGACTGGACGACGCCGGGATCCCGCGGGGCGAGATCTCGGACCTGCCACCGTTCGGGCTCGTCATCCTCTCGGTTCAGGACCCGGACGACATCAACCTCGAGCTGGCAGCACCCCGCACCGACACCTGACTGACCCACCGGGCACACTCTGGTCGCGGGGACCGCGCCGGTGCTGTGATCGCGCCGGCTCGGTCGTTACCGAGGTGGATGGATGAGCCCGAGTTGTTCCGCGATGCCGTACTCGTCGGTGGCGCCCCAGCGGTCGCTCGCGAGGCCGTCACGGAAGCCCAGCACCTGCACGTTCCGGATCGAGAACCGGCGGCGGGTGGCTTCCCATCCGTTCCACTCGCCGACGTGGGTGCCGGTGATCGTGGAGATGGTCGTGACGAACCCGGGTGCGACAATGGTCTCGACGTCGTCGCGCTCGTAATCGAAGGCGCGCCCGAAGTGCTCCCAGAACCAGGCGATGCCGGCACCGCCGGCGGGCTGTCCGTCCGCGGGGTCGTGGTCGGTGAAGTCGTGGGTGAAGCGCTGGTCGAGCGGGAGGCTCTGGTCGCGCATGCGGTCCCGGGCGGCGAGGGTGTGCTCGCCGCCCGGTGCCATGTGGGTACTCACGGCGTGACGGTGCCCGTGGATCCGGCCAGGAAGTCCAGCACGACCCGGTTCCACTCGTCCTTGTGCGAGGCGAGCACCCCGTGCGGGCCGCCCTCGATGACGTGTGTCTGCGCGTTCGGGATCGCCTCGGCGGTGCGCTTGCCCGAGGCCTCGAACGGGACGATGCCGTCGGCGTCGCCGTGGATGACGAGCGTCGGGACGTCGATCTTCGTCAGGTCGTCGCGGAAGTCGGTCGTCGCGAAGGCGACGGTGCAGTCGAGCGTGCCCTTCGGCGAGGCGAGCTCGGCGATCGCCAGGTCGTACGCACGCTGGTCGTCGCTCACGAGCGGCTTCTTGAGCAGGCCCGGCTCGCCGCCCGCGGTGTAGAACATGTCGACGAACTGGTGCAGGAACGCGGGACGGTCGCCCGTGATGCCGTTCGCGAACCAGTCGGCGAGGTCCTGGTCGACCGCGCCGTCCGGGTTGTCGTCCGACTTCCACAGGTACGGCGGCACCGCGCTCGCGAACACGAGCTTCTTGATGTTGCCGGTCCCGTACCGCGACGCGTAGCGCGCGAGCTCGCCGCCGCCCATCGAGAAGCCGATGAGCGTGACGTTCGACAGCCCGAGCTCGGTGATGAGCTTGTCGAGGTCCGCGGCGAAGGTGTCGTAGTCGTAGCCGCCCCACGGCTGCGACGACTGGCCGAAACCGCGGCGATCGTAGGCGATGACGCGGTGGCCGGCCTCAACGAGCGCCGGGATCTGGCCCTCCCACGAGCGGCCGGACAGCGGCCAGCCGTGGATGAGGACGACCGGGTCGCCCGTGCCGAAGTCGTCGTAGTGCAGGTCGATGTCGTGGCCGTTCTCGGCGCCGACGGTGATGAAGGGCATGTGTCGTACCTCTCGTTGTCGATCAATGAAGTCGGGTGTGTCAGGCGCCGTGCGCTTCCTCGGCGACCGGCTGCCACTCGCGCCACGTCGCGAGGCGCGATTCGTAGTCCTGCTCCGCGATGCCGAGCGGCGCCTTGCCGAAGAAAACCCGCAGCGGCGGCTGGTCCGCGTCGACGACCTTGAGGATCGCGGAGCGGGTCGCCTCGGGCTTGCCCGGGTCGGAGGCGGACGGGCGCTTCGACGCGGCCTCGCGGACGTCCGCGTAGGCGTCGAGTTCCTCGCTGTGCTTCGAGGACGGGCCCGACCAGTCGGTCGAGAAGCCGCCCGGCTCGACGAGCGTGACGTGGATCCCGAAGCCCGCGACCTCCTGCGAGAGCGACTGCGACAGGCCCTCGAGCGCCCACTTCGACGCGTGGTAGGCGCCGACGGTCGGGAACGCGCTGATGCCCCCGATGCTCGACACCTGCACGATGTGCCCGGAGCCCTGCTCGCGCATGATCGGCAGCGCCGCCTGCGTGACCCAGAGCGCTCCGAAGAAGTTCGTCTCGAGCTGCGCGCGGACCTCGTCCTCGGTGAGTTCCTCGACCATGCCGAAGTGTCCGAAGCCCGCGTTGTTCACGACGACGTCGAGCCGGCCGAAGTGGTCAGCGGCCTGCCGGACGGCGGCGACGTCTGCGTCCTTGTCCGTCACGTCGAGGCGGATCGCCAGGAACGTGTCGGGGTACTGCTCGACGAGCGCCTGCACGTCGTCGGTGTTCCGGGCGGTGCCCGCGACGGAGTCGCCGCGCTCCAGGGCGGCCTCCGCCCACTCGCGGCCGAAGCCCTTCGACGCGCCGGTGATGAACCAGGTCTTAGCCATTCGCTGCCTCCTCAGATGTCATCAACAACACAACGCCTCTCCCGCTGTCGAGACCCCGGACGAGCAAGCGACGAAAGCGCTGACCGGACAGCCGCTCTGTCCCTGCTCGTCGGGGAACTCGCCTACGGCGACGGCAGCATCCACGGGTCCTGCGCACGTCCGCCCCTCGAGCGCCTGCGATCCCCGTCGTCTCAGACAGCTGGTCCGCAAGGCGTCTCGATGACGGTCGCGCAGACGGACAGCCCGTGGCGCCTCTGCTCACGAAGCGATGGGATCGTCCCACCACCGCAGCACCCGCGTCGCGACGAGGGTGAGCCACCGGGACGGCTCACCCGCCGGCACATCGACCTCGAACCACTGCCGCCCCGGCGGTCGGTCGCCCTGCACCCACCGCCCGTCGGCAGCGCGGGCGGCACGGACGACCTCGATCGCCTCGGCAGCGCGGGAGTCCGGTGCGGTGCCGTCCCGATGCGCCGCCGCTCGGAGGTGGTCGGTCGCGCGGAGGACGCTGTACTTCCAGCGGAACGGGTACGCGAAGTCGGTCGCCCACGAGCCGACGAGCACTCCGTCGGACTTTCGGTGGAGCAGTCGGCGCTCGAGCAGGTACTCGGTGCCTCGGTGCCGGGCTGCCTGCAGGTCCTCGGCGAGCGGGTGCCGGCCGTCGGTCAGGACCTCGTGCTGCAGCAGGCCCTCGATCACGTTGAGGGTCGAGTGGAACGACGACACGGTCGAGCCGTCGACCCAGGAGCAGTTCCAGCCGCCGTCGTCCATCTGGTGGTCGAGGAGCCACTGCGCGATCCCGTCGACGTCGGCGCCGAGCCACGCGCCGTTCGCGAGTGTGAAGGCGTTGATGCAGCAGTCGACCTCGCCGCCCCAGTACGGCAGGTCGTCGTACTCCCAACGACTGCTCGCGTCGAGCCGTGCGGCCGTGTCACCGAGGACGGCGGCGTCGAGCCCCCACTCGCGCAGGTCCTTCAGGGCCCAGGTCGTCGCCGTGTACGGCTGCCCCGGTGCGGATGCCTCGGGGCCGTCGAAGTCGAAGTCGGCGGGGAAGTACGCTCCACCAGCCCACTGTCCGTCGGGGTCCTGGTGGGTCAGCAGCGCGGCGCCGAACCCCTCTGTCGCGATGCGAGCACGGGTGGCCTGCCAGACCACGTTCGGCGCACCCACGAGGTCACGTTCGACCTGCCAGCGGATCGCCGGGTCGGAGTCGAGCAGCCAATCGACATCGTCGTCCATGCGGCGCACGGTACCGCGCGCTCGGCGCCGTCGCACCGCCGGTGCAGGTTCCCGCAAAGTCACGAGGATCCGTCGCGTCGAAGATGGGTTCGGACGTAGCGTCCCCGGAACGGCCCGATCCGAGGCCGCGAGGAGCCGACCCGAAGGCGACCCGATGGACCACCACCCGAAGCACCATCCCCGCGACGAGGCGGAGGGGTAGGCACCGTGCTGCTCGCCATCCCCCTGAACGCCGTCGATGAACTCGACGAGCCCGACGAGTTCGACCGCTCTGAGGTCGTGCACGCGCTCACGCGAGCGTACGGACACGAGCACGGGTACGACGACGAGCCCGCCCCCGACACGTTCATCGTCCCGATCGTCGGCGACCGGGTGCGGTACAGCCGCGGCTCCGGGCACCTCGTCGGCCTCGAGGGCTCGGTCGTCACCGACGACGAGGGCCCCGACCTGCCGCGGGGGCTGCGGTCCGTGCTCCTCGACGGCGAGGCCTGGCCGGTCGTCGTCCCCGTGATGAGCCTCGACCGAGCCGTGCCTCAGCCCGCGAAGCGGTAGGACGACCCGTCCCCGGTCCGCTCGAGCAGCCCCTGGTCGACCGCGTCGCGCCGCACGATCGCGACGTCCTCCGCGAACATCGCGACGGCGGCGTTCAGCACCGGCTCGCTCACCGGCCGCGCACGACCGAGGCGGTCGCCCACGATCCCGACGATGCGGAGGGACAGCGGGACGCGCTCGGCCTCGGCGTGGGGCATCCGCGCGATCCGGTCGAACTCGAGTGCCGCCGCGGGCGCCTGCAGCAGTTGCAGTGTCCGCGCGGTCGACCCGAGCAGTGCGCGGTCCGGACCGTGCTCGTCCACCCAGTCGAACGCATCGACGGCCGCGCGGGTCCGGTCGTCGAGCTCGCCGTCGCCGACGAGCGCAGTCCGGAGCGTCGGGCTCGCGAGCACCGCGACGGCCTGCCGAGCACGGGCGACAGCTCGCGCGACGTCGGACGGCCCGGCGCTCGGGGACGCGCCCGCGCTCGACGACGCGCCCACGCCCGACGACGCCCCCGCGCCCACGCCCATCAGAAGTACGTGATCCCGTGCGGCGTCCGCTCCGGCAGCAGCATCGCCCGGAGCCGGGTGACGGCGGCCGGGTCGTCTGCCCGGACGAGCCCGGCGGCCGCGAGCGTCGTGGGCGACACCGAGCCGATGAGCAGCGCGCCGAGGTCCGCCACATCGAGCCGGAGATCGACAGCGCCGTCGGCAGCGCCGTCGGCAGCCCCTTCCGCCGCATCGGCGATCCGCGTGACGACACCACGCCCGTCGACGACGTCGAGTCGGTACGTCCCGGCAGCGAAGCCCATCGAGTCCGAGACCGCGAGCGTCAGCGACCCGTCCACGGCGTACGGCCGCGACTCCAGGACCCGGGCGACGTCGAGGACACGCAGCCAGACGTGGTCCTCCTCGTGCTCGACGTCGTACGCCCGGTTGTCGCCGAGCGCTGCGACGATCGGGTCGTCGAGCCGCGAGCGGGTGTACCGCACGACGTCGTTGAGGTCGATCGAGAGCAGGAACTCCCAGAGCGACAGGTACGCCTCGTCGGTGGCGTACACGAGGTCGACGATCTCGAGGACGGTGTCGTCGTCGCGGCCGTGGCCCTCCTTGACGCGCCAGGTCACGTAGCCGTCCACGTCGTCGGAATCGGTCGGCCGGTGCACGGCGGCGCGCACGTCCTTCGCCGGCTCACCGTCGTACCCGCGGAGTCCGAGCGCCACCGGCCACGTCCCGGTGTTCCGCACCATCGACCCGGGCGTGCGGGCGTCGAACCGGGCGAAGACCTCACGCGCTGGGCCGGCCTCGAGCCACTCGGGCGTCACGACGGTCACGATGCCGGATGTCGGCGCGAGCAGCGGCAGCGCACGGGCACGGCGGACGCGGACGGCACGCTCCCGGATGGCGCTGCCGAAGCCGAACCGGCGGTAGATCGTGCCCTCGGAGGCGGTGAGGGACGCCATCGCGTACCCCTCGGCGACGCCCTGCTCGAGCGCGCGGGTCATCATCGCGCGGAGGATCCCGCGTCGCCGCTCGGTCGGCCGGACGGTGACGGCGGAGATCGCCTGCGTGTCGATCGTCGAGCCGTCGCCCCAGCTGAGCGCCTTGCGGAACCAGGCGAAGGTGCCGGCGGGCCAGGTCTCGTCGACCGAGCCGGGCAGCGGGTGTCGCACGTACGCGCCGAGCCACGTCTGGTCGTCCGCGGCGAACTCGCCGACGGCGCGCGCGGCGTGCTCCGGCTTCGCGTCGGTCTCGTGGAAGCCCATGTTGACCGCGCGCATCCACGCGTCCGTCTCCGCGGTCGGCGCACCCTGCGCGTCCAGCGCCGGCGTGATCGTGCGGAGTTCGTACCGTTCGTCGAATGCCTCGTTGCTCACGTTCTCGACACTATCGGGAGCGCACCGTGGCGCGGCAGCGCCCCCACGGCGCGGCAGGCAGCGGACGGGAGGCACGGGTCGGCCCCGCCGCGACGGCCCACCCTGCGGACGTGCGCCGTCAGGGCGTGCCGCGCCGCGCCTCCTGGGCGATGACCTCGTCGAGGTCCGCGAGCTTCCGCATCTGCTGCAGGGGGCGCGCCATGCGGTTGTTGTTCCGCAGCGCGGGCTCCGTCCGCGCGAGGAACGCCCAGTAGCCGGCCGTGAACGGGCAGGCGTCCTCACCGACCCGCTTCGTCGGGTCGTACCGACACCCGCCGCAGTGGTCCGACATCCGGTCGATGTAGCGCCCGCCGGAGGCGTACGGCTTCGTGGCGACCATCCCGCCGTCGGCGTGCTGGGACATCCCGATGATGTTGGCCGGCATCACCCAGTCGGTGCCGTCCACGAACACGTCGGTGAACCACTCGGTCAGGTGGACGGGGTCGTAGCCCCGCTGCAGGGCGAAGTTGCCGAGGACCATGAGCCGTTGGATGTGGTGGAGCCAGCCGTGGTCGTGCAGGCCCTCGATCGCGGTGTGCAGACAGGCTGCGTCGATCTCCGCCGCGTCGAGTTCACGCCACCAGCGGGGGAGCCGTTCACGGGCGTCGAGGGCGTTCTCGGACGCGCCGTAGTCGTCCCCGAACCACCAGTAGAGGTGCCAGACGTAGTCGCGCCACCCGGCGATCTGCCGCACGAAGCCCTCGACGCTCGCGAGCGGGGCGTCGTCGTCGCGGTGCGCCACGAGCGCGGCCTCGACCGCGTCGCGCGGGTCGAGCACGCCGAGGTTCATCGGCACGCTGAGCAGCGAGTGCGCCATCGTCCAGTCGTTCGTGAGCGTCGCGTCCTCGAACGGGCCGAAGTCGTTCAGCCGGGTGCGGACGAAGTCGTCGAGTGCGTGCTGCGCCTCCGCCGGGGTGACCGCGAACCGGCGTCGGTCGTCGGCGCCGACGAACCGCGCGACCCCGTCCTGCTCCCACCGGTCGAGGTCGCGGCGGACCTCGGCGTCGACGTCGTCCTCCTCGGGCCACCACGGATCCGGGAGCCCGAGCGTCGTCGCACCCTTCGGCGGGGACTCGCGGTTCTGGTCGTCGAGGCTGAACTTCCCGCCGACCGGCTCGTCCGAGCGCATGAGCCAGCCCTCGCGCTTCCGCACCCGCTCGTAGAACGCCTCCATCCGGAAGCGGCCGGTGCCCTGCGCGGCCCACTCGGCGAACTCGTCCTCGTCCGTGACGAACCCGCGGCTCGGCAGTACCTCGGTGCCCTTTCCCCAGTGCCGCACCTGTGCCCGCAGCGTGCGGGAGGGCGGGTCCACGACCTCGAGGTCGTCCCGGCCGACGAGCGCGTCCTTCAGCGCGTCGACCTGCACGTGTTCGACCCGGTCGCCCTCGCCGCGCTCGCGGAGGTCGTGCACGAGGTGGCGGAGCGCGCTCAGCCAGAGGTGGGCCTTGGCCCGGTGCATCGGCCGGGCCGTGAAGAACTCCCGTGCTTCGACCACGAGGAGCGGACCGCCGTCGTCGAAGTCCGCACCGTACTGGCCGGGCAGGATCAGGCGGCGGCGCTGGTCGGTCATGCCGCGGACGGTACGCGAGCGCGAGACCGGCGGCTCGGGTCGTCCCCCGACTCCACGGCGGTTCCGCGGGTGACCCGGTCTGTGTAGGGTGACGGACATGCAGTGCCGCTGAACCGTTCTTCGACTCCCATCCGTGCGCCGCTCGGCGCCGTCGAAAGGTTCACCATGCCCTCCTCCGCACTGCCCCTGGACCGGTCGCTCCCGCTGGCCGGCAAGACCGCCCTCGTCACCGGCGTCTCCCGACGCCGTGGGATCGGCTTCGCCGTCGCCTCGAAGCTCGCCGACCTCGGCGCCAGCATCGTCGTCCACCACCACCGTCCGCACGACCTCGACCTGCCGTGGGGAGGCGACGACCTCGACGCCGTCCGTGACGGGCTGCGTGCGCACCTCACCGAGGGAGCCCGGTTCGCGGACGTCCCCGGCGACCTGTCCGACCCGTCCACGATCCCCGGGCTGATCGACACCGCGACCGCGCTCACCGGGCGTCTCGACGTCCTCGTGTGCAACCACGCCAAGAGCGGCGACGACGGCAGCATCCTCGACATGACCCCCGAGCGGCTCAGCGCCTTCTGGGAGGTCAACACCCGCGCGACGCTCCTGCTCACCGCCGAGTTCGCCCGCCGCCGAGCACCGCGGACCGGTGAGCCGCGGCGGCCGGGGGACCGCATCGCGGGGTCGGGGCCGTACGACGAGGCGCAGGGGCACGTCTTCTGGATGACGTCCGGGCAGATCCACGGTGCGATGATCGGCGAGGTCGCGTACGCAGCGAGCAAGGCAGCGCTCGCCGGGGTCACCGCGACCGTCGCGAAGGAGTTGCTCGAGCTCGGCATCGTGCTGAACACGGTGAACCCGGGGCCGGTGAACACGGGCTACATGGACCCGGAGACCACCGACCGCTCGCTCGACGGCCTCGACGAGTACCTCGCGAGCACGCCGTTCGGTCGGGTCGGCGTGCCACAGGACCCGGCAGAGTTGATCGGTTGGCTCGCGACGTCGTCCGGCAGCTGGGTGGTGGGGCAGGTCCTCACCTCGGACGGCGGCTTCTCGCTGTAGCGGTCACGGCGAGGCGTCAGTCCGTCGCGCCCCGCGGCGGGTCGACCAGCAGCGCCACCCGGTCGGCCAGGTACCCGTCGAGCGGCACCGCGTCACCCGCCGTCGGCGACCACCGCACGTACGGGACGTCACCCGCCACGAAGAGCACCCCGTCCGAACCGACCAGCGACCCGTCGAGCGGGATCGGCGTCGCGCTGTGGTTCACGGTGTCCCCGGGGGCGAAGTGCCCCTTCTGCGCCGCCGCCCGGTAGGCCCGCCGCACCTCGGCCGACACGGACACGAACTGCGAGCGTCCGGGCTCCGTCACCCGGGTGATGCGTCCGGTCGCCCAGACCTGCCCGGTGGTCTCCGGCGACGACCCGAGGAGCAGCGCCCCGACCCGCCAGACCCGTCCGAGCGAGCGGATCGTCGGATCGCGCCGGATGCCCAGCAGCGCCTTCGGTTCGACGTACGCACCGAGCGCCTCGTCCCGGGCGTCCGCGGCGTCGAGCGCTCGTGCCGCGTCGCTGAGGAGCGCCTTCGCCTGAGCCACGCCGTCCGTCACGGCTCCCGAGCGTAGCCCCGCCGTCGGGCACCCGGCACCCGGTGCCCGTCACACCGCGCAGCGTGGCCGCTGGAATGCCACGCCGTCCCCTACCGTTGCACCGACCGGAAACGAGGAGGGCCCATGGGCATCGTGCGCTGGCTGTTCGACGCGCAGATCGTCATCGGCGACCAGACGGTGCTCTGGCGCGAGGTGATCGGCAACGTCTTCGGTCTTCTCAGCGCCCTCGGCGGCATGCGCCGGAAGGTCTGGGCGTGGCCCGTCGGCATCCTCGGCAACGCCCTCCTGTTCACCGTGTTCATGGGCGCGCTCTTCGACACCCCCAACCCGGTGAACCTGCTCGGTCAGGCGGGTCGCCAGATCATGTTCATCATCGTCAGCGTCTACGGCTGGTACCGCTGGACGCACCGCCCGGCGGAGGCGACCACCGTGATCGACCCGCGCTGGGCCTCCTGGCGGACCCGCGGACTGTTGGTCCTCGGGATGGTGGGCGGCACCGCCGTCCTGACCCCGCTGTTCCGCGCCCTCGGCTCCTACGAGCCGGTGTGGAGCGACGCGTGGATCTTCGTCGGCTCCCTGCTCGCCACGTACGGCATGGCGAAGGGGTGGGTCGAGTTCTGGCTGATCTGGGTCGCGGTCGACCTGGTGGGCGTGCCCCTGCTCTTCTCGGCCGGCTACTACGCGTCCGGGCTGATGTACGTCTTCTACGGGGTGTTCACGCTGACCGGCTTCTTCGTGTGGATGCGGCAGCGGACGAAGCCGCCGGCTGCGCCGGTGACGGTGGGCTGACGGCCTGGAGGCGCGGCTCGCCCCCGCCACGGCGCGCGCTTCCCACGCGGAACACCGCGACACCCCCGCTCGGGTTGCAGACATCTGCGCGCTCTTCGGGTGAGATGGGCGGATGACCGACCAGCACGCGGCCGCGCTCGAGGACGAACAGTCGCTCGCGGAGCGGATCGTCCGGGGCGCCATCCGGGCCTACCGGCTGCACACCTTCGACCAGGTCGACGCCGCCGTCGTCGCCGAGGTGGCCGGGGTGCCCCTCGACGCCGTCGCCCGCGTCTTCCCCACCTGGGACGCGTTGCTGCTCGTCACCTACGACCGCTGGACCCAGCTGCGCGGGACCCGGCGGAGCGTCCAGCCGAGTTGCACGATCGAGCACGTCCGGATGACCCTCGCCGAGGACGTCGCCGACCCGGGCCTCGTCCGGGTCCTCGCGGGTGTGATCAACATCGCCGCCGCTGAGACCGGCTTCGCCGAGCTGTTCCGCAAGCGGTTCGAGGAGTACGTGGGGGAGCTGACGGCAGGGCTGCAGCGCGACTTCGACTCGGAGACCGAACGGTCCGTCGTGCCGGCGGACGTCGCGGCCACCCAGTTGCTCGCCGTCTACGAGGGCCTGCAGATCCAGATGCTCGTGCGTCCGCACGTCGATGTCCTGGTCGAGTTCGACCGCGCGGTCCGGACGCTCCGTCAGGGGTGGCGTGAGCGCGAGGTGCCGGCCTGGGACCTCGATGCGCCGTCGGTGGCCGCGGCTCCGGGGGCGGCGCCGGGAGCCGGTGCTGCGCCGGTCTCACCGACGACGGTCACCGGGCTGCCGGCCGTCCCCGACGCCACGACGCGATCTGCCTGAGCGTCACCTTCGACCCGTACTGCGCGACCGAGTGCCGGAACAGGTACTCCGCGAACCACAGCAGCACCGCTGCGACGACCCAGACGATGACGATGCAGACGATCGACTCGGTGACACTGAGCGACCCGACCGCGTTGCGGACCATCGCCGTGACCGGGGTGAAGGTCGGGAAGTACGTGAAGAACGCGGCCACCGGTGAGGTCGGGTTCGTCACCACGAAGAACACCGCGTAGACGGGGATGATCAGGGCGAAGATCGCGGCGGACTGCAGCGACGAGGCGTCCTTGATCGACGGGACGGCGGCGCCGACGGCCACGAAGAGCCCGGAGGCGAGCAGCACCCCGCCGACGAGCAGGAGCGCCCCGACGAGCATCCGCCACGGGTCGACCACGATCCCGCCGAGTCGTGACGCGAAGAGGGGCAGGGCGACGGCGAACGTCACCAACCCCGGCAGGAGGAACACGCCGATCTGCACGAGTCCGACGAGCAGCATCGCGACGACCTTGCCGCGGATGAGGTCACCCGCCGTCACCGTCGTGAGGATCATCTCGGAGATCCGGTTCTCCTTCTCCTCGACGACCACGGTCACCATCCGGGCGGCGAGCAGGATCACCAGCCCGAAGAACGCGGCGGCGTACAGCGCCGGGGGCAGGACCGACAGCCACCCCGGCGCGACGGCGCCGTCGGCGTAGGTGGTGACGTCGGCGGACGGCGGGCTCCGGAGGAGCTGCACGGCCTGCGGGTCGTCGACCGACGCTGCGACGCTCTGCTCCACCACCCGCTCCGCCAGCGACGAGTACCGCCCGTTGCCGAACAGTCCACGGTCGGCCGCGTCCACGCGGATCGAGGAGGTCGCCGGCGACTCGGGGAACTCGATGAACGCGTCGAGCCGCCCCTCGCGCACCGCTGCACGGTCGGCGGCGGCGTCGGTCGACGGCCTCCCGCCCCACTTCTCGGCGACCTGCTCGGACACGAGGCCCGAGTGGTCGACGTAGCGGAACGGGGTCTTCGTCGCGGAGCTGCTCGACACGACGGAGTCGGCGCCCGCGGACTGGCCGAGCCCGACGAGCAGCGTCACGAGGACGATGACGATCGGCAGCGCGAGGGTGCCGATCCAGAACGCGGGCTTCTTCACCGCTCGGACGAACTCGAAGCGGACGACCGTGCCGAGCCGGCTCATGCTGCTGCTCCCGCCGTGGGTTCGTCGGCGACCAGGTCGGCGCCGGCGTCGTGCCCGTAGACCTGCACGAAGATCTCGTCGAGGGGGATGCGGCGCATCTCGAACCCCGTCACGTGCGCACCCGCCCCGACGAGCGAGGCCAGGATGTCCGACCCGTCCGCCGAGGCCGCCCGGGTGGGGACGAGGTAGGCCACGTGTCCCTCGTGGCGGGCGAGGCGGTACAGCGGCGACGGCGGCACCGGTCCGTCGAGCCCGACCTTCGCGACCGCACCGCCGAAGGCGTCCTGCACGTCCGGGATCGTGCCGTAGGCCGCGGCGGTGCCGTCCTTGAGGAGCAGGATCCGGTCGCAGAGCCGCTCGACCTCGTCCATGTGGTGCGTGACGAGGATGACCGTCGCACCGTCGGCCTTCCGCTCGTCGACCAGGTCGAGCAGCAGTCGACGGTTGACCGGGTCGAGGCCCTTCGTCGGTTCGTCGAGGATGAGCAGGCGTGGCCGGTCCATGATCGTGATGCCGAGCTGCACCTTCTGCTGCTGCCCACCGGAGAGCTTGTCGACCCGGAGCTTCGCGCGGTCCGCGAGGCCGACCCGCTCGAGGTACTCCTGGCTCCACGCCGTGGCCTCGCGACGCCCCAGCCCCCGGAGCTGCCCGAAGTACGTCATGACGTCGATCACGGACTCCTTGCGGTAGAGCCCGCGTTCCTCGGGCAGGTACCCGATGCCGCCGGTCGCCGGCCGGTACGGGTGCCCGTCGATGGTGAGCGTGCCGGAGGTCGGGGTCGTGATGCCGAGCAGTGCCCGGATGGTGGTGGTCTTGCCGGAGCCGTTGCTGCCGAGCAGCCCGAAGGTCTCACCCGGAGCGATGTCGAACGACAGCCCGTCCACCACCGTGCGGTCGCCGAACCGCATCACGAAGTCCCGCACCTCGATGCTCGCCCCACTCATGCCCGTGACCCTACCGGCGCCGGCTCGACGACAGGCACTTGCCAGATCGGAAAGTAGTTGCAAAGATGGGGAACGGAGAGGGGAACCATGACCGAGATCCAGCCGACCGAGGCCCGCGCACTCCTGGCGCAGGCCGACCGACTCGCACGCCGCGCGCACGACGCCGTCCGGTGGCCCTACGTGACCTTCATCGTGGCGCTGGGGGCCACGACCTCGCTCGGCACCTTCGCGATGGGCCTCGGCGCCGGACGTGCCTTCGGCGCCGCGTACTTCGGCACCATCACCGTGGTGACGGCGCTGGTGCTGTGGTTCACGATCGCGATCCGCGGTCGCTCGGCGTTCGCCCGCGGGCGTCGGTGGACGATGTACATCGCTGCGTGGGCGGTCACGTACTGCGCCGCGATCGCCGTCGTCGCGTGGGTCCACGGCTCCCTGTTCTGGTCCGGCGTCACGTCGGGTGCGGTCCTCGTCGTCGCGCTGGCCTGCGCGGCGTGGGAGTCGCGGTCGTGACCACCACGGACCGGGCGCACCCGCGGCACCGGCTCGACGACCTCCTGCAGAACCCGGTGCGGTTCTCGGTCGTCGCCGCGCTCGACCGCGCCGGCACGCTCGGCTTCCGCGAGGTCCGCGATGCCGTCGAGGTCACCGACTCGGCACTGAGCAAGCAGGTGAGCGCACTCGAGGCCGCCGGCTACCTGGCGGTCGCGAAGGGCTTCGTGGGGAAGACGCCGCGCACGTCGCTGACGCTCTCGCGCTCGGGCCGGGCGGCCTGGCGCGCGCACCTCGCGGCGCTGCGGGAGATCGCGGGCCCGCCGGATGCGGACCGCTGACCCGATCCACTGACGGACTGGAGGCGCGGTGCCTGCCCGCACCGCGCCTCCAGGCCGTCACCCGGTTCCGTCAGGAACGCAACCAGGCGGTCCCCACACCCGACAGTGCGCCGTCTGCCACCGGCGCGGAGGCGAGCAGGAGCTCGCCGGCGGGGAGGTCGTACGGCTCGTCGCCGAAGACGGTGACGCTCGTCCAGCCGTTCGGCCGACGGAACGCGAGCACGTCGTCGCGGCCGGTCTCCAGCCACTCGAGGTGCTCCTCGGACTGCAGCTGCCCGCGGAGACCGAGGGCCTTCCGGTAGAGGTTCAGCGTCGAGTCCGGGTCGGCGTCCTCCGCCTCGACCGACACCTCGGCGAACCACGCGGGCTGCGGGAGGTGCGAGCCACCGGGCCCGAACCCGAAGCTCGAACCCGTCGTCGTCCACGGGATCGGGACGCGACAGCCGTCGCGGCCGACGTCGACGCCCGGGTTCCGGAAGAACGCGGGGTCCTGGCGCTCGGCATCGGGGATGTCCCCGACCTCGTGCAGCCCGAGCTCCTCGCCCTGGTACAGGTAGGCGGACCCGGGGAGCGCGAGCTCGAGGAGGGTCGCTGCGCGGGCTCGACGCAGACCGAGGTCGCGGTCCAGCGTCGCCTGGTCTCCGCCGGCCAGCAGCCACGCTGCACCCTGCTTCTCCTCGGCGCCGTTCCGGGCCGGGAGTGCGTAGCGGGTGGCGTGCCGGACGACGTCGTGGTTCGAGAAGACCCACGTGGTCGACGACCCGGACTGCTCCGCCAGCCCGAGGTTGAACTCGATGATCTGCTTGAAGGACCCGGCGTCGAAGTCGGCCTCGAGCAGGTCGAAGTTGAACGCCTGCCCGAGCCCCTCGGCGCTGGCGTACCGGGCACGGCGGTCCGCGGCGACCCACGCCTCGGCGACCGCGGTGCGGGCCGGGGTGTACTCGTCGAAGACCTGCCGCCACTCGGCGTAGATCTCGTGCACGTCGTCGCGGTCCCAGAGGATGTGCTGCCCGTCCTTCGGGCTCGCGAGCACCTCGGCCCAGCTCGGCAGCTCGCCCTCGGGGAGGTCCTTCGCGAGACCGTGCGCCACGTCGATGCGGAAGCCGTCGACGCCGCGGTCCGACCAGAAGCGCAGGGTGTGCAGGAAGTCGTCGCGGACCTCCCGGTTGGCCCAGTTGAGGTCGGGCTGCTCCTTCGCGAAGTTGTGCAGGTACCACTGGCCGTCGCCGACCGCGGTCCAGGCCGGGCCGCCGAAGATCGACACCCAGTCGGCCGGGGGCTGTTCGCCGGAAGGTCCGGTGCCGTCGCGGAACACGTACCGGTCGCGCGCCGCGCTGCCCTTCGGCGACGCGAGCGCCTCGCGGAACCACGCGTGCCGGTCGCTCGTGTGGTTCGGCACCACGTCGACGATGACCCGGATGCCGGCGGCGTGCAGCGCCGACACCATCTCGTCGAAGTCGTCGAGCGTGCCGAGACGCGGGTCGACGTCTCGGTAGTCGTCGACGTCGTAGCCGCCGTCGGCGAGGGCGGACGGGTAGAACGGGCTCAGCCAGACCGCCTCGATGCCGAGCGACGCCAGGTACGGCACCCGGGACGTCACACCGGGCAGGTCGCCGATGCCGTCACCGTTCGCGTCCGCGAAGGAGCGGGGGTAGATCTGGTAGACGCTCGCCTGGCGCCACCAGGTCTCGGCGGTCGCGGTCGGTGCGGGCGTGTTCTCGACCAGGATGTCGGTCACGAGGGGCCTTTCGGTGTCGGGTTCGAGGTGGGTCGTGTCGGCGGAGTCGCTCACTTGATCGCGCCCTGCGTGACCCCGGCCATCACCCAGCGCTGCGTGAACAGGTAGACGATGATCGCGGGTGCCATCGCCATCAGGTACGAGGCGAACGACACGTTGTAGTTGTTGCTGAACTGCGTCTGGAACATCTGCTGCAGCACCGGCAGGGTCTGCAGGGCCGGGTCGGACGTGATGAGCGACGGCATCACGAAGTCGTTCCACGACGCGAGGAACGCGAAGATCCCGACGGTCGCGCTCATCGGTGCGAGGAGCGGGAACACCAGCCGCCAGAACACCTGGCCGGTGGTCGCGCCGTCGATGCGGGCGCTCTCCTCGAGCTCCGCGGGGATCGACCGCAGGAACGCCGTGAAGAGCAGCACGCTGAAGGAGAGCTGGAACATGACGTGCAGGATCGCGACGCCGAACGGGTTGTCCAGTCCCGCCAGACCGGTCAGCTTCACCTGCGACAGCGCGAGCACCGGGAACGGCAGGAACATCGCCGCGAGCAGGTAGAAGAAGGACCAGCGGAACAGCCGGCGCTCCCAGTTGCGGGCGATCGCGTACGCCGTGAACGAGGCGAGCAGGATCGTGCCGACCACCGTGATCGCGGCGACCAGGACGGAGACGCCGAACGCCCGCGGGAAGTCCGTGAGCTCCCAGGCCTGCACGAAGCCGTCGACGCTGAAGGGTGCCGGCAGCGAGAACGCATTGCCGTCCACCGCCTGCGAGGTCGTCTTGAACGCCATCGTGACCGTGACGTACAGCGGGACGAGCACGGACAGGGCGCAGAGGACGAGGACGATCGTCACGGGCAGGTTCGCGCGGTCCCGTCGCCCGTGGCCGCGTCGGCCGGCATCGCGGTCGGCGTCGACGGAGCGGACCGTGCCCGTCGGGGTGGTCCCGGGCTGGAGTGGTGCCTGGATGGTCATCAGAGCGCTGCCTTCCCGCGGGTCGCCCGCAGCTGGATCACGGCGATCACGACGGCGATCACGAAGAAGATCGTCGCGTTCGCCATCTGGTAGGCGTAGTCGCCCCCGCTGAAGCCCTTGAAGATCGACATCGCGACACTGGTCGTCGAGGTGCCGGGGCCGCCGTCGGTCAGGCCGACGATGATGTCGTACGAGTTCAGGAAGTTCTTGAACCCGATGATGAGGTTGATGAGGATGTAGCCCGCCGTGAGCGGCGCGGTGATCGACACGAGCTGCCGCCACGACGACGCCCCGTCGAGCGCCGACGCCTCGTACACCTCGGCGGGGATCGAGAGCACCCCGGCGATGTAGATGAGGAGCGTCGACGGGATCGCCTGCCAGGCGGTCACGACGACGACCGCGACCCAGGCCAGGTCCGGGTTCGCGAGGATGCTCTGCTCGAGCGGCGCGAAGCCGAGGGCGGTCGCGAGCGCCGGCAGGCTGTTCGCGAACAGGAACGAGAACACGTACGCGATGACGATCCCCGAGATCACCATCGGCAGCACGAAGACGGCTCGGAGCGCGATCTTGCCGCGGATCTTCGAGGTCAGCGCGATCGCCAGGAGGAACGCGAGGGCGTTGACGACGAGGACCGTGACGAGCGAGAACCCGATCGTGAACAGGTAGGCCTGCAGGATCGCCGGGTCGCTGAACACGGCGACGTAGTTCGTCAGGCCGATGAACCGGAAGTCACCGAACCCGACGGAGTCGGTGAAGCTCAGGACGATGCCCATCACCGCGGGGAGCGTGATCGCCAGCGTGAAGAGCAGGAGGGTGGGGATCAGGAAGACGAGGAACAGCGGGTCGACCCGGTTGCGCTTCGTGCGCAGCCCGGCTCGTCCGGCGCCGCGTCCGGACTGGAGGCGCGTTGCGGCTCCGCCCCGTCGGCGGCTGCCCGCCGTCGTGACGGACTCTGTCGTGGTGGTGGCCAAGGTCGTCTCCTTACGCGGCCGTGCGGAGCGCGAGTCGCGCCCAGTCGCCGTCGAGGGTGCGGAGTTGCGGAGCGGGGGCACCGCCGAAGGCGATGGACTGCAGGTAGTTCGCCACCGGGATCTCCGCCGGGATGAGCTGCGACGCTCCCAGGTAGAAGTTCGCGCGGTCGTACGAGTCCTGCATGCCGCGGAGCGCCGGGTTCGACGCGGGCGGGGAGTCCTTCCGGACGCCGAAGCCGTTGTTGTCGGCGTTGTACTTGTCGTTCACCTCGGGGCTCATCAGGAACGACAGGAACTCGCGCGCGGCCTCCTGCTTGCGCGACGCCTCCGGGATCCAGAGCCCGAGGTCGACGTTCACGCGGACCTTGTTGCCAGCGGCGTCGTCGGTCGCGGGGAACGGGAAGGTGCCGAGGTCGATGTCCCCGTTCGACTTCGCGATCTCACCGAGGGCCCACGGACCCTGCAGGTACATCGCGGCCTTCCCCTGCGCGAACGCGAGGTTGCCGTCGCCGTACCCTCGGCTCGCGGCCCCCTTCTGGTGCCACTGCAGCAGGTCCACCATGCGGTCGACGGGAGCGGCGAAGTCCTTCTCGAACGACACGCGCGAGCCCGTGCCGACCTTCGTCCCCTCGCGGTCGAGCGCTGCGAAGGTGTTCCCGAGGTCGAGCATGCCGCCCACCGAGTAGTCGAACATGCCCTGCGCGATCGTCCAGTTGTCCTTGTACGTGCCGTACATCGGCGTGATGCCGGCCTTCTCGAGGCGTTCGCACACGTCGCGGAACGCGCTCCACGTGGTGGGGACCTCGATGCCCTGATCGGCGAAGATCCGCTTGTTGTAGATCACCGACGCGGCGGTGACCGAGTACGGCAGGACACTCGTGCGGCCCGGGTAGTCCGCGGTCTGCTCCATGAGCGGCCACAGGTCCGGGTTGATGGTGTCCTTCTCCGGCAGGTCCGACAGGTCGGTGAGGGCGCCGTGCTCGACGAACGAGACCATCGCGTAGTTGTAGTTCAGGCAGCCGAGGTCCGGCGGCCGGTTCCGGACGAAGTTCGCGGACATGTTCGAGGTCGAGTCGCGGATGACCCGGATCTTCGACTGGCTGTCGTGGAACTTCGCGATGACGTCGTCGAAGTAGCCGATGACCTCGGGCTTCGACACGTAGAACGTGATCGTCTCGGGGCGTGCGCTCGACCCTCCGAGCGGCGCACACCCGGCGAGGGCGAGGCCCGCACCGATGCCGCCGGCACCGAGCAGGAAGGACCGGCGGCTGACCGCGGCGGCCGTCCCCTTCGTGGCGTGTTGTTGCACGTCGTCTCCGTCCGCACGGACCCGGCGTCCCTGCCGTTCCGTGCCGCGGGTCGGCTCCGGTGTCGGCCCGCAGGACTAAATCTAGCGAGAAAATCTAATCGCGCAAGCAACTCGTTCCGCGGTAGTGTGCCGACCATGCCGCCGTCGCGAGGATCGAGTGCCGAGATCGTGCTCGCGTACGCCTTCGCGTCCGGAGCGTTCACGGCGACGGAGGCGATCGCCGGCACGGGACTGACCCGGTCCACCGTGCTCGCGGCGTGCGACGAACTCGTCCAGCTCGGCTGGCTCCGGGCGCTCGACGACGCACGCGCCGCGGGGGAGTACCGCAAGGGCCGTCCTGCTCGCCGGTACGCGCTCGACGAGGACGCCGCGGTGCTCGTCGGTGTGGACGCCGGGCAGCACCGGGTCTCCGTCGCGGTCGCCGACCTCCGCGGTGACGTCCGCGGTCGCGCGGTCGTGTCGCTCGGCGATTCGGGCCTCGACGTCGAGGTGCGGCTCGGTGCCGTCCGGGATGCCGTGGTGGCGGCGCTCGCCGACGCCGGGGTCGGCGCCGACCGCGCGCTCGTGGTCGTCGTCGGGATCCCCGCGCCGGTCGACGTGCACGGTGTCTCGCCGCGCGACGACGGGTACTGGGACCGGATGAACCCCGGGTTCGAGGCAGTCCTCGGGGCCGGACGGCTCGTGGTCGAGAACGACGCGAACCTCGCCGCCCTCGCGGAACGCCCGTCCTCCGGCGACGCCTCCTTCGCCGCACTGCTCTCGGGTGAGCGGTTCGGTGCGGGCATCGTCGTCGACGGAGCGCTGTTGCGGGGCGCACGCGGCGGAGCGGGGGAGATGCGTGTGCTCGACCTCGTCGACGGTGTGGGTTCCCCGGAGGGCATCGGTGCGGCGGCGCGCCTGCTCGTGGCCGAGGCCGCCGACCGGATCCCGGAGGGCTCGCTCCTCGCCGGGCGGAACGGTTCGGAGCGCCTGTTCGAGGCCGCGGCGCTCGGCGACCCCGTCGCGGTCGAGGTGATCGACCGGCTCGGGGACCGGTTGGCCCGGGTGAGCGTGCTCCTCGCGAGCCTGCTCGACATCGACCGCGTGGTCGTCGCCGGGGCGATCGCGGACGCCGTCGGGCCCGTGCTCGAACGGGCCCGCGTGCACCTCGCCGACTGGGACTACGACCCGGTCCCGGAGCTCGTCGCCTCACGGCTCGGGGCCGACGTCGTCGTGCTCGGCGCCGTCGCCCGGGCGCTCGACGAGGTCCGGTCGGAGCCGCTCGCCCTGTCGCTCCCGGGCTCCGGTCCGCTCAGCGCTCCACGGGTAGCGGGATGACCGTCCGGTCGTCCCACGGCTCCGCCCACCCCAGCTGATCGAACAGCGCGTCGAGGAGCATCGCGGTGAAGCCCCACACGGTCTCGGTCCCGTGCTCCGTGTCGAGGGTGAACGCCGGGCCGCGCCACTCCTGACCGTCCCGCCGGATCACGGTCACGCCGCGGTGGCCCGGGTCGAGGAGGTCGGCGACCGGTGCCCGGAACACGGTGGCGGACTCGCGCTCGTCGACGACCCGCACGGGTGAGGGCGACCGCCACCAGGCGAGGACCGGTTCGACGAGGTGATTCGAGAACGCGAGTGGTACGGCGGGGAGCACCCCGAGGACGTCGACCCCTGCCGGGTCGAGCCCGGTCTCCTCGTGCGCTTCGCGGAGGGCGGCGTCCGCGGCGTCGAGGTCCCCCGCGTCGATGCGGCCGCCGGGGAAGGCGACCTGGCTCGGGTGTGCCCGCAGGGTGTCCGCTCGGCGGAGGAGCAGGACGTCGAGGCCGTCGGAGACCCGCGCCGCCGACGCGTGGTGGTCGCTCGGCCGGTCGTCCAGCACGCCGAAGAGCATGAGGACGGCGGCTCGTCGTGGAGACGACAGGGCCGGGAGCGTCGGCACGAGCGGTGCGGTGGTGTCCCGACCGATCGCCGCCAGCGCTGCCCGTGCCCGCTCGTCGCTCACGTCCCCACCCTAGGCGGACGGTGCAGCGGCGGCCTCCGGGTCGGCCAGCACGACGACCTTGCCGGCGATCCGTCCGGCGGCGCCCTCGGCGTGCAGTGCCGGAAGCTCCGCGAGTGGGATGCGTCGCGTCACCTCGACGAGCAGATCACCGGCGTCGACCAGTCGCACGAGCTCGGCGAGGCGCTCCCGGTTCGGCTGCACGAACACCGTGGCCGCCCGGACGTCACGGTCGTCGTCACCCGGGGTCGCGATGAAGGCGGTCGTGCTCACGACCGCGCCGCCGTCCCGCACGAGGGCGACCAGGGCGGCGAACCGCTCCGGCTCGAGCGGGGCGAGGTTGAGCAGCACGTCGACCTGCCCGTCCACCGAGGCGAGCAGGTCCTCCGTGGTGTGGTCCACGACGACGTCGGCCCCCGCTGCCCGGACGGCCTCCGCGCTCCGCGGGCTCGCCGTGGCGACGACCTCGACGCCCGCGCGCTTCGCCAGGGCCACCGCGTACTTCCCGACGACCCCGCCGGCGCCGACGACCAGGAGGCGCTGTCCCGCGGTCAGCCGTCCCTCGTCGAACACGGCCTGCCACGCGGTGAGCGCCACCGAGGGCAGGGCCGCCGCGTCCGCGAGCGGGATGCTCGACGGTGCGGTGACGAGCGACTCCGCCGGGGCGACCACGAACTCGGCGGCGCCGCCGTCCCGCTCCATCGGCAGGAACCCGATCACCGCGTCGCCGACCCGCAGGTCCGTGACGCCCGCGCCGACCTCCTCGACCGTGCCGGACACGTCGTAGCCCGGGACGTGCGGCAGGACGACCGGGATCGGGAGGAACCCACCCCGCATCCCGTTGTCCGCCGCGTTGTAGGCCGACGCGGCGACCCGCACCAGGACCTCCCCGGCACCCGGCGTCGGTCGGTCGACCGCTTCGATCTGCAGGACCTCGGGTCCGCCGACCTCGTGGAAACGCGCTGCTCGCATGGTCTTGCCCTTCGTTGGTGGAACCTCAACTGCTTCGAATTCGAAGCACCTGCGATGAACGGTAGCACTGCTTCGAATTCGAAGCAACAGGTAGGATGGGTCCATGACCGGAACCGAGCCGCACCCGTCCCTCGACGCCGCCGAACTCGGGGCGTACTTCGCCCTGATCGAGGTCGGGAACCTCGTCCGGCACGCGGTCGAGCAGCAGCTCCGCGACGCCGGCGACCTCAGCTACCTGCAGTTCCAGCTGCTCGCCACCCTCGGCGACGCACCCGACGGCAGCCGGCGGATGACCGAGCTCGCTGACGGGGTGGTCATCAGCCGCAGTGGTCTGACCTACCAGGTGGGCCTGCTCGAACGTGACGGACTCGTCGTCCGTGGGCAGGCAGTGGACGACGACCGCGGTGTCACGGTCACCCTCACCGGGGCCGGGCGGGGCAAGCTCGGTGCGGTCTTCCCGGGGCACGTCGCGCTCCTCAGGGAACTCGTCTTCGACGCGATCGGTGCGCGCGACGTGGAAGATCTCGGCCGTGTGCTCGGCGTCGTGCGCGACCACCTGCGGACCGTGCCGCCGCGCTCCGCCAAGCCGCGACGACGTCGGGCATGATCGGGGGATGACCCGCGCACTGCTCCTCGTCGACGTCCAGCTCGACTACTTCCCCGGCGGGGCGTTCCCGCTCGTCGGGCCCGAAGCGGCTGCTCGCGCGGGCGGAGCCGTCCTGGAACACTTCCGCGCCAGGGGCGAGGACGTCGTGCACGTCTTCCACACCGCGACCGAGCCCGATGCCGGGTTCTTCGTCCCGGGGACGCCGGGCACCGCGTTCCACCCGGCCGTCGAGCCGCGTGCGGGGGAGGCCGTCGTCGAGAAGCACGAGCCGAACAGCTTCATCGGCACCGGGCTCGAACAGCTCCTCCGCGACCGCGGTGTCAGCGAGCTCGTCGTCCTCGGGATGATGACGAGCATGTGCATCGACTCGACCGTCCGGGCGGCGTCGGAGCTCGGTTTCACGTGCACGGTCGTCGCCGATGCGTGCGCCGCGCCGGATCTCTCGTCCGGTGCCGTGACGGTGCCCGGCGCGTCCGTGCACACGGCGTTCCTGGCTGCGTTGGACGGCAGCTTCGCGACGGTCGTCGAGAGTGCCGACCTCGTCGAGCACTGACGCGACGGACGGCACGCGACGGACGGCACGCGACGGACGTCACCTGACGCGGCCGTGGACAGGTAGGTCGTCCTGCTCGACGCCGAGCTCGTGGTCGGTCCCTTGCGGCGCTGGAGGACGCGAGCGATCGCGCCGCGGTCGACGCTGTCGTGCGGAACTCGAGGAAGGCACGGAGACGCTGCCCGTGCCGGCGAGCGGCATGGCGCTCCGGAACGCAACAACGGGCATGCGAAATATTAACAACCGCCTTTCCTACGCTCGGGTGCGCATCGGAAAGGAACCACCATGAAGAACCTCACCCGTTCCGCCGTGACGTGCCTCGTCAGTGTCGCGGCGCTCGCGCCCGCATCCGTCGCCGTCGCCGCGCCCGCTGAGCCCGCCGTGCAGGCGTCCGTCTCGGCAGCCCCGGCTCCGGACGGTCAGGCAGCGGTCGCCGCGGCGCTCGACATCGTCTCGGATCGCACCTACGCGGTCGGCAAGAAGCTCAGGATCGACGGGACGGCGACGCCAGGAGCCCACGTCCACATCGAGGTCAGAACGGGGACGTTCGTCGTCGACGAGTTCCCCCGTGCGGACCGCGACGGGAAGTTCTCGTTCGAGTCCGCTCGGAACGTCGTCGTCTTCGGCGACGCCCCGATCACCGTGACCCTCTCGCAGAGTTCGGACGACTACCTCGAGCGCGTGCCCTTCGAGTTCCGGTCCGAGGCCGAGCGGATCCCGACCCAACCGGTGGAGGTGACGTCGGAGCGCAGCTACACACGCGGGGATCGCCTCCGCGTCGAAGGCTCCGCAACGCCGAAAGCGGTCCTGACCTACCGCTTCGAACTCGTCGAAGGACTGCCGACCCGTGAGCGCACGGTCGACGTCGATGCCGCGGGACGGTTCTCGTTCGAGACCGAGCAGGCGGTGTTCGCCGACGGGACGGTCGAAGCGCACATCGATCAGCGCCGCGCGGACGCCGAGCCGGTCACGGTGACGTTCGACAACAGCGGCAACACCCCCCGGCTCGCGACGGAGACGACCGAGTTCGTCAAGGGTCAGGGGCAACGCATCACCGGCACGTCGACGCCGAACCAACGCGTGGACGTCTTCGACGGTGCGGCGCTCGTCGCGAACACCATGGCCGACGCGAACGGCGACTGGGCCTTCCTGACCGACGGCGCGATCACCGGGGACACGTTCACCCGAACGCTCAAGACTGCCGGGCAGGCGGACACGACGTTCACGCTCACCGCCACCGGGGAGACGGCTCCGATCGAGCTGACGTCGCGCCGAACCTACGTGCAGGGCGAGGCGCTGAGGATCACGGGAACGGCGGCAGCCTCCGCGACGCTCTACCCGTACCTCGACGGCGAACCACTGACGCCCTTCGTCACGGTCGGTGGCGACGGTCGATGGGAGTTGCGCGCAGACGGTCCGGCCCACCGCGAGTCGTTCACGCTCACACTCGCTTCGTCCGCCGGAGGCACGGCGCGTTCGTTCACCTTCACCGCCGACACCGATGCTCCCGCGACTCCGGTCACGATCGACGGTGACCGAACGTACGAGAAGGGCGCGGACTTGACGGTGACGGGCACCGGGCCGCGTGATGACAGCCTGAACGCGCGGCTCGACGGGAAGACCATCACCCCGATCCAGGTCGGGTCCGACGGCAGTTGGAAGCTCGTCACGAGCGCGACTGAGAACGACTCGTTCACCCTCGAACTCGCGGCGAGTTCCAACGGTGCACACGTCGAAGCGACCTTCACCGGTAGGGCTGCATGGGTGGACGCGTCGCTGACGTCGCACGAGGGCGTCTACGAGCCCGGCGCGAACACGTTCTCCGGAACCGGCACCCCCGGCGCGGAGATCACCGCCACGACCGCCTGGAACACCGTCTTCGGCACCGCGACCGTGAACGACGAGGGCACCTGGGCCTTCGACCGCCCCGTCGGCCCCACCGCCACGTACGTCCTCGGGTTCACCGCCACGAAGGGCGCGGCATCCAACACCTGGACCAGCAGGATCAGCCCCGCCCTCACCATGGCGGACCCAGGCGCCGGCTACACCCCTGGCCAGACCCACGTCTTCACCGGCACCGCCGCCCCCGGCGCCACGATCGCGATCAAGGGCAACCCCGCCTGGACGATCGCCACGGTGAAGGCCGACAGCAACGGCAACTGGACGCTCGAGCGCGCCTGGGGCCCCACCGCCGTCTACACCCTCTCGATCCACCAGACCGTGAACGGCACCGAGATCGACAGCATGAGGCACACCTGGAAGCCCGTCGCGTGACCGGTCGCTGAACGCTCCACGGAGACACGGTGCGCGCCGACGGAGTCGGCGCGCACCGTCACGCGGGCGACCACGAGCGATCCGGATCGTGCGATCGTCGCACTCGGTGAGCGGACGTGGTCGTGAAGGATGCCGACCAGCGTGATCCGGGCCTCCCGGCCAGACCGCCTGGAGGCACGGATCACGTGACCCGCGTCTGCTTCCGTCTGCAGGTGGCGGGCGCCGCACATCGACGCCCGCTGGGAGCGACACGCGGCGGTCTGGACCGCCACGCTGCGGACGATCCGCGCGGCCGGACGGGCGAACCAGCCGCGCCGGGCCTGCCGGAGATGTTCGTCCTGCAGGACCAGCTGACGGCCGCCGCTGCTGTCGACCGGCATGAGTCTTCGCCTACGGAGCGTCTCGCGTCCCGACAGGATGGTCGATCCGCGGACTACCGTGACCGCCATGCAGCCGCTCGCATCCGGATCGCTCCGCATCCTGCACCTGTCCGACACCCACCTCTCCGGGGACGGTGCCCTGCACCAGGGGTCGACCGACACGTCCGCCGCGCTGGACGCCGTGCTCGCCTCGGCGGAGGGCATCCCCGACGTCGGCCTCGTGGTGGTGTCCGGCGACGTGTCCGAGGACGGCACGCCGGCGTCGTACTCGATCCTGCGCGAGCGCGTCGGTGGATGGGCGGAACGGCACGGAGCGGCGCTCGTGACCGTCCCGGGCAACCACGACCTGCGCGAGGGCTTCCGGCAGGTGCTCGCGAACGGCCACGTCCTCGGCGAGGGCGGCCGGCCGCTGATGCACACCCTCGAGTACCTGCCTCCGACGGTGCCGGTGGCCGGGCAGTCGGTCGTCGCGGGGCGTCGGGTCATCACGGTGGACACGAGCGTCCCCGGCGCGGGCTACGGGACGGTCGCGGACGAGGCGCTCGACCGACTCCGTGCCGCACTGTCCGAGCCCTCGGACGGCGGCTCGGTCGTCGTCCTGCACCATTCGCCCTTGCCCGCGCCGACCGCCCTGCACGAGGCGCTCCGGCTGCGGAACCCCGAGGCCCTGGCTGCGGTCCTGCGGGGGACCGACGTCCGCCTGGTCCTCGGCGGGCACTACCACCACCACGCCGCGGGGTCGTGGGCCGGGGTGCCGGTACTCGTCGCACCGGGCGTCGCGAACGACACGGACGTGGTCGGCGCGTACGACGAGGAGTCGGCGCACATCGACGCGGGCTACCTCGTGGTCGACCTCGCGGCGGACGGCTCCGTGTGGTCCACGCCCGTGCGGGTGCCGCGGCCCGACGCCGACCCGCTCGCGTTCCACCACGACGCCGACACCGTGCGGGCGATCATCGCGGCGGCAGGCTGAGACGCGCCGGGTGTCCGCGAAGTCCCCCGGACGTGCGGACACCGCTCGGCCCGCACGAGTAGACGAGAGACAGATCGTCTTCGAAGGAGCGCGCCATGCGACACGGCAACGCAGTGCAGTACGACCGCTACGGCGGGTTCGACGTGGTCCAGGTCGTCCAGCAGGAGCGACCGGAACCCGGACCCGGTGAGATCGTCGTCGAGGTGGTGGCCGCGGGCCTGAACCACATCGAGCGCTTCCTCCGCGAGGGGAAGCTCCAGGACCACGTCGAGCTCACCTTCCCCGCGCACCAGGGCGTCGACTTCGCCGGCATCGTGCGTGCCCGCGGCGAGGGCGTGAAGGACCTCCGAGTCGGTGACGAGGTCATGGGGCACCACCCCCAGGGCGGGACGCACGCCAACTGGGTGCGGGTGCCGCGCGCCGCCGTCATCAAGAAGCCGGAGCACGTCGGCTGGGAGGTCGCCGGCGGGCTCTACCTCGCCGGGTGCACCGCGATCGACATCGTCCGGAAGCTCCGGCTCGGCAAGGACGACACCGTCGTCATCACCGCTGCGGCGGGCGGGGTCGGGCACATCGAGTGCCAGCTCGCGCACGACGCCGGCGCCACCGTGATCGCCCTCGGGAGCCCCCGCAACCACGACTACCTCCGCCAGATCGGCACGCTGCCCGTCGCGTACGGCGAGGGCGAGGAGGCCCGCATCCGCGAGGCCGCGAACGGCCGAACGATCACGGCGTTCATCGACAACCACGGCGAGTCCGACGCGGAGTCGCTCGCGGCCCGACTCGGCATCCCCGACGAGCGGTTCGTCTCCTCCGAGGAGCGGCGCGACGTCGAGGTGCGGTTCCTCCGCGCCCCGGCCGACGACCAGGAGGCCACCGAGTCCCTGCAGTTGCTCGCGAAGGCCGTGCAGGACCGCCGCGTGCAGGTGCTCATCTCGGGCTTCTACCCGTTCGAGTACATCGTGGACGCGTACGAGGACCTCGCCGAGATGCACTCCCGCGGCAAGGTCGTCATCGGCATGCAGACGGTCGAGACCGGTGCGCGCCTGGACTGGTACCGGTCCGAGAAGGCGCGCGACCTCCGCGACCGCTACGCCGACGAGCGTGGCGCGACGACGGAGTCGATGGCGGGCGGCGCGGCGACACCGAGCTGACCCACGTGGGGCGACGGGTCGGGCGGTGACGCCCGGCCCGTCGTGCGTCCGACGACGCCGCCACTCAGCTCAGGACGTCCTTCGTGGCGAAGCGGCTGTACGCCAGCGCGCCGAACACGACCACGTAGCCGAGTTGCAGCACGGCGTTCGCGCCGAACGAGTCGAACGAGATCGGGTCGCGGAGCAGGTCGCCGAAGCCGAGCCACTGGTGCGAGAACAGGAACGGGTGCAGCCAGTCGAGCTGCGGCAGCTGGTCGAGTACCTGCGACGCCCCGGCGAGGACCACGGTGGCCGCCATCGCGCCCACCGGCACGGTCGTCAGGGTCGACGCGAACAGGCCGATCGCCGCGAGCCCGAGCATCGACATGGCGACGTACAGCGCCAGCAGCAGGGCCCGACCCGCGTACGACCAGCCGTCGACCTGCGTCCCGGAGAGCAGTGTCACGGGACCGATCGGGAACAGCAGCGCCCCGATCGCGGCACCGACGAGCACGATGAGGAGCGTCGCCGCGAGGGCGAACGCGACCGTGCCGACGTACTTCACGACCACGAACCGGAGCCGTCCGGTCGGGGCGACGAGCAGGTAGCGGATGGTCCCGTGGTTCGCCTCGCCCGCGACCGTGTCGCCCGAGACCACCCCGATCGTCAGCGGCAGGAACAGGGGGATCGAGACGGTCAGCGCGGTGAACGCGACGAAGAGGCCGTTGTTCGTGATGTCGCCGAGGAACGCCGGGCCGCCGCGATCCGGGCCGGTGGTCGCGCGGACCGCGATGGCGATGAGGATCGGCACGAGCGCGAGGGCACCGAGCATCGCCCACGTGCGGCGGCGGCGGAAGAGGAGCGCGAGCTCGGACCCGAGCAGGGCGAACGGCCGCCGGGAGATCGCCCGCGCGGCCGTCGGTCGCTCATCGGTCGGCCGCTCGGCGGTCGACTGCTCGGAGGCCGACTGCTCGGAAGCCGACTGCTCGGCGGCCGACTGCTCAGCGGTCGGCCGCTGGTCGGCTGTGGCGTCAGGCTGCGACATCGAAGCCCTCCCCGGTGAGTGCGACGAACATGTCCTCGAGGCTCCCGCCGCCGACCGTGATGCCGCGCACCCGGACGTCGGCGCGGACGAGCTCGGCGGTGACGTCCTCGGCGAGCACGTCGGCCGGGAGGTCCGCGACGAGCACGTCCGCACCGCCCTCGTGCCGCGGCGCGAGGCCGAGGCGCACGAGGACGCTGCCCGCCTGCCCGAGGTCCGGCGTGCGGACGGTCAGGGTCCGGACCCCAACGGACCGCAGCTCGTCGAGCGACCCCTGCGCGACGAGCTTCCCGGCGCGCATGACCCCGGCGTGCGTGCACACCTGCTCGATCTCCGCGAGCAGGTGGCTCGAGACGAACACCGTGGTGCCGTCGTCCGCGAGGGAGCGGATCAGGTTCCGGACCTCACGTGTGCCCTGCGGGTCGAGGCCGTTCGTCGGCTCGTCGAGCACGAGCAGGTCACGTGGGGTCAGGAGTGCGTTCGCGAGGCCGAGCCGTTGCTTCATGCCGAGGGAGTACGCGTGCGCCTTCTTGTCGGCCGCGTGGGACAGCCCCACCCGGTCGAGCGCCGCCGCCACCCGGGCCTTCCTCGTGCGGGGGTCGGTCGTCGGGTCGGCTGCGTCGAACCGGGACAGGTTCGCCCGGCCGGACAGGTACGGGTACGACGCCGGACCCTCGACGAGCGCGCCGACGCGGGGCAAGACCTCGTGCAGCGCGTCGGGCATCCGGCGTCCGAGGAGCTCGATCGTCCCGCTCGTCGCGCCCGTGAGCCCGAGCAGCATCCGGATCGTGGTCGTCTTGCCCGAGCCGTTCGGACCGAGGAACCCGAACACCGCACCACGAGGGACCGCCAGGTCGATCCCGTCGACGGCGTTCTGGCGTCGGAAGACCTTCCGGAGGCCCTCCGTCCGGATCGCGAACTCGGCCGGTGGGGGAGCGTCCGTCACTTGGCCGCGGCCACGAGGGCGGACACGGGCACGGCGCCCGCGAGCACCCGGCCGTCGTTCGTCAGGTAGACCGACACGAGCGAGGTCTGCAGGGCCCGACCCCCGTCGACCGGTCGGGTGAGCTGGTCGAGCAGACCCGTGCCGTCGCTGCCGAGCGAGGACGTGTCCGCCGTGCCCGCGGGGAGCTCGGCGATCGTGTCCCACCCGGATCCCGTCGTCGCGACACCTGCACCCGAGCGCTCGTGTCCGCGGTGGTCGCCGTGTGCGTGACCGCCGTCCGAGAGGTCCTTCGTGTGCACGTCGGCGCCGCTCGGCGGGGTGAAGTCGAACAGGCGGGCGGCCGGCGCACCGTAGTCGAGGCTCGTGAAGCCGACCTGGAACGCCGGGTCGGCCTGCCCCTTCGCCGCCACGGTCACCCGCAGCGGGAGCCCGGTCTGCTGGTCGACCGCCAGGCGCACGGACCCGACGAGGGTGTCGCTCGACCGCGGCGTGAGCGTGATCGACCAGGCGTCGTGGCCGGCGACGGAGGTGCTCGTCGGCTTCGACACGGTCGTGCTCGGCGTGATGGCGTCGATGGCTTGCCGGGCGAGGTCGGCCGGGGTCGCCGTGCCCCCCTCCGCTGTGGCGTCGTGCGCGGGGAGCGTCACGTGGGTCGCCGTGCGCTCCTTCGAGTCCCAGGTCCAGACGTCGGAGCCGTTGCGGACGAGGTCCTGCTCGGCGAGCTGCGTCGTGACCTGGACCCGCTGCTTCTCGGCGCCGTCGACGTAGAGGCGCGCGGTGTGGGACGTGGTCAGCATGCTCAGCGCGTCGGACGCGTCGCCCTGCAGGGACGAGCCGCCCGAGCCGGACGGCAGCTCGGGGAGCCCGAGGTCGCTCGTCTGCTCGACCTTGCCGGAGTACTGCGCGTCGGACGACTGTGCGACGCTGGCGATGACGTCCGCCGCGCTCGGGTCGGATCCGGCGATGGGGGTCGACGCGGCGTTCGCGATCATCGGTGCCGCGACGGCGCCGGCCACGACGACCGGTGCGATGGCGGCGGGCAGCCAGGCTGACTTCTTCATCGGATCCCCTCGGTGGTGCAGTGGCACCTCGTGCAGTGGCACCTCGTGCGGTGGCGCGTGGTGCGGTGGAGTCGGCAGCACCGTACGTCCGGCAACCGACAGTCGGCTGGGGATCACGCGCTCCGGCTACGATCGGTCGCGTGTCCACCGAGCCCTCCGTCCAGCCGGAGGGTGCCCGCTCCCGGTTCCCGCTCGACACCGTGTACCAGGCAGCGCGGATGTACTACCTCGAGGACGCCACCCAGGCCGAGATCGCCGACCGCCTCGGGGTGTCCCGACCGACCGTGAGTCGGCTCGTCTCCGAGGCCCGCCGCGCCGGCCTCGTCCGCATCGAGGTCGTCGACCCGTTCCGCGACGAGACCGTCGCGCTCGCCGCCGAGCTCCGCGACGCGCTCGGTCTCCGTGCCGTCCGGCTCGCCGCCGTCACCCACCAGGCGACGCTCGGGGCCGACCTCGCAGCACCCGTCGCCGCGGCGATCGAGGCGATGGCGCTCGCGCCCGGTGACGCCGTCCTGGTCTCCTCGGGGAGCACCGTCCACGACCTCGCGCACACCGGTCTGCCGCCGATGCCGGGCGTCCAGCTCGTCCCGACCGTCGGCGGACAGGCCGACCCGAACCGCTGGTTCCAGACGAACGAGATCACCCGCGCCGCCGCCGAGCGGTCCGGCGCGATCCCGGCGTTCCTGTTCGCGCCGGCGCTCCCGAGCGAGACGCTGCGCGCCTCGCTCGACGACGACCCGGCCTTCCAGCACGTGATCGGGCTCTGGCGGCGGGCGAAGGGGGCGTTGCTCGGGATCGGCGCTCCCGTCGTCACCCGGCACGAGCTCGCGCGCGGCCTGCCGGTCGAGGACGAGGCCTTCGACCGAGCTGCCGGCGACGTCTGCCTCAACTTCTTCGCCGCGGACGGCTCGGCGGTGGAGTTCCCGGGCAGCGACCGGATGGTGCGGACCTCACGCGAGGTCCTCGCGGCCGTCCCCCACGCCGTGGGCGTCGCGGTCGGTCCCGGCAAGGCGACGAGCATCCTCGGCGCGGTGCGCGGCGGCCTGGTGAACGAGCTCGTCACCGACGCCGCCACCGCGCGCGCCGTCCTCGACGCGCTCGCCTGACGCCGGAACCCGAGACAGCCGACGCACCTGTGGGGGGCCGAGGCGGACGGGACGGACGTGGCGGAGGCGCGCCGTGCCTCCAGGCCGGGAGGCGCGGGTCGCCTACACCGTGCGCCGCACGTCCCAGAGGTGGTGCACCGGGTCGTGCGCGTAGTAGGTCGCGAGGGTCGCGACCGTGAACGCGCTGCCGTCCGAGCGCAGTCCGGTCCGGCCGAGGTCCGCGTCGCGGACCGCCGCGAACGCGTCGGCCGCGCGTCGTCCGGCGTCGACCAACTCACCGGCGACCGTCGCCGGGTCCTGCGCGGCGTAGTCGTCCTCGACCGCGGTGGCGTCCTGGTCCCAGTTCGGGAACGTCGGTGCGTCCAGCTCGAGCATCAGCGCGAGCCGCTCGGCCATCTTCCGGTGCACGTCGCGGACGTGCGCGGCGTACTCGAGCGGCGACCAGGTGTGGTCGTCCGGGCGGACGCGGACGTCCTCGCGCTCCAGGACCGCCGGCCACGCCGCGGTGTTCTCCTCGATGACGCCGGGGACGTCGCGGACGGACACCGCGCGGCCGTCGAAGCCGCACTCGGGGCACGTCGCACCGATGACCCACGTCCAGCTCTTCGTCTCGCGTTCGATCGCCATGTCCGAACGGTACCGGGTCGGTGGCGGCGCGCGCCCGTCGCGGGCGCCGCTGTCGAACGACGGCACCGCTGTCGTGGGACGACGGCGCCGTCGTCCCGTGCGCGCGCCGACTGTTGCAGACGCGGGACTGCGACGGGACCGCTGTCGGACGACGACCACCGTGTCGTCCGACAGCGGTCAGCCGCAGCCCGACCCGACAGCCGTCGCGCACCACCCGACCCGATGCCCTTCCGTAGGGTGGCACCATGCGACTGCTGCTCATCCGCCACGGCCAGACCCCCGCGAACGTGCACGGCATCCTCGACGCCGAGGTGCCCGGCCCCGGACTCACCGAGCTCGGGCAGCAGCAGGCCGACGCGCTCCCGGCGGCACTGGCCGACCGCGGCATCGAGCGGCTCTTCGTGTCGACGATGGTCCGGACGCAGCTGACCGCGGCACCGCTCGCCGCCGCGCTCGGCCTCGAGCCCGAGGTGCTGGACGGCCTCCGCGAGATCGAGGCCGGGGACACCCAGGGCAAGAGCGACAAGGTGTCCGTGCAGACCTACATCGCGACCGTGCACGGCTGGTCGCAGGGAGACCGCGAGAGCCGCATGCCCGGCGCGGAGAGCGGCACCGAGTTCTTCGAGCGCTACGACGCCGCCGTGCGGCAGATCCTGGCGTCGGGGGTCGAGGTCGCGGCCGCCGTGAGCCACGGCGCCGCGATCCGCACCTGGGCGAGCGCGGTCGCGCAGAACACGCCGGACGAGTTCGGCACGAAGCGGCACCTGGAGAACACCGGGATCGTCGAGATGGAGGGCTCCTTCGACGACGGCTGGCGCCTCGTCGACTGGGAGGGCGAGCCCGTCGGCGGCGAGGACCTCATCGACCGGACCGCGCAGGACCCGACCGGCGAGCGCTTCTGACGGCGGGTCGCGCGACGCGACCGCGGACGGACGGGAGGCCCGGTACCAGCTGGTACC
>NZ_JBPUGH010000013.1:0-39448 GCF_051548005.1 Curtobacterium flaccumfaciens | reverse complement strand
TCCCCGGCGCCCGCGGTGGCGAGCCACGGCGTCGCGGACGAGGCGACCAGCGCGACGCTGCCGTCGGGCGTCACCACGTGGGTCCGCTCCCCCTTGAGGAGCACGACGCTGCCGGTCTGCCGGGCGGCGCGGAGTGCCGCGGCGGCGGGGTCCGCCTCGACGTCCTGGCGGGACTCGCCGAGGAGGGACGCGGCCTCGCCGGCGTGCGGGGTGAGCACCGCGAGCGGACCGAGGTCGACGAGCGGGATCGCGCCGGCGTCGACGACCACCGGGACGCCGTCGTCGGAGGCGTGCCGGAAGGCGTCGGCGGTGGATGTGTCGAGGTCGTCGAGCGACGGGGCGGAGATGCCGGACCCGACGAGCCACGCCTGCACCCGACCGACGCCGGACACGACCTCGGGACGACGGGTGAGCACGTGGTCGGTCGCGCGGTCCGGGCCGACGTAGCGGACCATGCCGACGCCGGTGTGCACGGCAGCATCGACGCCGAGGACGGCCGCCCCCGGGTACTGGTCGGAGCCGGTCGCGACGCCGAGGACCCCGCGGCAGTACTTCGTGGACTCCCCGTGCGGCACGGTCACCCACGAGGCGGCGTCGGACGGTCGGAAGGGCACGGGTTCGCTCATCGTCCCGACAGTACGGTGGGGCGCATGAGTCTGTTCCTCCCCGGTCGCGTGGTGGTCTTCGACTACGGGGAGGTGATCAGCCGGACGCCGCACGCGTCACGCGACGCCCTCGTCGTGGCGACGGGCGTGCCCGCGGACGAGCTGTTCCCCGTCTACCAGGAGCTCCGGCACGACCTCGACCGCGGCGACCTGTCGGTGCTCGCGTACTGGCGGGCCATCGCCGAGCGGGTCGGCCGCACCTGGAGCGTCACGGACGTGCACCGGTTCTGGGCGATCGACTTCACCGGCTGGTTCGAGGTCGAGCCGGAGACCCTCGCGCTCGTCGAGGAGCTGCACGACGCCGGCACCCGACTGGCCCTGCTGTCCAACGCGGGGTTCGACTTCGGTGACCCGTACCGCCGCTCGCCGATGGGGTCGCTGTTCGAGACCGTCGTCGTCAGCGCCGAGGACCACGTCCTCAAGCCCGACCCGTCCATCTACCGCGACACCTGCGACCGCCTGGGAATCACGCCCGAGCAGATGGTGTTCGTCGACAACAGGGCCGAGAACGCCGCCGGTGCGGAAGCGATCGGGGCGGTCGGCCACCACTACACGTCCCCCGCCGGCCTGCGGACCTTCCTGCAGGACCTGGCGGCGACGACCGAAGGAGCACCCGCGTGACGCACGTCCTGTTCGAGCCGATCACCATCCGCGACCTCACGGTCCGCAACCGCATCTGGGTCTCCCCGATGTGCCAGTACTCGGTCGAGGCACAGGACGGCGTCCCGACCCCGTGGCACCTCGTGCACCTCGGGTCGTTCGCGAAGGGCGGCGCGGGAGCGGTCGTGGTCGAGGCGACGGGCGTCGTCCCCGAGGGGCGGATCAGCCCGCAGGACCTCGGGCTCTGGAACGACGAGCAGCGCGACGCGTTCCGTCCGATCGTCGACTTCCTCCACTCGCAGGGTGCGGCCGCCGGCGTCCAGCTCGCGCACGCCGGCCGCAAGGCCTCGACGTTCCGTCCGTGGGAGTCGGAGCACGGGTCGGTGCCGGTCGAGCAGGGCGGCTGGCAGACCGTCGCTCCGTCGGCCGAGGCCTTCGACGGCTACGCCGAGCCCCGTGCGCTCGCCGCCGAGGACATCCGGGTCGTGGCGCTGTCCTTCGCCGCGGCTGCGCGTCGGGCGGTCGACGCCGGCTTCGACCTCGTCGAGCTGCACGCCGCGCACGGCTACCTGCTGCACCAGTTCCTCTCCCCGCTGTCCAACCACCGCGAGGACCAGTACGGCGGGTCGCTCGAGAACCGGGCCCGCGCGCTCCTCGAGGTCATCGACGCCGTCCGTGCCGAGGTCGGCGATGGCTTCCCGGTCGTCGTCCGGTTCTCGGCGACCGACTGGGTCGACGGCGGCCTGACGCTCGACGAGACAGTGCAGGTCGCACGGTGGGCGGCCGAGCACGGCGCCGACCTCGCGGACGTCTCCACGGGCGGGAACGTGGCGAGCGCGCCGATCCCGGTCGGCCCCGGCTACCAGGTGCCGTTCGCCGCAGCGGTGAAGCGCGTCGCCGGCATCGGGACGATCGCCGTCGGCATGATCTCGGACGCGTTCCAGGCCGAGCAGATCGTCGCGACCGGGCAGGCCGACGTCGTCATGGTCGGGCGCGAGTTCCTCCGCGACCCGTCGTTCGCCCTGCGTGCAGCGGTGGAGCTCGGGGTGCACGTCGACTACGAGCCGCAGCAGTACCACCGGGCGCGGGTGACCGCGTAGACCGTCCCTGTACGTCCTCTCGGCTTCCCGACGGGCACCCGGTACGATGATCAGCACTGTGGACGATCCTCCGAATGCTTCTTCGCCCTCCCACTCATCCGCCGCTCACACGGTGAGCAGCTCCTCCCCGCACGGCCCGGGGGGTGAAGAATGAGTCCGATCGACGTCGTCATGCTGATCGGTGGCATCCTCCTGACGCTCGGCACCGGTGTGTTCGTGGCGTCGGAGTTCGCGCTCGTGAACCTCGACCGCGCCGAGGTCGAGGCCCGTCGGGACCGCGGCGAGTCCGGGCTCGCGCCGGTCATCGGTGCGCTCAAGGTCACGTCGACGCACCTCTCCAGCGCGCAGCTCGGCATCACCCTGACCACGCTGCTCACGGGATACCTGCTCGAGCCGTCGATCGCGACGCTGCTCGAGGCACCGTTCCTCGCGATGCAGCTGCCGGAGCCCGTGGTCGAGACCGTCGGGTCGATCGTGGCGCTCGTCATCGCGACGCTGCTCTCGATGATCCTGGGCGAGCTCGTGCCGAAGAACTTCGCGCTCGCGCTGCCGCTGCAGACGGCGCGCATCGTCGTCCCGCTGCAGATCGCGTTCACGACGGTCTTCAAGCCGGCCGTCGCGGTCCTCAACGGCACGGCGAACGCCGTCCTGCGGGCGATGGGCATCGAGCCGCAGGAGGAGCTCTCCGGTGCGCGCAGCGCCGAGGAGCTCACCTCGCTGCTCCGCCGGTCGGCCTCCGAGGGGTCGCTCGAGCAGGACACCGCGACACTCCTCGAACGCACCATCTCGTTCTCCGAGCTCGACGCGGGCGAGGTCATGACCCCGCGACCGCGCCTGTCGACCATCCGGGTGTCCGAGTCGGCCGAGGCCGTCCTCGCCCTCGCCCGGAAGACCGGGTTCAGCCGCTTCCCCGTCATCGAGGAGGACGCGGACGACGTCGTCGGCATCGTGCACGTCAAGCAGGCGGTCGCCGTCCCGCGCGAGAAGCGCCCGGAGGTGCCCGTCGGGGCGCTCATGACCGACGCCGAGCGCGTGCCGGAGACCATGCCCGGTGACGCCCTGCTCGCCGAAGTCCGCAGCCGCGGCTACCAGATGGTGATCGTCGTCGACGAGTACGGCGGCACCGCGGGTGTCGTCACGCTCGAGGACCTCGTCGAGGAGATCGTCGGCGAGGTGTCCGACGAGCACGACCGCGCCCGCATCGACGTCGTCCGCTCCCGGGGCTGGCTGACGTTCCCGGGGCTCCTCCGCCCCGACGAGCTCGAGGACCGCGCCGGCGTGAAGGTGCCGGAGGACGGGCCGTACGAGACCGTGGGCGGGTTCGTCATGTCGACCCTCGGGCGCCTGCCCGTCGTCGGTGACGAGGTCGCGATCGACGGCGGCGTGTTCCGTGTCGAACGCCTCGACGGGCGCCGGGTCGACCGGATCCGGTACACGCCCACCGCGCCCGAGCCGACGGAGACCGCCAGCGCGCAGTCCCCCGCGACGGCCATCATCATCCCCGTGACGAAGTCCACCCCGACCGTCGACGGCACGACCACCCGCACGACCACGAAGGGCGGCACCCGATGACCACCGTCACCGTCCTCGCCGCCGGCGAGTCCGCCTCCTCCGCCTCCGACTGGTGGGGCATCTTCTGGCTCGTCGTCCTGCTGCTCGGCAACGCCTACTTCGTCGCCGCCGAGTTCGCCGTGATCTCCGCCCGACGCTCGCAGATCGAGCCGCGGGCCGAGGCCGGGTCGAAGGCCGCGCAGATGACCCTCTGGGCGATGGAGCACGCCACGCGCATGCTCGCCACCACCCAGCTCGGCATCACGGTCTGCTCGCTCCTCATCCTCAACGTGTCCGAGCCGGCGATCCACCACCTGCTCGAGGGGCCGCTGCACCTCACCGGGTGGAGCGTCGACGTCATCGGCGTCGTCGCGTTCGTCTTCACGCTGCTGCTCGTGTCGTTCCTGCACGTCGTGTTCGGCGAGATGGTGCCGAAGAACATCTCGTTCTCGATGCCCGACCGCGCCGCACTCATGCTCGTGCCGACGCTCTGGTACATCGGCCACGGGTTGCACTGGGTCGTCGTCGGTCTCAACGAGGCCGCGAACGGCGTGCTGCGCCTGTTCAAGGTCGAGCCGAAGGACGAGGCCGTCAGCGCGTTCACCGTGGAGGAGGTGCAGACCATCGTCGAGCAGTCCCGCCGCGAGGGCACGCTCGTCACCGGTGGCACGCTCCGCATGGCGTTCGAGTTCACCGAGAAGAAGGTCAAGGACGTCGCGGTGCCGATGGCCGAACTCGTCACCCTGCCCGAGGACGCCACCCCCGGCGACGTCGAGCGTGCGGTCGCGCAGCGCGGGTTCTCCCGGTACGTGCTCGTCGGCGAGGACGGCTCCCCCACGGGCTACGTGCACGTGAAGGACGTCATCGACCTGCGTCCGGACGAGTACGACGACCCGGTGCCGCCCAAGCGCATCCGACAGCTCATCTCGCTGTACACCGAGACCGACCTCGAGGACGCCCTCGCGACCATGCGGGGCGCCGGCCGTCACGTGGCGCGGGCGTTCGACGCCGAGGGGCGCACGCTCGGCGTGCTCTTCCTCGAGGACATCCTCGAGGAGCTCGTCGGCGAGGTCGAGGACGCGACCAGACGCCGCTGACCGGCAAGGTCGAGGACGCACAGCGCCACCCACCAGGGCCGCCGCTGACGCGCGCGACGACGGCCGGGAGGCGCGGTGCCAGCTGGCACCGCGCCTCCCGTCCGTGATGTGGTCGCGACCACCCCGTCAAAGCGACAGGCTGCCGCCGAGCGGCCCCGTCCACTCCGCGAAAGCGACAGATCCCCGCCGCAATCCGGCGGCACCCTGTCGCTTTCGCGTCTCGTGCGCCGCGCCGCGCCGCGCCGCGCCGCGCCGCGCCGCGACCGGCGTTACCAGCTCACCGGCAGCGGCTTGCCCTCCTCGTAGCCGGCGGCCGACTGGATGCCGACGAGCGCCCGCTCGTGGAACTCGGCGAGGGACGACGCCCCGGCGTACGTCGCCGAGCTGCGGATGCCCGTCGTGATCATGTCGAGCAGGTCCTCCACGCTCGGCCGCTCCGGGTCGAGGTAGATCGTCGACGACGAGATGCCCTCCGCGAAGAGCGCCTTGCGGGCCCGCTCGTACGGGTCGAGCCGCTCGAACCGCTCGCGCACGGCCTTCGCCGACGCCATGCCCCAGCTCTCCTTGTACGCCTTGCCCGCGGCGTCACGGCGGAGCACGCCCGGCGCCTCGAGCGTCCCGGCGAACCAGGAGCCGATCATCACGGCCGACGCTCCCGCCGCGAGCGCGAGCGCGACGTCGCGGGGGTACCGCACGCCGCCGTCGGCCCAGACGTGCGCGCCGAGGGACTTCGCGGCGGCCGCGGTCTCGAGCACGGCCGAGAACTGCGGTCGACCGACCGCGGTCATCATGCGGGTGGTGCACATCGCACCGGGTCCGACGCCGACCTTGATGATCGAGGCACCGGCACCGACGAGGTGCGCGACCGCGTCCGCAGTGACGACGTTGCCCGCGACGAGCGGGATGCCGAGACCGAGCGACGCGACCGTGTCGAGGGCCCGGAGCATGCCCTCCTGGTGGCCGTGCGCGGTGTCGAGGACGAGCACGTCGACACCGGCGGCAGCGAGGGCCTTCGCCTTCGCTGCCACGTCACCGTTGATGCCGAGCGCAGCCGCCACCCGCAGGCGACCGTCGGCGTCGACGGCGGGCTTGTAGATGTCGGAGCGGATGGCGCTCGTCGGGCTCGTGGTGCCGACGACGCGGCCGTGGCTGGTGACCGGGGCGAAGTCGACCTCCGCCGCCGTCAGGACGTCGTAGACGTGCCGCGGGGTGCCGGCGTCCTCGGCGTCGATGCCGGTCGATGCGCCGTGCAGGAGGTCGCCGAGGGTGGCGTCCTGGCCCGCCGTGCCGAGTCGCGTCGCCGGCACGCAGCCGAGGTACTCGCCGCTGCCGTCGCGGACGACGACGCCCCGCCCGGCGACCGGGAGGAGCTGCTCGAGCGCCTCGGCGACCGTGGTGTCCGCGCCGAGGTCGTAGGCGGTGTCGAACGCGACGGGCTGGTCCTTCACCCAGCGGATCGCGGCGTCGAGGTCCTGCAGGTGCATGTCCTGCGGCAGGACACCCAGGCCGCCGCGGCGGGCGAGGGTCGCGGCGAGTCGGGGGCCGGTCACCGAGTTCATGTTCGCGCTGATGATCGGGATCGTCGCCCCGGAGCCGTCGTTCGCCGCGAGGTCCACGTCGAAGCGGCTCGTCACCCCCGACCGGCTGGGGACGAGGAAGACGTCGGAGTAGGTCAGGTCGTGCGTCGGCCGCGTCTCGTAGAACCTCATGGGGCCACTGTACGGCGGCACAGGGGACGCGGACCGCCCCGTCGACGCGGGTGCGACGCGCGGTGTCGCGCGCGTCCGGCGCGACACGCCGGAGGTCAGCCGGGAGGCACGGATCGCGTCCGGCGGTCACCGAACGGTCATCCCGGAACGGCTAGGCTTCCACGCAGTACGGCAGCAGGGTTGCTGCGTACGACACACACGAGCATCTATCGACGGAGAGTGGGCGATCGGCTGTGTCGAGCCATCTGACCGGAACTGACGAGACCGCGGGCGAATTCGGGGCCAACGAGTGGCTCGTCGACGAGCTCTACGAGCAGTTCGTCGCGGACAAGACCTCGGTCGACGAGTCCTGGTGGCCGGTCCTCGAGAAGTTCCACCGTTCGCAGACCGGGCAGGCCTCCGCCCCGTCCGACTCCGCTCCGGCCGCTCCGGCTCCGGCTCCGTCCGCGCCGTCGGGGACCACGCCCGCGGCGCAGTCGAGCACCCAGCAGCCCGCCACGGGCGATGCCCCGACCGAATCGAAGTCCGGGCCGATCCAGGCGAAGACCACCTCGCGCCAGCCGACCCCGCAGCCGATCCCCGCCGAGGCGAACGACGCCACGGACGAGCACGAGGAGACCCACGAGGACGTGGCCACCCCGCTCCGGGGCATGGCGAAGACCCTGGCGTCCAACATGGACGCCTCGCTCACGGTCCCGACCGCGACGAGCGTCCGGACGATCCCGGCGAAGCTCATGATCGACAACCGGATCGTGATCAACAACCACCTCCGCCGTGCCCGCGGCGGGAAGATCTCGTTCACGCACCTCATCGGGTGGGCGATGGTGCAGGCTCTCAAGGAGTTCCCGAGCCAGAACGTCTTCTACGAGGAGCGCGACGGCAAGCCCTTCGTGGTCGAGCCGGCGCACGTCGGGCTCGGCATCGCGATCGACGTCCCGAAGAAGGACGGCACCCGCTCCCTCCTCGTGCCGAGCATCAAGCGGGCCGAGACGCTGACGTTCGGGCAGTTCCTCTCCGCCTACGAGGACCTCGTCAAGCGCGCCCGCGACAACAAGCTCACGCCGGCCGACTTCCAGGGCACCACGATCTCGCTGACGAACCCCGGCGGCATCGGCACCGTGCACTCGGTCCCGCGGCTCACCAAGGGCCAGGGCTGCATCATCGGCGCCGGTGCGCTCGAGTACCCCGCGCAGTTCCAGGGCTCCGCGGAGAAGACCCTCGTCGAGCTCGGCATCGGCAAGACCATCACGCTCACGAGCACCTACGACCACCGTGTCATCCAGGGTGCCGGGTCGGGCGAGTACCTCAAGAAGGTGCACGAGCGCCTCATCGGCGGGCACGGCTTCTACGAGGGCATCTTCGCGGCGCTCCGGATCCCGTACAAGCCGATCCAGTGGGCGACGGACATCAACGTCGACCTCGCGCACCGCGTCAACAAGACCTCGCGCGTGCAGGAGCTCATCAACAGCTTCCGCGTGCGTGGGCACCTCATGGCCGACATCGACCCGCTCGAGTACCGCCAGCGCACCCACCCCGACCTCGAGATCGAGAACCACGGGTTGACGTTCTGGGACCTCGACCGCGAGTTCGTCACGGGTGGCCTCGCGGGCACCACGAACGCTCCGCTGCGCGACGTGCTCGGCATCCTGCGCGACGCCTACTGCCGCACCACCGGCGTCGAGTACATGCACATCCAGGACCCGGAGCAGCGCCGCTGGATGCAGTCGCACATCGAGGTCCCCTACGCGAAGCCGTCGAAGGACGAGCAGCTCCGTGTCCTCGGCAAGCTCAACGAGGCCGAGGCGTTCGAGACGTTCCTGCAGACGAAGTACGTCGGCCAGAAGCGGTTCTCGCTCGAGGGCGGCGAGTCGACGATCGCGTTCCTCGACACCCTCATCCAGCACGCTGCCGGTGCGGGGCTCGAAGAGGTCGCGATCGGCATGGCCCACCGCGGCCGCCTCAACGTCCTCACGAACATCGCCGGCAAGACGTACGGCCAGATCTTCCGCGAGTTCGAGGGCTCGTCGCTGCCGGGCTCGGTCTCCGGCCAGGGGTCGGGTGACGTGAAGTACCACGTCGGCACCGAGGGCGTGTTCCGCGCGAGCGACGGCACGACGATCCCCGTGACGATCGCGGCGAACCCGTCGCACCTCGAAGCGGTCGACGGTGTCCTCGAGGGCATCGTCCGCGCGAAGCAGGACAAGCAGGGGCCCGGATCGACGAACGTCCTGCCGGTGCTCGTCCACGGCGACGCCGCGATGGCGGGCCAGGGCGTCGTGGTCGAGACCCTGCAGATGTCGCAGCTGCGCGGCTACCGGACGGGTGGCACCGTCCACCTCGTCATCAACAACCAGGTCGGGTTCACCACCCCGCCGGAGTCGGCACGCAGCTCGGTGTACTCGACCGACGTCGCGAAGACGATCCAGGCGCCGATCTTCCACGTGAACGGCGACGACCCCGAGGCCGTGTCCCGCGTCGCGGAGCTGGCCTTCGCCTACCGCGAGGAGTTCCACCGGGACGTCGTCATCGACCTCATCTGCTACCGCCGCCGCGGGCACAACGAGGGCGACGACCCTTCGATGACGCAGCCGCTGATGTACAACCTCATCGAGGCGAAGCGCTCCGTCCGCACGCTCTACACCGAGGCGCTCGTCGGCCGCGGCGACATCACGCAAGAGGAGTACGACGAGGCGCACCGCGACTTCCAGGACCGCCTGGAGCGCGCGTTCGCCGAGACGCACGAGGCGCAGACCGGCACAATCCCGGTCATCACCGGCGACGACGACGGTGCGGTGAACGGCCTCGAGCGTCCGACCTCCCAGCGTGACGACTCCGAGAACGACGTGCACGAGACCGCCGTCTCGGAGGAGCTCGTCCGGGCCATCGGCGACGCGCACAGCAACCCGCCGGCCGGCTTCTCCATCCACCCGAAGCTCCAGCAGCTCCTGGCGAAGCGCACCGACATGACGCGGAACGGCGGCATCGACTGGGCGATGGCCGAGCTCATGGCGATCGGCTCCGTCCTCGTCGAGGGCAAGCCCGTCCGTCTCGCCGGCCAGGACGCCCGACGCGGTACCTTCGTGCAGCGCCAGGCGGTGTTCCACGACCGGGTGAACGGGCAGGAGTGGCTCCCGCTCGCGAACCTCTCGGAGGACCAGGCCCGGTTCACCATCTACGACTCGCTGCTGAGCGAGTACGCGGCGATGGCGTTCGAGTACGGCTACTCGGTCGAGCGTCCCGAGGCCCTCGTGCTCTGGGAAGCCCAGTTCGGCGACTTCGCCAACGGTGCCCAGACGGTCATCGACGAGTTCATCTCGTCCGCCGAGCAGAAGTGGGGGCAGCGCTCGGGCCTCGTGCTCCTGCTCCCCCACGGCTACGAGGGCCAGGGGCCGGACCACTCGTCGGCGCGCATCGAGCGCTACCTGCAGCTCTTCGCCGAGGACAACATGGTGATCGCCCGGCCGTCGACCCCGGCGTCGTGGTTCCACTTGCTGCGCCGCCAGGCGTGGGAGCGCCCGCAGAAGCCGCTCATCGTGTTCACCCCGAAGGCCATGCTGCGCCTGCGCCAGGCGACGAGCCCGGTGGAAGCGTTCACGAACGGCACCTTCGAGGAGGTCATCGACGACGACCGCCAGCTCGACGCCGGTGCCGTCCGCCGCGTGGTGCTGCACTCCGGCAAGGTCCACCACGACCTCCGCGCCGAGGTGGAGAAGGCCGGCCGCGGCGACGTCGCCCTCGTCCGGCTGGAGCAGCTCGCGCCGCTGCCCCTCGAGCGCATCCTCGAGGTCCTCGGCCGCTACCCGGACGCCGAGGTCGTCTGGGCACAGGAGGAGCCCGAGAACCAGGGTGCCTGGCCGTTCGTGTGCATGAACCTCTCGCCGCACCTGCAGGGCCGACCGCTCTCGGTCGCCTCGCGACCGGCGAGTGCCGCGCCCGCCACGGGTTCGTCGAAGCGCTCCGCGCAGGAGGCCACCGAGGTCATCCGCGCCGCGCTCGGCTGACCGGAGCAGCGCGGACGCCGTTCGCGCCCCCGCACGAACATCGCGCCCCGTCTCGACGGGGCGCGATGTTCGTCAGCGGGTGCGACACGGCACGCGCAGCGCAGCCGCGGCACGCGCAAGCCTCGGCGCACCCCAGCGGCGCAGCCCCGGCACGCGCAGCGGCGCCCGCGCTCACACGATGCGCGTGTACCGCACCCCGGCCTCGTGGTAGCCGCGCTTCTGGTAGAAGCGGTGCGCGCTGTCCGTCGCGGCCGCACTGACGGCGCTGAGGCGACGCGCACCCTGCTCGGCCGCCCACGTCTCGAACGTGCCGAGGAGCGCCGAACCGGTGCCGTGCCTCCTGGCCGACTCGTCGACGACGAGCAGCAGCAGCTGCGCCGTCGGCTCGTCCGAGGCGTACGCCCACGTGACCTGGGCACCCGCGACCGCGACCAGCCGGCCGTCGTCACCACGCACCCTCCAGGTGCGGTGCCCCGCCGCAGGTGTGAGCCGCTCGAGCCGGGAGCGCATGTCGGTCGGGTCGACCTCGTGGCCGAGGAGGCGGACGAGGGCGCTGACGTCGGCGACGTCCGCGTCGGACCAGGTGGTGACGGGCTCGACAGCAAGGGTCATGTCGCGACCCTACCGAGCACGGACGGCGTGTGACGACACGCTGACCGGGCTCGCAGGCCGACCGACCGACGCCCGTGCCGGGAGCACCGTCAGTGCGTCGCCTGCTCCACGCGGATCCGGGCGAGGACCTCGGCGCGGAGCTGCTCCGGCGCGGTCTCCTTGCAGGCACGTCGGACGGTCTCGATGAGGACGACGCCGACGCGGTGCTCGCTCGTGCAGTCCTCGCAGTCCGCCATGTGCTCACGGATGTCCGCCGCGTCCTCGCGGCAGAGCTCGCCGTGCAGGAACTCCTCGAGCTCCGCCTTGGCCTTCGAGCAGTCGCAGCCGCTCATCGTGCTTCCTTCCCTTCGACGCGACCCGAGGTCGCAACTGGCTTCCGGCCGCGTCCGCGCATCGTCGCCGTCGACGCTGCGTCCGGGACGATGCCGGTCTCGCGGGCGTGGTCCGCCAGCAGCCCCCGGAGGAGGCGACGGCCACGGTGGAGGCGGCTCATGACCGTCCCCACGGGGGTCTTCATGATGTCGGCGATCTCCTGGTACGAGAAGCCCTCGACGTCCGCGAAGTACACGGCCATCCGGAAGTCCTCGGGGATCGCCTGCAGGGCGTCCTTCACCGCCGACGAGGGCAGGTGGTCGATGGCGTCCGCCTCGGCCGAGCGCGCCGAGATCGACTGGGTGACGCTCTCCGCGCCGCCGAGCTGCCAGTCCTCGAGCTCGTCGATGGTGCCCTGGTACGGGTTCCGCTGGTTCTTGCGGTACGTGTTGATGAACGTGTTCGTGAGGATCCGGTACAGCCAGGCCTTGAGGTTCGTGCCCTGCCGGAACTGCCGGAACGCCGCGAAGGCCTTGACGAAGGTCTCCTGCACGAGGTCGGACGCGTCGGCGGGGTTGCGGGTCATCCGCATCGCCGCGCCGTAGAGCTGGTCCATGAACGGCAGCGCCTGGGTCTCGAAGAGCGCGCGGAGTTCCGACTCGGACGCGGTCGTCTCGTCGGCGAGGACCTCGTCCTCGTCCTGGACCGCGTCGAGCTGCGCCTCGGTGTCCTCGACCAGGTCGTGCGGTGCCGCCACGTCGTGCGGCCCCGCGTCCCGGGGTCCCGCGACGTCGTGCGGTGCTGCCTGCGGTTCGTCGGTGGTCATCACGGCCGAGTCTAGGCCGAGCGTGGTCACCGCGACGGGCAGGTGCGTCCGCTCGCGCGTCAGGGTTGCTGTCGCCAATGGTCCTCCCGGTGGGTTCAGTACCCTGGTGAACCGATGGCTGCCACGACGCATTCCCACCAGGCCCCCTCCCCCTGGACCGCCCCCCGCGCGCGCGGACCGTTGCGCGGCGACGTCGCGCTGCCCGGGTCGAAGTCGCTGACGAACCGGGAGCTCGTGCTCGCCGCCCTCGCCGACGGCCCGTCCACCATCCGGCTGCCGCTGCACTCGCGCGACTCGGCGCTCATGGTCGCCGCGCTCCGACAGCTGGGCGTGGGCATCGAGGAGGTCGCGCCCGCTCCCCGCGCCGACGGCACACCGGGTGCAGCGAACCCGTACGGCCCGGACCTCCGGATCACCCCGGCCCCGATGCACGGTGGCGTCCGCGTCGACTGCGGGCTCGCCGGCACCGTGATGCGCTTCCTGCCCCCGCTCGCCGCCCTCGCGACCGGCCCGGTCACGATCGACGGCGACCCGTACGCGCGGAAGCGGCCGATGGCAGCCATCATCCAGGCGCTCGTCGACCTCGGCGTCGACGTGACCGACGACGGCGACGGCGCGATGCCGTTCTCCTTCACGGGCACGGGTGCGGTCCGCGGCGGCTCGCTGACGATCGACGCGTCCGCGTCCTCGCAGTTCGTCTCGGGCCTGCTGCTGTCCGCACCGCGCTTCACCGAGGGCCTGCACCTCGTGCACGCGGGCGAGCGACTGCCGAGCCTGCCGCACATCGACATGACGGTCGAGGTCCTCCGGGCCCGCGGCGTGCGCGTCGACCAGCCTGCTGTCGGCGAGTGGGTCGTGCACCCCGGCCCGATCGCGGCGCGCGACGTCACCATCGAGCCCGACCTCTCCAACGCCGCCCCGTTCGCGGTCGCTGCCCTCGTCGCGGGCGGCACCGTCCGCATCCGCGCCTGGCCGACCGAGACGACCCAGGTCGGCGCCGACCTCGAGACGCTCCTGCCCCTCTGGGGTGCTACCGTCACTCGGGACGGCGACGACCTCGTGTTCGACGGCGGAGTCGGGGTGGCGGGTGGAGCCTCCCTCCCGGGCGTCGAACTCGACCTCACGCGCGGCGGCGAACTCGCCCCGGCGCTCGTCGCGCTCGCGGCGCTCGCGGACGCGCCGAGCGAGATCACCGGCATCGGCCACCTCCGAGGGCACGAGACGGACCGGCTCGCAGCGCTGGCGACGGACCTGAACCGGACGGGAGGCGCGGTGCACGAACTCGACGACGGCCTCCGGATCGAGCCGGCCCTGCTCCACGGCGCGGACTGGTCCGCGTACGACGACCACCGGATGGCGACGGCCGGGGCCGTCGTGGGGCTCGTCGTCGACGGCGTCGCCGTCGACGACGTCGGCTCGACCGCGAAGACCCTGCCGCAGTTCCCCGAGCTGTGGGCGTCGCTCGTGGCGACGGGCGACGGCGCCGGGTCGGCAGCGCCCGGCGGGGTGACCTCGTGAGCTGGTGGGACGACGTCGACGGCGACGACACGGACGACGACGAGCCGTACGGGCAGTACGAGTCGAAGGTCCGGATCCGGCCGAACCCGAAGGGCAACCGGCCGCGCACGAAGGTCCGGCCGACGTACGAGGACGCGCCGGTCGGCTGGGTGACGAACGTCGACCGTGGGCGGTACGGCGTGCTGGTCGAGGCCGGCGAGCCGGACGAACGCGTCATCACGGCGACGAAGGCCCGCGAGCTCGGCAAGAAGTCGGTCGTCACCGGTGACCACGTGTCCCTCGTCGGCGACCTCTCCGGCGAGCCCGGCTCACTCGCGCGCATCGTGAAGGTCGCCGACCGAACCACGCTGCTGCGGCGGAGCGCAGACGACACCGACGAGGTCGAGCGCGTCATCGTCGCCAACGCGGACCAGATGCTCGTCGTCGTCGCGGCGGCGGACCCCGAGCCGCGGACCCGGCTCATCGACCGCTACCTCGTGGCGGCGTTCGACGCGGGACTCGACCCGATCCTCTGCATCACGAAGACCGACCTCGCCGACCCGGCGCCGTTCCTCGAGCACTTCGCCTGCCTCGACCTCCGCATCGTCACGAGCCGCTCGGACGACGTGCCGTTCGACGCCCTGCACGAGGTCCTCGACGACCGGGTCACCGTCACCGTCGGGCACTCCGGCGTCGGGAAGTCGACGCTCGTGAACGCCATCACCGGTGCGACCCGGGCGACCGGGCACGTCAACGCCGTGACGGGGCGGGGGCGCCACACGTCGTCGTCCTCGATCGCCCTGCGCGTGCGGGACGGTGGGTGGATCATCGACACCCCGGGGGTCCGGTCGTTCGGTCTCGGCCACGTCGACCCCGCGAACGTCTTCCGGGCGTTCGCCGCACACGCCGTGCCGGTGCGGGAGCCCGCCGACGGCATCCCGCTCGCGCAGGCGCACGACTGGGAGATCGTCGACCGGGTGGCGGACGGCGAGCTCGGCCCGACCGGGGTCGAGCGGCTCGACTCGTTCCGTGCGCTGCTGACCGGGATGGGCGCGGAGGACCCGGGCCAGGAGTAGCCGTGAGCAGCCGGGGACGGCACGGCACGGCACCGCACGGCACCGCACGGCACGGCACGGCACGGCATCACAGCGCACCGCACCGCACCGCACCGCACGGTGCGAGGGGCGCTCGCGACGGTGCGGACTTCCGCGCGCGGTGCGAGCCCCAGGGGGTCGCACCGCGGACGGGACCCCGCACCGTCACGCACTGACCCGTGGGTGTATCGTTGCGCCTCGTGTCTGAAGTTGCAAAGTACAACTACACCTCGTCGAGCGCGACCCACGCCGCCCCGAGGGTCCACCACCCCCGACCGGACAGCGTGTGGCGCCCGACGGGACTCGGCGTGGTGCTCCGCCACTTCGCCTCGCACATCCTCGTCCCCCTGTTCCTCGCCGCGGGCATGGGACTGGCGTACCTCGGCGCGTTCCATGCCCCGACCCCGCACGACCTCCCGGTCGGCATCGTCGGGCAGGGTGCGGCGACGCAGGTGTTCGCGCAGACCGTGACCGACCGGTCCGACGGCGCCCTCGTCGCGCACGTCGTCGCGGACACCGACCGAGCGGAGCAGCGCGTCCGCGACCGCGAACTCGCCGCGGTCTACGCCCCGACCAGCACCGGCGCGACCCTCTACGTCTCGAGCGCGGCGTCCGAGACGACCGCCACCGCCGCACAGAAGGTGTTCCTGCCGATCGCGTACGAGCAGCACCTGCCGTTCCGCGTGGTGGACGTCGTGCCCGCTGGTGCGCAGGACTCGACCGGGCAGGGGCTCTTCTTCCTGCTGGTCGGCCTCAGCGTCGGCGGGTACGCCTCGGCGATCGCGGTCGCCGCGGTGGCGACGAAGCTCCGGGCCGTCTGGACGGCCGTGGTCGGACTGGCCACCGCCGGCGTCGTCGCGGGCATCGGCATCGTCATCGCCGGTCCGGTGTACGGCGTCGTCGCGACCCACCGGTGGGAGGTCTTCCTCGTCGCGTGGCTGTACGACGCGGTGATCGTGGCGCTCGGCGTCGGGCTGCACCCGGTGCTCGGCCGCTGGACGACCCCGATCCTCACGATGCTCTTCGTGATGCTCAACTTCACGAGTTCCGGCGGCATCTTCCAGCCGGCGTTCCAGCCCGGCTTCTTCGCGGCGCTCAACTCGTTCTGGAGCGGTGCGGCGTGGCTCCAGGTGGCACAGGCGCTGGAGTACTTCCCCGACGCATCCGTCGGCCGGCCGATGCTCGTGCTGGCCCTCTGGCTGGTCGTGGCCGTCCTGCTCTGCGTCGTCGTGCACGGCCTCGTCGCCCGCCGGACCCGCATCGCCCGCGAGCGCGTCGTGACCGCGCAGGAGGAGGACGAGGTGGTCGCCGCCTGACGTCGGGCGACGTGCTCCACCTCCGCCCGGGGCCCGGACGACCCGGGCGCTACGCTCGACGCGTGGACCTCAGCGCCGACCTCGACTTCGCCCGCTCCCTCGCCGACACCGCCGACGCGATCAGCCTCGAACGGTTCCGCGCCGCCGACCTGCACGTGTCAAGGAAGGCCGACAGCACCCACGTCACGGACGCCGACCAGGCGGTCGAGCGGGCCCTGCGCGAGCGACTCGCCACCGAACGGCCGGACGACGCCTTCCTCGGCGAGGAGACCACGGCGGACACCGGAGCCGACGCGGTCAGCGAGGGACACCGGCAGTGGGTGGTCGACCCGATCGACGGCACCGCGAACTACCTCCGCGGCGTGCCGGTGTGGGCCACCCTCATCGCCCTGGCGGTCGACGGACGCCCGGTCCTCGGCGTCGTGAGCGCACCGGCCCTCGGCAAGCGCTGGTGGGCCGCCGAGGGGCTCGGCGCACACTCCTTCGACGGGCCGCTCCGGGTCTCCGGAGTCGACGAGCTCGGCGACGCGAGCCTCAGCTACAACAGCATCCAGCAGTGGGACGAGGACGACCGGCTGGAGTCGCTGATCGCGCTCTCCCGGACGGTCTGGCGCACCCGGGCCTACGGCGACATGTGGTCGTACATGATGGTCGCCGAGGGCGTCCTCGACGTCGCCGGCGAACCGGACCTCAAGCCGTGGGACATCGCCGCGCTCGTCCCGATCGTCGAGGAGGCCGGTGGTCGGTTCACCTCGCTCGACGGCGATCCCGGGCCCTGGCACGGCAGCGCCCTCGCCACGAACGGGCTCGTCCACGACGCCGTCGTGGACCTCCTGCGCCGCTGACACGCGACCGGGCGATCCAGAGAACGCAACGTCCCTCCCCCGAGACCCCCCGCGGAGTCCCCCTCGTCCGGGTCCCCCGCTCGATACCCACGCGTACCCCGTTCGGTACGAACGGCGCGGGTCCACCGCGCACCCGAGCCGAACGGGCCCGTTAGGACCGCCGGAACGGCCGGCCCCGGCAGCGGTCGACGCTGTACCCCGTTCCACTACCACACGCCCCGGAGTGGCTTCCCCACGACGGGGGTGCCTCCCCCCGGACTGGGGACACGGCGGGGGTGAATTGTCCTCGAACGACCGGTCCACCTCGGCCCGACCTGGGTTACTGTCAACGGGACGCCAGGTCAGGTGACGTCTCGGATTCCCTAGATCCGGCACGGAACGCGACCCGGTGCCAGTTCGTCGAAGACCCTAACCCGAGGGGTGATACAGACGATGACATCATCGTTCCCGAGCGGAACCGAGTGCACCCTCACTCGTCGTCCGCATTCCAACCACGAAGCTCTCACACGACCGGTCCGTCGCGCGGTTTCCCTCCGCACGTTCGACCGCTCCGCCTCTGCGCGCCCGTCCGTCGCTGCATCCGTCCCCGTACCCGGGAGCCGGTGAGTCATGGCACTCACCGGTCGCCGTCTCGAGGTCGACCGGATCGCGACCCTCGCCATGCTCCCTCGGGAGTCGGCGATGGTCGTGGTCGGCGACCCTGGTTCCGGGCGCAGCAGCGTCCTCGACGCGGTCGCGCACCGCGTCTCCCTCCCCGTCGTCCGCGTCGGTGTGAACGGCAGTGAGTCCCACTGGCCCCTGGCCGGCGTGACCGCGCTCTTCACCGCCCTGGACGACCCCCGCGCCACCGCGCACATCGCCCACCTCCTGCAGGCGGGCAGCACCGGTGTACAGGCCCCAGCCCGCGCCGGGCTCGCCGCTGCGCACGACTTCCTCGAAGCCGTGCACACGCTGACCCTGCCCCCGACGGTCGTGCTCATCGACGACCTCGACCGGATGGACGTCGAGAGCCAGGAGCTCATCGCCTTCCTCGCCGGTCGGTTGGCCGGCACGGCACTCCGCGTGGTCTTCTCGGTCCGTTCCGTCCCCGCAGACGGCCCCCTCGCCGCGCTCCCCGCGCTGCGCCTGGAGCCGCTCAGCGAGGACGACTCGCTGACCCTCGCCCGGGCAACCGCCCCCGAGGACGCGAACGACGGCGTCCTCGCGGTCCTCGCTCAGGAGACCGGCGGCAACCCCGGCGTCCTGCGTGAGCAGCTCACGGCGCTCACCCGCGGCCAGCTGAGCGGCACCGAGCCGCTCGTGCTGCCGCTCCGCCCCACGAAGACGACGGAAGCGATCGCCTCTGCCGTGCTCGACGCCGCTGCGGGACGCGATCTGGACGTCCTCGCTCGGCTCGCGCTCGTGCCGACGGCGACCGCCGCCGGATGGGACCGTGACGCCCTCGACGACCTGGCGGACGCCGGACTCGTCACGGTGCGCGGTCAGCAGGTGTCCGTCACCAACCCGCTCGTGCGGTCGTCGCTGTACTGGGGCACCGCCGCACGCGACCGTCGCGCGGCGCACACCGCCCTCGCGGAGGCCACCGCGGACACCGACCAGCGCGCACACGCCTGGCACCGGAGCTTCGTCGACGACGTCCCCGACGCCGTCGCGCTCCTCCGTGCGGCCCGGTCGTACGTGGTGGACGGCAACACCACCGCGGCGACCGCCCTCACCGAACGGGCCCTGCTCGTCGGCGGCGGTACCGAGGACGAGCACGAGGCGCTGCTCGGCGTCGCCGAGGTCATGCTGGCGAACCGGCTCCTCAGCGGGACCGCACGCTACCTCGCTGCGATCCGGCCCTTCCGCGCCACCGTCACCGAGGTCCGACGACTGCGACTGCAGTACTCCGTCGAGTTCCTCAGCGGTGATGCGGTGCACGCCGACGAGCTGCTCGTGCCGGCGGACACGGACGACCCGACCGAGACGGACGCCGTCGCGGGCCTGCTCGCGACCGTGGCCTGCTTCCGGGCCGAGGTCTGGGAGGTCGACCAGGCGCGGGACCTCCTGCACCGCGCCGAGCCCTACCTCGACACGGCGTCACCGCACACGCTCGAGATCCTGTCGACGGCACGCGACCTGATCGCCGCCGTCGACGGGACGCTCCCGGCGGACGCGGAGCTGCACGACGGACTGTCCGCGAACGTGCTGCTCGGCATGTCCGACCCGGCGCTGCTCCTCCTCGCCCACGCCCTGAGCCTCGGCGAGCGCTACCGCAGCGCTCGTCGGGTGTTCGCCCTCGTGCTCGCCCGGGGGCCGCAGACGCCCCTGGTGTGGACCGAGGCGGCGCGGTACCTGTCCGCCGACAACGAGGTGCGCTCCGGGAACTTCCGGCAAGCGCTCCGCGCGATCGACGTGTGGGAGGCCGGCTCGGCGGCGGCGGAGCGGCTGCGTGAGCCGTCGCGGGTGATCGCGATCGCCTGGCGACACTTCGCCGAGGGTCGTTCCGCGGAGGCGCTCGACGTCCTCGACGCCTGCCTGGCGCAGCGCTCGACGAACCGGCTGTGGGGTGCGACGGCGAAGCTGCACGCCCTGCGCGGGCAGGTCCTGCTGCTCGACGGCCGGCTCGAGGAGGCAGCGGTGGCCCTCGAGGCCGCGGACGCCATCGGTCGTCCGCTGCGCAACCCGGTCCTGCTCCGGCACCTCGGCGACCTGGTGGAGGCCTACGTGCGCCTCGGTCGGGTCGACGATGCCCGGGCGATCACGGCCCGCCTCGCGGCGGACCACCACGCGCGGCCGTCGCGGTGGGGAGCGCTCGTCCTCGCGAGGAGCCTGGCGCTCGTCGCGGACGACACGACGCGGGAGACCGCACGTCGCCGCGCGCTGGAGCTGTTCCAGCCGCACGACTCGCAGTTCGAGCGGGCTCGCACGTTCGCGGCCATGGCCGCGGTCGGTTCGCCGACCGAGCGTCCGCGCCTCGGTGCCGCGGCAGCTGCCGCCTACGAGGCAGCGGGTCTGCGTCGACCGCTCGTCACGCCGGCTCCGTCGGTCGCGATGCCGTCGTTCGGTGCGGGGCTGGTCCGGTCGGGTCCGACGGCCTCCGGTCCGGTCCCCGGGACCCCGCGGAGCGCTCCGGACGCGTCGGCGGCGTTCACGTCGCTCACCGCCGAGGAACGCGCCGTCGTGCAGAAGGTGACCGAGGGGTACCGCAACCGCGAGATCGCCTCGTCGCTGTTCATGTCCCAGCGGACGGTCGAGCTGCGGCTCACGCAGATCTACCGCAAGGTCGGTGCGCGTTCGCGCTCGCACCTGGTCGCGCTCCTCACCTGATCGGCGCGCCCACGCGGTCGTGACGCGACCACGAGACGGACGGGAGGCCCGGTACCAGCTGGTACCGGGCCTCCCGTCCGTCGTCTGCGTGCCCGGCGCCGGGGCGCACCGACCTGCGTGACGTCACCCCCCGGATGCGGGGTTCCGCACCGCCGCACGCGCGGTGCGGTGCCCGCGCGGGGAACCGCAAGAGCGGCCGGACCTGGTTGCCCTGGCCACCACGTGCGGGTGACGCTTCTCCTGCACCGACCGCCGTGCTCCCCCGGGAGCCCGACCGCGGTACCCCGTTCGGTACCCGAACCGTCGGCTCACCAGACCGCCGTCGTCCGTCCTCGCCTGATCCGGGGACGGGCGGCGGCCCCCGAGCCGGCGGACCGAGCGCGCGGCAGACCCGACGGCGGTCGGTGCCGACCCCGGCACCACCCCCAGTAGTTCCCGACCCGAAGGGACGCCCGATGTGCGGCATCATCGCGGCCCGCGTCAGTGACGACGTGAGCCCCTACCTGCTCGACGGCCTCGAGCGCCTCGAGTACCGCGGCTACGACTCCGCCGGCATCGCGGTCCGGACCGCCTCGGGCGGCACCGAGACGATCCGGTCCGTCTCCCGCGTCGGCGACCTCCGGACGCTCGTCGCGGCACGCTCGGGCGACGCGCTGACCGGGGTCGGCATCGGCCACACGCGGTGGGCCACGCACGGCGCCGTCCGCGAGGCGAACGCCCACCCGCACGCCGACTGCGGTCGCCGGGTCAGCGTCGTGCACAACGGCATCGTCGAGAACGCCGACGAACTGCGCGCGACCCTGGAGCGGCAGGGCCACGTCTTCCGGTCCGACGTCGACTCGGAGGTCATCGCGCACCTCGTCGAGCGGGCACTCGCGGTGGACCCGGACCTCATGCTCGCCGTGCAGATCGCGACCGCGCAGCTCGAGGGGTCGTGGGCGATCGTCGTGCTCGACTCCCGCGACGGCCGGATGGTCGTGGCGGCGGACCGCTCGCCGCTCGTGGTGGCGCGCTCCGCCCGCGGCGACTTCGTGGCGAGCGACGTCGGTGCGATCGCCGAGTGGTGCGAGACGTTCGTCGCGCTGCGGGACGGCGACGTGGTGGAGCTCGGCGAGGCGTGGACCTGGTCGTCCGGTGGCGTCACGGTTCCGGTGCCGTTCCCGACGCCGTCCCCGTTCGCCGCGGCCGCGCTCGACCTCGGGGACCACCCGGACCACATGGCGAAGGAGATCGAGGAGCAGCCCGCCGTCGTGTCGTCGATCCTCGAGCGGGTCGCGCGGCGTGCCGTCGACGGCAGCATGTGGGTCGGCCTCGGGCTGCCCGGCTTCCACCGACTCGCGATCGTCGCCTGCGGCACGTCCCTCAACGCCGGGCAGGTGATCGCCACCGCGCTGCGCGGCATCGGCGGCGTCCCGACGGACATCGTCGTGGCGAGCGAGGCCGACCAGGTGGTGCTCGGCCCTGGAACGCTCGTGGTCGCGATCAGCCAGTCCGGCGAGACCGCCGACGTCCTCCGGGCGCTGGACCGGTTCGACGACCGGCACCCGGTGCTCGCGCTCACGAACAACCTGCACTCCTCGCTCGCCCGTCGGGCGGACGCGGTGCTCGACTGCCACGCCGGCCCGGAGATCGGGGTGGCGGCGACGAAGACGTTCACCGCGCAGGTCGTGGTCGGCGTGGCGGCGATGATCGCGGCGATGGTGGCGTCCGGGCGGATCGGGACCGCCCGAGCGGCCGCGCTCGTCGGCGAACTGTCCGAGCTGCCGGGTCGGGTGGAACACGCGGCGGCGATCGCGGCCGACCGGATCCCCCTGCTCGTCGCCAACGTCCGGGAGGCCTCCGGCTTCCTGTTCCTCGGGCGCGGACAGGGCCTGGCGTACGCCGCCGAGGGTGCCCTGAAGCTCAAGGAGCTCAGCTACCGGTGGGCCGAGGCGTACCCGGCGGGCGAGCTGAAGCACGGCCCGCTCGCCCTCGTCGACGAGGGAACCCCGGTCGTCGTCGTCGACCACGGCGAGCACCGCCTGCAGGCGAACATCGCCGAGGTCCGTGCCCGCGGCGGCTTCATCATCACGATCGGCGGCGAGGGGTCGGACATCCCGGCGCTCGCGGGTCGGGCGTCGGGCGGGCTGACCTGGGGTGCGAGCACCGCGCCGTGGGGTCCGCTCGAGGCGGTCGTGCCGTTGCAGATGCTCGCGCGCGAACTCGCCCTCCAGCTCGGCTGCGACGTCGACAAGCCCCGGAACCTCGCGAAGTCGGTGACGGTCGAATAGCCAGGCACCGGCCCGTGAACCGTCTGACGGTGTTCCTCGCCGTCCTCGCCGGGCTGACGATCATCGCCACCGCCGTGGTCGTCGCCTGGGTGCTCTCCACCTGACCCCTGTCCGGGGCCTGGCTGTTCCCTCGCTGGGCGCTGGTCGCGGAGCCCGCTCATCGGGTGGGGCTGCCATGCTGGTCGCTTGACCACCGCAGCCCCGCCCCTCGTCTTCGTCGCCCTGCTCGTCGGGGCCGTCCTGCCGTTCGTGCCCGTCGTGGGACGCGTCGCCCGCATCGCGGCGACCATCGTCCACGAGGTCGGACACGTCGTCGTCGTGGTGCCGTTCGGTGGGCAGATCCGCCGCATCGACCTGCACCCGGACGGCTCCGGTGAAGCCTGGGTGCAGCTCGGTCGGGTGCCGGGGGCGATCCGCTGGGTGGTGCGGGTCCTCAACCTCTGGGCGGGCTACAGCGCCCCGCTCTGGGCCGGGGTCCTGCTCGTCACGGGGGTGCTGCACGGGTCGCGGTGGCTGCCGGTCGCCGTGCTCGGGGTCGTGGGTGTCGTCGCGCTGCTGTTCGTGCGGAACTGGTTCGGGCTGCTCGTGGTGATCGGCTTCGACGCGATCGCGCTCTGGGTGGCCGTCCGCCCGTCGGACCTCACCGTGCTCGTCGTCGCCGCGGTCGGGGCGCTCTTCGTGGTGGACGGGCTGCGGTCGGTGGTGCAGGTCGCGCGGTGGCTGCTGACCGGGGCACGGGTGCAGACGGACTTCCACATCGCCGCGGCGGAGATGCGGGTACCGGCGGCGCTGTGGTTCGTCCTGTTCGTGGTCGTGAACGGCGTCGCGGTGTGGCTCGCGCGTGTCCCCCTCGCCGAGTCCTGGGCCGCGGTGGCCGCGGGCGTCCGCGCCCTGTTCTGACGCGGCGCCGGGCGGGCCGGGCGGGGTTGGGGCCGGGCGGGGTCGGGGCCGGGCGCTGTCGTCGAACGACGGCGATGTCGCGCCGTCCACAGCCGGGCAGCGCCAGCGGATCGCGGGACCACCGAAGCGCCGGAGCACCTGCCCGGTCGGACACCACGTCCGCCCGACCTGCGACGATGGGCCGATGCGCCTCGCCGACGTCACCACCGCCCTCGCCCGCACCGACGACGACGTCCCCGGCGTCGTCGCAGCACGGCGGTTCGTGGCGGAGCACGGTGACGCGGCGCTCCGGCGCGAGGGTGGCCCGGAGCACCTCACGGCGTCGTGCTTCGTGTTCTCCCCCGACCTCGAGCAGACCCTGCTCTGTCTGCACCGGAAGGGCGGCTTCTGGGTGCAGGTCGGCGGGCACCTCGAACCGGACGATCGGGACCTCGCGGACACCGCTCGCCGCGAAGCCCGGGAGGAGTCCGGCATCGCCGACCTCGAGCTGCTCGACGGCCGCGTGGTCGACGTCGACCGGCACGACCTGCACAGCGGGTTCGGGTCGTGCGCTGCGCACTGGGACGTCGGCTTCGTGGCGCTCGTCGACCCGTCGAGCGTGACCGCGGTCAGCGACGAGAGCGACGACGTCCGGTGGTTCCGCGTCGATGAGCTGCCGGACGCCCTGCCGTCGACGTTCCCCCACCGGCTCCTCGCCGCGCGCGAAGCGGCACGCGACGCCGCCCGCGCCGACTGATCACCCCGCCCGGCTCACCCTCACTCCCAGGGGTGCTGCTCCAGCGCCACGGGGTCGAACACCTGCCCGCCGGCCACGACGAGCGACCGCGGCACCCGCCGCACCAGCGCGTCCATCGGGTTCTCCGCATCGACGAGCACCACGTCCGCCCGCGCCCCGGCCACGAGGTCGTGCACCTCGTCGGTGACGAACGCCCCGGCGTCCCGCGATGCGAGCTCCACGACCCGCAGCAGGTCCTCGTCGCGGACGACTCCCCCGGCCCGGGCGTACTGCCACGCGATCCCCAGCAGGTCCCCGTCGCCGTATGGGCTCCACAGGTCGCGGATCCCGTCGGTCCCGAGGCCGAACCGGACCCCGGCATCGTCGAACTCGTGCAACGGCAACTGGCGCATCCGCACCGGCGCCACGGTGGTCATCGTCACGCCGAGTCCCGCCATCCGGGCGAGCAGGTCCCGTCGGCGCACGGGTTCCACGTCGACGATCGCGAACCCGTGTGCGATGTTCACCTTCCCGGGCGCGATCCCGTCGCGTTCGACCCGGTCCAGGACGAGGTCGAACGCGAACGCCCCGAGCTCGGCCGGCTCGTGGAGGTGCAGGTCGATGCCGCAGCCGGTGTCCGCGGCGATCGCGAACAGGCCGTCGAGCTGCCCGACCGGGTCGCGGTCGATGAGCGACGGGTCGAGCCCACCGATGTGCTCCGCACCGGCGAGCGCCGCCTGACGGAGGAGGTCGAGGACCCCCGGCCGACGGAGCACCCCGTCCTGCGGGAACGCCACGATCGCGACCTCGACGGCGTCGTCGAGCGCCTCAGCGGCTGCGCGGACGGCGTGGATGCCCCGGAGCCCGACCCCGAGGTCCACGTCGACGTGCGTCCGCACCCGCGTCGTGCCGGTCCGCAGCCCCTCCCGGAGGACCCGCGTGGCGACGTCGACGCCCGGGATGCCGAGGGCGTCCCGACGGGCCCGCTCGTGGGCGATGCGGCCCTGGGTTCCGCCCGCTCCGCCGTAGGACTCCCACGGCCGGCCCCACCAGCGCTTGTCGACGTGCGCGTGGGCGTTGACGAGCCCCGGGAGCGCGAGGTGGCCGTACCCGTCCACGACGGCTGCGCCCGCGGGCGCTGGCGAGCCGGTCGGGACCACCGCGGCGATGCGGTCACCGGTCACGAGGACGTCGGACTGGTCACCGCCCCAGGGTCGGACGTTGCGGAGGACCAGGTCGACGTCGTCGTGGAGCATGCCCCCAGCGTGGCAGAAGTCCCGGGACACGACGCGGTGGACCCGGACCGGTCGGACCGATTGGCCCGGGCGCCCGTAACGGACCGCAGCATTCGGCTGTCCACCGAGCGCGGCGTGCGAGAGTTCGGACACCCGACGACCGGTGGAGGAACCATGAGCAACGAGGAGCGCCCGAGCGAGCACGGCCGCCCGAGCGAGCACGGCCGCCCGAGCGAACACGGCCACCCGACCGAGCACGGCTTTGCGACCGAGCAGGTGCACGGCGGTTTCGTGCCCGATGCCGCGCACGGCGCACGGGTCCCCGCGATCCACATGTCCTCCGGCTTCCTCTTCGACGACTTCGACCAGGCCCGCGACCGCTTCGCCGGCACCGACGACGGCTACACGTACACGCGGCTCGGCAACCCCACGAACGCCGACGTCGAGCGTCGCATCGCCCTGCTCGAACGCAGTGCCGAAGCGATCCTCGTCGGCAGCGGTCAGGCCGCAGCGACGGTCGCGTTCCTCGGGCTCCTGCAGGCCGGCGACCACGTCGTCAGCGCGCGGAGCATCTACGAGGGCACCCGGGGACTGCTCCTGCAGAACCTCGGTCGGCTCGGCATCGAGGTGGACTTCGTCGCCGACGCCCGCGACCTCGACGCCTGGGCCGCCGCGGTCCGACCGAACACGAAGGTGTTCTTCGCCGAGACGATCCCGAACCCGAAGAACGACGTGCTCGACATCACGGGCGTGGCCGACGTCGCACACCGCGCCGGAGTCCCCCTGATCGTCGACAACACGCTCGCCACGCCGTACCTCGTCCGTCCGGTGGAGCACGGAGCGGACATCGTCGTGCACTCCGCGTCGAAGTTCCTCTCGGGCCACGGCGCAGGGCTCGGCGGGGTGGTCGTCGACGGCGGCACGTTCGACTGGTCGGCCTCGCCCGAGCGGTGGACGCACCTGACGAGTCCGGAGCGTTCGCTGGGCGGGCAGAGCTACGTCGAGCGCTTCGGCAGCCGGGCCTTCGTCGTCTTCGCACGCGACGTCATCGCCTCCCGGATCGGTCCGACCCCGTCACCGTTCAACGCGTTCCTGCTGCGTCAGGGCATCGAGACGCTGAGCCTGCGCGTCGAACGCCACAGCGCGAACGCGCTGGCGGTCGCGGAGTACCTGGACCAGCAGCCGGAGGTGACGAGCGTCGACCACGCGGGCCTGGCCTCCAGTCCGTTCCACGACCTCGCCCAGCGCTACCTGCCGCGCGGTGCCGGTTCCGTCTTCGCGTTCACGCTCGCCGGTGGCGAAGCCGCCGCCCGCACCTTCATCGACGCGGTGCAGCTGTTCAGCCGGATGACCCACCTCGGCGACGTCCGGTCGCTCATCCTGCACCCCGCGACGACCACCCACGCGGGCCGCACGGCCGAGGAACGCGCCGAGCAGGGCATCTGGGACGGCCTGATCCGACTGTCCGTCGGCATCGAGGACGTCGCGGACCTCATCCGCGACCTCGACCGCGGCTTCACCGCGATCCGCGCGGGTCACGAGGACGTCGCGCGGCACACCGGCCTGGAGGCACGGGTCGACCCCGCCTCGGAGGCCGCCTCGCTCGCGCACACCGTCCCGCAGGGGCACGTCATCGCCGAGGAGGTCTGACGATGGCGGACCTCCAGCACTTCGGGTACTTCTTCTCGCGCGGGTTCGGGCCGCAGGCCTGGGGTCGGGACGACTGGCACTGGGGTCACGACTGGACGAAGCCGGACCTGTACCAGCAGTCCGTCCGGGCGCTCGAGCAGGCCGGCATGGACCTCGTGATCGCCGAGGACGCGATCTCGCTCGGGAACCCGTCCACGCTCGACCTCCGCATCCGACAGGCGTACGGCGGCCCGAAGCACGACCCACTGCTGCTCGCGCCGTACCTGTTCGCCGCGACGTCGCACATCGGGATCGCCCCGACGATCAACGCGGGGTTCACGCCGCCGTACCTCGCCGCACGCCAGGCCGCCACGCTCGCGCACCTGTCCGGTGACCGCTTCGGTCTCAACGTGGTGACCGACACGGGCAGCGCCCGGCACGCGGGGCTCGCGCCGCTGCCGCACGACGCCGCGTACGACCGGGCCGAGGAGTGGCTGCAGCTCGTCCGGCGGCTGTGGCACTCCTGGGGACCGGACGGGTACGTCGGCGCCGCGGGCAGCGGCGGCCTGGCCGCCGGTGCCGACGGGGACTGGCACTTCGCGGACGGCGACGCCCTCGACGCGTTCCACCACGAGGGCGCGTACTTCACCGCCGACGGTCCCCTCAACGCGCTCCCGCTCGACACCGACCCGGTGATCGTCTCCCCCGGTGGCTCCGGCCGGGGCCTCGGCTTCGCCGGGACCCACTCGGACGTGCAGCTGGCACTCGCACCGCTCTCGGCCGCGGCCGTCCGCGACTACCGGGCCCGTGTGCTCACGGCCGCCTCGGACGCCGGTCGTTCCGCGGACGACATCCGCGTGCTCTTCGTCCTCAAGCCGGTGCTCGTGCCCTCTCCGGAGGAAGCCGACCGCCTCGTCGCCGCCTCCACCCACCCGACCGACGAGGCCCTCCGCGCCGCCGCGGTGGCGTGGTCGAGCGACTCCGAGACCGACCTGCTGTCGCTCGACCTCGACGCGCCGATCCCCGCCGGGACCTTCGGGGACCACGTGTCCGCCGGGACGACCCGCGGCCTGGTCGGCGACACCCCGGACGCACCCCTCCGCGAGCTCCTCACCCGCAAGGCCCGGCTCGGCCGGATCAGCGAGCGGAGCGGCTTCGTCGGCACGGCGGACGAGTTCGCCGACTTCGTCGAGGAGCTCGGGGCGGATGCCGACAACGACGGCTTCATCTTCTCCGGCGACCTGCACCCGGCGCAGGTGTACCGGATGCTCGGCGACCTCGTCCCGGTGCTGCGGCAGCGCGGGCTGCTCCGCCGCGAGTACGGCGACGGCGGGATCCGCGGGAACCTGTTCGACTTCTGACCTCGGCCGACGTCTCAGGCCCCCGCCCCGCCGTCGACCGGGACGATGGCTCCGGTCACGGCGGACGCCCGGTCGCTCAGCAACCAGCACGCCGCCTGCGCCACCTCCTCCGGCTCCGCCATCCGACCGAGCGGGATCGACGCGTCGATCTGCGCACGCACCCCGGGGGTGGCAGCCTCCCACTCGTCGATCATCTGCGTCGCCGTACCGCCCGGGGTGAGCCCGTTCACGCGGATGCCCTGCGGCGCCCAGGTGACCGCGGCCGTCTCGGTGATGCTGTTGAGCGCTCGCTTCATCGCGCCGTACGCGGGGAGCGCGGGGTTCGCCCGTCGGCTGCCGATGCTCGAGGTGTTCACGATCGCGCCGCCGCCCGACCGACGCATGAGCGCGGCCTCCGCGACCATCGCGCGCCAGTGGCCGCGGAAGTTGACCGCGAACTGCAGGTCCACGTCCTCGTCGGTCGTCTCGTCGAGCGGACCGGGGGTCTGGATCGCCGCTCCGTTGTTGAACGCTCCGTCGAGTCGTCCGTGCAGTCGGTCGACCGCGGCGACGGCCTCCTCGATGCTGGTGGGGTCGGCGAGGTCCAGGCGGACGGCGTCGGCCGTGCCCCCGTCGCGCCGGATGTCGGCCACGATCGCGTCGAGTGCAGCGGTCCGTCGGGCGGCCAGCACGACCCGGGCCCCCTCGGTGGCGAAGAGCCGCGCGGCGGCTTCACCGATCCCGCGGCTCGCGCCGGTCACGAGGACGACGTGGTCGAGCAGGAGTCCCGCGGTGCTGGTGGGGGTCGTCGGTGCGGTGGTGGCGATGTCGGTGTTCGTCATGGACCCACCGTCGCCGAGGCGGTCCGGACGGTTCCAGGTACGACCGGTACCAGGATCCGCGCGGACACCGGGAGGAGGATCACGACGTGGACCGACCAGAACTCGCTGCCTTCCTGCGCTCACGCCGGGCGCGTCTCCGGCCGGAGGACGTGGGTCTGCCGTCGGGCCCCCGTCGCCGCACCCCGGGTCTCCGGCGGGAGGAGGTGGCCGTCGCCGCGCACATCTCGACCGAGTACTACGTCCGCCTCGAGCAGGGCCGTGCCCCTCGTCCGTCGACCGAGGTGCTCGCCGCCCTGGCCTCCGCGCTGCTGCTGACGGACGCGGAACGGTCGCACCTGCACGTGCTCGCCGGCACCGCTCCGGCTCCCGCACCGCACCACCGACGGGACGTGCACCCGACCGTGCAGGCCGCACTCGACGGGCTTCCGGGCGCGGTCGGGTTCGTCGTCTCCGCGGCGTTCGAGGTCCTCGCGTGGAACAGACTCGCGACGCTGCTGATGGAGGACTTCGCCCCGCTCCGACCCGAGGACCGGAACCTCGCCAGACGCGCCTTCTCGGACCAGCCGGACCTCTACGGAGCGACCGACGGGACGGCCTTCCGGCACGAGGTCGTCCACGGACTGCGGAGCGCCGCCGCGCGCTACCCGGACGACCCCGACATCGCCGGGCTCGTCGCGGAGCTCCGCAGCACGAGCGACAGCTTCGCTCGCCTCTGGGACCGCCACGACGTGCAGGCCGCTCCGGCGATCACGAAGCACTTCGACAACCCGGTCGTCGGGCGGGTCACCGTCGACTGCCTCGCGCTCAGCGTGCCGGACCGCGACCAGCACGTCGTCCTGTACACGCCGGCCGACCGGAGCGACACCGAGAAGCTGGCGCTGCTCGCCGTCGTCGGGCAGGACGCGTCGCTGTCGGCCTGACCGAACGCCGGCGACGGACGACCGACGGGAGGCCCGTGGCGGTGTCGCCACGGGCCTCCCGTCCGTTCGCCGTCACGTCACGTCACGGGTCAGTGGTGCACCGGCTCCACCACGTTCGACTCCTCGACCTCGCGCACGTCCTCCGCGGTGCGGAGGATCTCCTCGCGGGAACTCGCCGAGTTGATCGCCCAGTAGTAGATCACCAGGGAGAACACCGCGACGACGACGATGTCGACCCACAGCGGGAAGACCGGGTTCTTGAGCGGCCCGAAGTCGCTGAGGAACACGATCAAGCCCATGCCGATCAGGTAGGGCAGCAGCCACTGCGCCGCCTTCCAGTCCCAGCGCGGCCGCACGCTCGACGCCCCACGGAACACGTTGTTCAGGACGATGACGACGGCGCCGAGGAGGATCGCGACCCCGAGCTTCCAGTCGGTGTCCCACCCGGTCCAGAGGATGATGAGGTTCGCCACGATGAACGCGATCGGTGAGAACACCGCCGCGGCCGGCATGCGGTACGGCCGCTCGATCTCGGGGATGCGCTTCCGGAACGCTCCGAGTGCCAGCGGGGCGCCGGCGTACATGAGCACGGACGCACTCGTGATGAGGCTGACGAGCCCCTGCCACGACGGGAACGGGGCGAAGCAGGCGCAGCCGACGACGAACGCGGTGACGAGTCCGACCCACGGCACGCCGGCCTTCGTCGTCCACTCGAACGCCTTCGGGAAGTAGCCGTTGCGGCTCAGCCCGTAGGAGATGCGGGTCGTCGCCGTGACGTAGATGAGACCGGTGCCACCGGGAGAGATGATCGCGTCGATGAAGATGATCACCGCGAGCCAGGTGATGCCGGCGGCCATCGCGATGTCGGCGAACGGGCCGGTGTACTTGGTGAAGTCCGCGGTGGCCCACGAACCCTGGATCGCGCCGGACTGCAGCGCGCCGAGGAACACGACCTGCAGGAGCAGGTAGATGACCAGGCCGATGATGACCGAACCGATGACCGCTCGCGGGATGTCCCGCTTGGGGTTCTTGGCCTCGCCGGCGAGCTGGTCGGCCTGCTCGAACCCGAGGAACGCGAAGATGATGCCCGAGGTCGACACCGCCGCGAGGATGCCCTTCGCGCCGCCGGGCAGGAAGCCGTCCGCCGCGGTGAAGTTGCTGCCGTGGAAGCCGCTGAACGCCAGCACGATGATGACGAGCAGCGGGATGGCGACCTTCCACCACGTCGCGGCGGAGTTCGTGTTCGCGAGGATCCGGACGCTCAGCAGGTTGACGACCGTGACGACGGCCATGAGGACGATCGCCACCGCGATGCCCGCACCGGTCAGGAGCTGCTGGGTCTCGCCGTCGACGACGACCGTGTGCAGCCACGGGTGGGCGAACTGCCAGTGCTGCGCGTACTTGATCATCGCCTCGACCTCGATCGGGGCGACGGTCACGGACTGCAACCACGAGAACCAGCCGAAGGACGCTCCCGCGATGCCACCGAATGCGATGTGCGGGAAGCGCGCCGTACCGCCGGCGATGGGGAACATGCCACCGAGTTCCGCGTGCACGAGCGCGAGGACGAGGACGGCCACGCCGCCGATGAGCCACGAGATGATCGCGGCCGGACCCGCCGTCTTGAGGGCTTCCTGCGAGCCGAAGAGCCACCCGGATCCGATGATGGACCCCGTCGATGCCCAGATCAGGCCGATGAAGCCGACGTTGCGCTTCAGGCCGGAGTCCGGCAGCGCCTGTGTCGTCGTCGTTGTTGCCACTGTTGCTCCTGTCGAGTGACGCGAGCCCCGCGATCGTGGGGAGCGCGTGCAACGACAATGGCACCGGACAGGAGTCTCGCCGGATTATTTAACGAGGTGGAAACACAAGCCCTGTATAAGCCCACAGGCTACTTCTTCTTGCCGTCCTTCTTCTTGCTGTCCTTCTTCTTGCTGTCCTTCTTGGCGGCCTGCTTCTTGTCACCCTTTTTCTTGTCGCCCTTCTTCTTGTCCGACTTCTCCTTGTCGTGCTTCTTGTCGGGCTTCTTCTTGTCGGACTTCTCCTTGCGGTCCTGGTCCTGGTCCTCGGCCGGAGTCTCGACCGGCTGCTCCGGTGCCGCGGACTCCGGTCGGGGCGCGGGCTCGTCGTCGAGGACGCCGTCGACCGGCTCGACCACGACCGCGGCGCCGGTGTCCGCCGCGACGTCGAGCACCTGCTCCTCGACCTCGGGAGCGAGCGCGTCGTCCACTCGCTCGACGACGATCTCCGCTCCGTCCTCGGCGAGCCGCAGGAGCCCCTGCGCCGCGCGCACCCGGGTCGTCGTCCGCCGGGCGAGCACGTCGGCCCGCGCCCCTTCGAGCAGCGCGCGGAGCGAGCGTTCCGCGACCGATCGGCCCCGCGGTGCGGAGCGGTCCAGACGATCGAGTTCCCCGGCGACACCGGCGACGTCGTCGGCGACGTGCTCGTGACGGACCGACTCGATGAGCGCCGCGACGACCGCCGCGGCACGCTCGACGGCGGCGGACCGCTGGTCGAGGACGACGAGCATCTCGAACACCGCCCCGTACGTGACGGTCTCGACGCGGACCGGCTCGGCACCGCGACCACGGAGGACGAGCTTCGCCTCCGGGTTCGGCAGCCAGGGGATCAGCGCTGCGACCGTGGCCACCGAGCCGACGACGCGCTCGTACTCCCCCAGCCCCAGACGCTCCTGCTCACGCAGACGGACACGGATCGCGATCTCCTGCACTACACTCGCACCTCTCTCGACGGCGCGGGCGTGTCCTCGCACCGGAGTCCCGAGCGTATTCCGCCGACCCGGGAGGACGACGAACGCCCCACTCGCGGGAGTGGGGCGTCCGGGTGGAACTCGGCGTGACAGTGGCCCGACGACCGGCAGGTGGTGGAGATGGGGGGAATCGAACCCCCGTCCATCGCTGCAATTCGACGTCTTCTACGGGCGTATCCGGATCAGGCGTTCTGCTCGGCCCCGTCCATTGCTACCGGCTTCTTGGACGACGGGCCCAGTCTCAGTGCAAGTCCCGCACGGCCCTGAGGCGCAACCGTGCAGCAAGTCCTCTGGATGACGCCGGGATCAGGTTAGGGGACGGTCACCTGGCCGACGGACTTCATGTGCTGGGCTGCTTACGCAGCGAGAGCGAAGTCAGTGCGCTTGGAATTGGCACTTGTTGTTTTCCACGGATCGTTCACGAGATGACCGTGGGTCCTCGGCCCGCTTCCCGTCGGCACACAGGCAATGTCGAAACCGATCATCCCCATGCAGGCCGGACGTGCGAGCCACTGTCACGCTGTTGAGTTCCCAATCCGCCGTTCAGGCGGTCCCTCAGTCTAGTCGACCGAGGTGCGTCGCGCTACTCGCCGACGCGGTTCCGGGTGCGCATGGCCCGCTCGGCCTCGCGCTTGTCGGTCTTCTCGCGCAGGGCCTGCCGCTTGTCGAACTCCCGCTTGCCCTTCGCGACCGCGATCTCCACCTTGGCGCGCCCGTCGTGGAAGTAGATCTGCAGCGGGACGAGCGTGTAGCCGCCCTGCGCCGTCTTGTGCGAGATCTTCACGATCTGCTGCTTGTGCAGGAGGAGCTTGCGCTTGCGTCGAGGCGAGTGGTTGTTCCACGTCCCCTCGGTGTACTCGGGGATGTGCACGGCGTCGAGCCATGCTTCTCCGCCGTCGATGAAGGCGTACCCGTCGACGAGCGAAGCACGACCCTGCCGGAGCGACTTCACCTCGGTGCCGGAGAGCACCATGCCCGCTTCGTACGTGTCCTCGATGAGGTAGTCGTGACGGGCGCGACGGTTCGTGGCGACGATCTTCTCACCGCGTTCCTTGGCCATGACGACTCCTCTCGGGGGTGTGCGGTCCAGACCCGGTGCCCGGCGCAGCCCTCCAGCGTACTGAACACCGGGGCGCCGCCGCACCTTCCCGGCGCGTCGCGGGCCCCGGGCTGTGTGTCAGACCTTGAGGTAGCGACGGATCGCGACGAACGCAGACAGTCCGGCGAGCAGGACACCGATGACGACCACCGCCGGGACGACCACTGCCGCGTCGCCCATGCCGATGAACGCCGTCCCGGAGAACCGGACCGCCAGGTAGTTCCGGACGAAGAACCACACCACTGCCGTGATCGCCCCGCCGGCGAGGACCGCCCCGATGGCCGCGGCGATGACCCCCTCGAGGACGAACGGTGTCTGGATGAACCGGTTCGACGCGCCGACCAGCCGCATGATGCCGAGCTCCCGCCGTCGACTGAACGCCGAGAGTCGGATCGTGGTGGCGATGAGGAGCACGGCGGCGACGAGCATGAGCGCCGCGATGCCGATCGCCGTGTACGACGAGGCGTTCAGCAGGTTGAAGATCGGCTGGAGGTAGCCGCGCTGGTCGACGACGCTCTGCACACCGGCGACCTTGGACAGGCTCTCCACGAGGACGTCGGACTGCGACGGGTTCTTGAGGTTCACCCAGTACGTCTCGTTGAGGTACTCGGGCTTCACGAACTCGGTCGCGGGCGAGTCCTTGAACTGCTGCTTGAACCGCGTGTAGGCGTCCTGCTGGTTCTCGAAGTAGAACTTCTCGATGTAGGGCTTCAACGTCGACGACTCGAGCTGCGACTCGACCTGCTGGCGCTGGTCGTCGGTGGCCTTCGCCCCGGTGCAGTTGCCGGTGGTGTCGGTGTCGGTGCACAGGTAGACGGCGACCTGCGCCCGGTCGTACCAGTACCCCTTCATCTGGTTGATCTGCATCTGGAGGAGGATCGCGGTACCGACGAAGGTCAGCGAGATGAACGTCACGAGGACGACCGACACGACCATCGACGCGTTGCGCCGCAGGCCCGAGCCGACCTCGGACATGACGAGCCCGAGCCTCATCGGATGATCCCCGGGATGGTCTGGATGCCGGTGGTGTTCGACACGGTGTTGCCTCGCTGGATCGGGACGGCCTGGGTCTGGTAGCCGCCGGACTGCTCGTCGCGCAGGATCGTGCCGTTCGACAGCTCGATCACCCGGCGCTGCATCTGGTTCACGATGCTGGCGTCGTGCGTCGCCATGAGCACGGTCGTGCCGCCCTGGTTGATGCGTTCGAGCAGCGCCATGATGCCGGCCGAGGTGGTCGGGTCGAGGTTGCCCGTGGGCTCGTCCGCGAGCAGGATCGCCGGCTTGTTCACGACGGCGCGTGCGATCGCCACGCGCTGCTGCTCACCACCGGAGAGTTCGTGCGGCATGCGCGTCGCCTTGCCGGCGAGGCCGACGAGCTTGAGCACGTCGGTGACGGCCTCGCTGATGAAGCCCTTGCTCTTCCCGATGACCTGCAGCGAGAACGCGACGTTGTCGAAGACGTTCTTGTTCGGCAGGAGGCGGAAGTCCTGGAACACCACGCCGAGGTTGCGGCGGAAGTACGGGACCTTGCGCGACGACAGGGATCCGAGGCGCTGCCCGAGGACGTGGATCTGCCCGCGGGAGGGCTTCTCCTCCTTGAGCACGAGCCGCAGGAAGCTGGACTTGCCGGAGCCGGACGCGCCCACGAGGAAGACGAACTCGCCCTTGAGGATCTCGAGGGAGATGTCGTCGAGCGCAGGACTCGGGTTGCCCGAGTACACCTTGGTGACCTGGTCGAATTTGATCATGACCGGTTCAGGCTAGGTCGCCCCGGGCGGAATCGGGCCGAGGCGCGCGGCTCAGGTCCCCGTGGATCCACTCAGCAGCACGGCCCCGGTCTCGCCGCTCAGTCGTCGTCGGACTGCTTGCGCCAGCGGATGCCCGCGTTGATGAAGCCGTCGAGATCGCCGTCGAACACCGCGGACGGGTTGTTGACCTCGTGCTCGCTCCGCAGGTCCTTCACCATCTGGTACGGCGCGAGGACGTACGAGCGGATCTGGTCGCCCCAGCTCGCGGTGATGTTGCCCGCGAGTTCCTTCTTCTTCGCGTTCTCCTCTTCCTTCTTCAGGAGGAGCAGGCGCGACTGCAGGACGCGCATGGCGGCGGCGCGGTTCTGGATCTGCGACTTCTCGTTCTGCATCGACACGACGGTGCCGGTCGGCAGGTGGGTGAGGCGCACGGCGGAGTCGGTCGTGTTGACGGACTGCCCACCGGGGCCCGACGAGCGGAACACGTCGACCCGGATGTCGTTCTCCGGGATGTCGATGGCTTCGGTCTCGGGCATGAGCGGGATGACCTCGACCGCGGCGAACGACGTCTGTCGCTTGCCGGCCGCGCCGAACGGCGACATCCGCACGAGGCGGTGGGTGCCGGCCTCGACCGAGAGGGTCCCGAACGCGTGCGGCGCGTCGACCTCGAACGTGGCCGACTTGATGCCCGCTTCTTCCGCGTAGGAGGTGTCCATCACGGTCGTCTTGTAGCCGTGCTGCTCGGCGTAGCGCAGGTACATGCGCAGGAGCATCTCGGCGAAGTCGGCGGCGTCGACGCCACCCGCACCGGCGCGGATCGTGATGACGGCGGGTCGGTCGTCGTACTCGCCGTCGAGGAGCGTCTGCACCTCGAGGTCGCCCATGGTCTTCTGGATCGCCTTGAGCTCGGCCGCGGCCTCGTCAGCGGAGTCCTGGTCGTCGGCTTCGTTCGCCATCTCGACGAGGACCTCGAGGTCGTCGATTCGCTGCTCGGTGTCGGTGATCTTCCGGAGCTCGGCCTGGCGGTGCGAGAGCGCGCTCGTCACCTGCTGCGCGTGCTCGACGTCGTCCCACAGGTCGGGGGCACCGGCCTGCTCGCTGAGTTCGGCGATCTCACGCTGCAGGCGGTCGACGTCGACCACGGAGCGGATGTTGCCGAACGTCTCGCGGAGGGCGGAGAGTTGCTCGGAGAAGTCCAGTTCGACCATGATCGTCGATCCTACCGGCGCGCGTTCCCTCCGGCCGACCGGGAGGCACGGGTCGGGTCGGTCCCTCCGGTCCGGTCGGCGGCAGCGACAGCGCCTGCACGCCGATCCGTCATCCGGCGCGGGAGATGCTCATCCACGCGACCTGCACGTCGCCGGCAGCGTTCTCCGAGGGCTTCTGCGAGGACGCCGTCGCGGCCTGCAGGACGAGGTGCAGCGGCTTCGTGGGGATGGCCTGCGTCGTCGAGGCCACGCTCACGCCGTCGACGAGGTAGTCGAGCTTCGTCGGCGACCACTCGATCGTGTAGGTGTGCCAGTCGGAGAACGTCGTCCCGAGCTCGCGGTGCAGGCAGTTCACGGACGGGTCGCCCGGGCAGTGGTTCGAGAGCGTCACGGTGCCGTCGAGTGCACCCTCGGGGAAGTCCACCTCCCCGTCCTCCCAGGTGTTGGTGTCCGACCACAGCAGTCCGGCGAGGCCGTACCCCGCGACCGAGTCCGCTCGGAGGCGGATGTCGTACCGGCCGCTGGTCTGCCCGCCCCACCGTCCGCCGACGAGGGGGATGACCGCGGCGCCGGTGGGTCGCCCGACGGCGTCGGTGTGCATGTGCATGTCGAGCGTCCCGTCGGCCACGGAGATCGCGGACTGACGGTACGTCCCCACGCCGCTCGTGTCGCTGAAGCCGTCGTAGGCGATGAAGCGGTCGCCGTAGACCGTCGTGAAGTCCCCGGCGGACGCCGGAGTCGTGAAGTCCTCCCCGAAGACGCGGGTCCACCCGGACGCGGCCGCCGGCATGACCCCGCCGTCCTGCTGGTCCGACGCGCCGGAGCCATCCGGTGGCGTCGGCACGGACGGCGTGGGTGCGGTCGACGGCGCGGCGGCGGGCGGTGCGGCCGGGATGGTCACCGTCCGGCACCCGACCTGCCTGTCGGTCCCCGGGCCGACGTTCACCCCGACGACGCACACCGACTGTGTGCCGGTCTTCGTCGTCGCCACCGACGCAGCGAAACCGTGGGTCCCGGTGACGCGGAGCGCCCGGTTGACGTCGCCGCGAGCGACGTCGGTGCGCACGGTCGCGACCCGGGTGCGGCCGACCGTCACGGCGACGTCCGTCGCACCGGCCGGGGTGTTCGGATCGAGGGCCCACCCCCGGACCACCACGGTGCCCGGGGCCGTCGTGACCTGGTCGAGCGAACCGGCCGGTGAGGGGTCCTGGACGACGACCGTCCGGCACCCGAGCGAGACGTCCCTCCCGCCGGACAGGCTCTTCGCCGTGACGCACACCGACTGTCTGCCGGTCTTCGTGGTGACGAGGGACGCTCCGTAGCCATGGGCGCCGGTGACGCGGAGGACTCGGTTCACGTCGGCACGGACGGACGCGGCCGGGATCGTGCCGACCGCGCTGCCCCCGACGGTGACGCGGACGGACGTCGAGCGACTCGACCGGGCCCTGTCGACTGCCCACCCGCGGACCGTCACGCTCCCGGGTCCGGCGGCGACGCCGTCGAGCGCCCCCGTCGTCGTCGTGCTCGCGGCGAGCGCCGGCGAGGGGTCGAGCGCCGCGGCGATGATCGCGAACACGATGCCGATGACGACGACGGAGCGTCGGCGTGCGTCCCTGCGGACGACGACCGCCCCCAGGTCTCCTCGCGCCCGCACCGCGTGGTGGTCCGCCTGCACGTCCATCGCCCGCTCCTCTGCACATGGTCCGTCCCTGACCGATCGGGACGTCGACGACTATCGGGCGGGAAGACCGGTTCCGACAGCGGTCCGCGCAGGTGCGCCCCGGACTGGGGACAGGGTGCCGAGGGGTCTACCGGCCGAGCAGCGGTTCCCGGGACGCCATGCCCGCGGCCCCCGCACGTGCCACGGCGCCCGGCAGCGCCTCCAGGAACGCGTCGACGTCGGCGTCCGTGGAGGTGTGGCCGAGCGTGATCCGGAGCGCACCGCGGGCGTCCTGCTCGGAAAGTCCCATCGCGAGCAGGACGTGCGAGGCCTCGGGCACCCCCGCCTGGCACGCGGACCCGGTCGACACGGCGACCCCCGCGGCGTCGAGCAGGAACAGGAGCGAGTCGCCCTCGCACCCCGGGAAGGTGAAGTGGGCGTTCCCCGGCAGCCGGTCGACCGGGTCGCCCATGAGCACGGCGGACGGCACCGCCGCACGGACGCCCGCCACGAGACGGTCGCGCAGCGCCCGCACGGCGGCGTCACCGGCCGCCGCCACGGCCGCCGCCGCGGTGGCGGCC
>NZ_JBPUGH010000012.1:0-39713 GCF_051548005.1 Curtobacterium flaccumfaciens | reverse complement strand
CTTCCGGTCGAAGGCCACGGTCGTGAGCGCGGGGATCGCGAACGCCGCCGCCGCGATGTCGTCGAACCCCATCACGCTGACCTGCTCCGGCACCCGGACCTTCCGGGCGGCGAGGACGTGCAGCACCCCGAACGCGATCGAGTCGGTGAACGCGAACACCGCGTCCGGGAGGTCGTTCCGGTCCAACCACGCGCCGAACTCGCGCGCTGCCGTCGCCGTCGACCAGTCGTCCAGCGGGACCCGGAGCCCCGCGTCCACCGGGAGGCCCGCCGCGGTCAGCGCGTCGCCGTGCCCGCGCTCCCGGAGTTCGCTCGTCGCCGTTGCACGGACCGCTGCGGCCGCACCGACGATCGCGATCCGACGGTGCCCGGCGCCGAGCAGGAACGCCGTCGCCTCCTCGGCCGCGGCCCGGCTGTCGACGTGCACCTGGTCGACGTGCTCCGGCTCGACCTCACCGATGACGACGGTCGGCGGGAGCCCCTCGGTCGACGCCAGCACGCTCGCGCTGAGCGTCACCGGGTTGAGCACGAGCCCGTCCACGAGGTGCGCGCGGGCCCGCGACACGAGGTCCTGCTCGCGCTCGGGGTCGTTGCCCGTCTGGTCGAGCTGCACGACCCAACCGTGGTCGCGGGCGAGCTCGACGAACCACTCGGTGAGCTCGGCGGCGTACGGGTTCCGCATCTCCGGCAGGGTCAGCGCGATGACGCCCGAGCGGCCGTTCCGCAGCCCGCGGGCCGAGAGGTTCGGCACGTACCCGAGTTCGGCGACCGCCTGTTCGACGCGGGCACGGGTATCCGGGCGCACGGGGACGCCGCCGTTGACGACGTTGGAGACGGTCTTCGGTGACACCCCGGCGAGGGCCGCCACCTCCCGCACGGTCGCGCGCATCGTCCGAGCGTACCGCCCGGGTCGGCCGCGCTCGGGCTGGCCGCGCTACGGCCGTCGTTCGTAGCGGTGGGCGTGCGTGCGGTACGGCACCCGGACGACGTCGTGCCCGGCCGTGTCAGCGTGGGTGTCGAGCAGCTTCTCGACCGCTCGACGGAGTCCGGCGCGCTCGGCGTCCGGCAGCACGATGACGTAGCTGCGGGACAGGACCATGTCGAGGAACGCCGACCGGTCCTGCTCGTGCACCCACTCGAACACGCGGTGCTCCCGCGCGTCGAGCGGTCCGTCCAGCATCGACTCGTCGTCGTACGACATCCGCTGCGCCTCGGGCCGCGTGATGACCTCGCCGAGCCGCTGCGCCCAGTCCGAGGTCTCGTCGCGCACGTTCCAGACGAGGCCGAGGACGCCACCCGGCCGGAGGACCCGAGCGGCCTCGGTGACGCCGGCTGCCGGGTCGACCCAGTGCCAGGACTGCGCGAAGGTCATCGCGTCGGCCGAGGCGTCCGGCAGCGGGATCGCCTCGCCGGTGCCGTCGAGCGCGCGGACGTCCGGCAGCAGCGCCGCGAGCCGTGCCCGCATCGCCGGGTCCGGTTCGACGGCGACGACCTCGGCGCCGCGGCCGAGCAGCGTCCGGGTGAACTTGCCGGTGCCCGCACCGACGTCGACGAGCCGGCGGGCGTCGTGCGGCACCAGCCAGTCGGCCACCTCGGCCGGGTACCCCGGCCGCCCGTGCTCGTAGGCGTCGACCGCGCTGCCGAAGGACCGCGCGTGCTGCTCGAAGGTCATGTCCCCAGCCTGGCACCCGTCGGTCTGGAGGCGCGGTGCGGGCCCGCCCCGAGCCTCCAGGTCGTCACAGGGTCGCGTCCACCGCGTCCACCGCGTCCACCGCGTCAGTCCGCGTGCCGGGCGCTCCATGCGCGGAACGGCGCGGTCGGGTCGTCGACGCTGCCCTGTTCGGCGCGCAGCGCGCGCTCGTCGACGGGCTTGGCGTACTCGTCGTAGAAGGTCGCGAGGGTCATCAGGCGGTTGCCGTCCTCGTAGTGCTCGCCCTCCTGCTCCCGCGACGCCGCGTAGACCACGCGGTCGGGCTGCGCGTAGTAGAGCGCGCCGAGGCACATCGGGCACGGGTACGCCGTCACGAAGACGTCGTAGCCGCCGAGGTCCGTGATGCCCTGCTCGGCCGCGGCCCGGATCGCCCGGATCTCGGCGTGCGCCGTCGGGTCCCCGGTCTGGGCGACGTGGTTGACGGCCTCGACGACGACCTCGCCGTCTCGGACGATCAGGCAGGCGAAGGGCTTGCCGCCGTCGGCGACGTTGTCGAGGGCGCGGGAGACCGCCAGCGCCGTGAAGTCGGTCGGTGGGGTCGGTTCGTCGTGGTGCATCGGCCCACCGTCCTCCCGGCGGCTGCCCGGGCGGTGGGCGGCGTCGTACCCCGTCGCGTCGGGCAGGTCGCAGTCGGCGGCGGTTCACTGGCCGGCATGACCGACCGGCCCTTCACCCCTGCACTCGCCACGTTCTTCCGCGGGCTCGCCGAGCACAACGAGAAGTCGTGGTTCGAGGACCACCGGGAGGACTGGGAGCGGCACGTCGAGGCGCCGATGGAGGCCCTGCTCGACGAGGCCGAGCGACGCTACGGACCCGGACGCGTGCTCCGGCAGCACCGGGACCTCCGCTTCACGCCCGACAAGCGGCCGTACCGGGAGGACACCGGGCTGACCGCGGGCGGGGTCTACCTCAGCGCCGGGGCCGACGGCATCCAGGCGGGTGGCGGGCTCTACACGCCGTCGCGCGCGCAGCTCGACGCCGCCCGCACCGCGATCGACGAGCACCGCCGGGCTGCGGCGGCGCTGCAGCGGGAGCTCGACGACCTCGTCGATGCCGGGTTCGAACTCGCCGGGCCGCCGCTCAAGACCGCGCCGCGGGGGTACGACGCGGACCACCCGCGCATCGAGCTGCTCCGGATGCAGCACTACGCCGCGCTCCGGCACCTGCCGTTGACCAGCCCGCTGTCCGACATCGTCGATGCGTGGGAGCGGGTGCAGCCCCTCGTGCGGTGGACCGTGAAGTGGGCGCGCGCCGACGATACCGAGGCCGCGGACGACCCGGCGCCGCCCGTTCCGGGATCCCGGTCGATCGACGAGCGGGCCTGAGCGGCAGCTGCGTCCGCGGGGACTGCGCGATCGCGCCTTCGTCGCGGGTCACGGGTCGCGGGTCGCGGGTCGCGCGGCGCGTTCCGCGCGTCGCGGTTCAGCCGCGGAGCCAGCCGGCCTCGGCGAACGTCGTCTGCAGCTCCGCGAACAGGCGGGAGCCGTGGAACCCGTCGACTGCCGCATGGTTCACCCGCACCGCGATCGGCATGATCGTCCGCCCCTCGACGTACCGGTACCGCCCGATGGTGAACACCGGCAGTAGGTGGTCGAAGCCCTCCTTGACGTGCAGCGCGAACCCGGTGAAGGACGCCCCGGGCAGGGTCGACACATCGAACACGTTCCGTGGCCGGTCCGGCTGCGGGAACATCCGGTGGTCGTCCCGGTAGCGCTCCATCGTCGCCACCGCCGCTGCGTGGAACCGTGCCGGGTCCTCGTCGTACGGGACGAACAGCACCGAGAAGGTCTCGGTGTCCGGGTGGAACACCGTGAACATCGGGTGGACCACGTCCCACACCGCCGGGGAGCCGTCCTCCTGGAGCTGCATCCGGAACTCCTCGTGGCGGTTCACCACGGACGCGATCGCCCACAGCTGTGAGGCGTAGGTGCGACGGTCGGTCCGCCTGACCGTCTCGGCGAAGTCGGTGACGTCGAGCTCGACGGTCATCTCCCACGTGCAGGGCACCCGGTCGCGGTAGTGCTCGAAGTGCTCGCGGCGGGGCCAGGTGGCGAGGTCGACGGGGCGGAGGGCGGACATGAGAGCCAGTCTGGTCCCGGTCCCTAGGGTTGGACCATGCCGACACTGCAGCGCGTCCCCGCCCTCGTCGCCTCCGGTCAGCTCGCGATCCCGGTCGCCGAGGCCCTCGTCGGACTGCCCGAGGACGTCCTCGCACGGATCGAAGCCGCACCGGTCGACCCCACTCTGGCGGACACCGCGGCGTTCTCGGAGGCGTACGGCTTCCCGGTGGAGGGCGGCGCGAACTGCATCGTCGTCGCGGGCAAGCGCGGTGAGGACGTCCGGTACGCCGCGTGCATCGTCCTCGCGCACACCCGGCTCGACGTGAACCGCGTCGTCAAGAAGCTCCTCGACGTCCGCAAGGCGAGCTTCGCCCCGATGGACGAGGCCGTCCGGCTGACCGGCATGGAGTACGGCGGCATCACCCCGATCGGCCTGCCGACGTCGTGGCCCGTGTACGTGGACGCGCGGGTGCAGGACGCTCCCGAGGTCGTCATCGGCGCCGGGCTCCGCGGCGCGAAGCTGTTCCTGCCCGGCACGGTGCTCGCGGCACTCCCGCACGTGCAGGTCGTCGAGGGGCTCGCGACCGTCGCCGGAGACGCGTGACGGTCCGGCTGCCGATCGTCGTCGACGATCACGTGTCGCTCGTCCTCGCCGACGACTCCGTGGCCGAGGCGTACCGCGACCTCGTGCTGGGCGACCTCGACCACCTTCGCCCGTGGGAAGAGCTCGCCCGACCCGGCCTCTCGCTCGAGGACGTCCGCGCCTACCTCACCCCGGGACTCACCGGCTGGGCCGAGGGCACCGGGGTCCCGACGGCGATCGTGCTCGACGGACAGGTCGTCGGTGCGCTCGCCGCACGGATCACCCCCGTGACGGCGAGGGCCGAGGTCGGCTACTGGTTGGCGTCGAGCGCCGGCGGACGCGGGGTGATGACCCGAGCAGCCGAGGCACTCGTCGACGCGCTGTTCGCCGACGGGGTCTTCCGCGTCGAACTCCGGACCGCCGCCGACAACCGGCCGAGCCGCGCGGTCGCGGAGCGCCTCGGGTTCACGCTCGAGGGCACGCTCCGGCAGGCGTACCCGATCGAGGGCGTGCGGCACGACCTCTGCGTGTACGCGTTGCTCGCGACCGATCCGCCCGTGCCGCCGGGCTCCGTCAGTCGTTCGGGCGGATGAGGCAGAAGGGGTGCCCGGCCGGGTCGAGGTACACGCGGAACGTCTCGGTCCCCGATCCCGTCGCCGTCGCGCCGATCCCCAGGACCGCGGTTTCCCCGGCGTCGAGGTCCTCGACCTTCACGTCGAGGTGGCTCTGCTGCGGGACGTCCTGCCCGGGCCACTCCGCCGCGCGGTAGTCCTCCACGCGTTGGAACGCGAGGATCGGCCGGAGGTCGGTGAAGGGGAGCGCGATCTCCGCCCAGTCCTCGTCGAAGGCGACGATCTCGCCGCCGAGGAGTTGCACGGAGAAGCGCGCGAGTTCGCGGGGGTCCGGGCAGTCCAGGACGACGACGTCGAGTGTGCCGATCATGGCCGACACGCTAGCCCCGTCAGCGCGCCGCGGCCAGGGCCTTCGTGATCCGCTGCAACGACACCGTCTCGGCGGTCCCGAGCTCTTGGGCGAAGAGACTCAACCGGAACTCCTCGAGCATCCACCGCGCGTGCACGAGCTCCGGGTGGGCTCCGACCGCCGGGGGGAAGGTGCCGCCGGCGTCGGTGTAGCGGTCGGTGGCGACGATGACCTCGCGCATCCACGCGGCATCGCGCCCGGGGTTCTGCAGGAGCTTCTGCACCCGCGCTTCGACGCCCTGCAGGTACACGCGGATGCGTCGGAGCCGGTCGAGCCCGGCGACCGAGACGAACCCCGCGAACACGAGCCGTTCGAGCTGCTGCCGCATGTCCGTCAGCGCCCCGAGCAGCGACATCGAGTTCGCCTGCTTGATCGCCCGCTCGGCGTTGCGGTGTGCGGTGAGGACGGCGGCGACCTCGGACACCGCGCTGAACATCGTGTCCACCACCGAGGCGGAGACCGCGTCGCGGACCCGCTCGAACGCGGCCTGCTCGAACACGAGTCCGTCGGGGTGCGTGGCGCGGATGCCGGCATCGACGACCGCGGCGAGGACGTCGTCGAACAACGCCTGCGTCGACGCGTACGGCGACGCGGCGAGTGCGAGTTTCTCCTGGGCGGTGAGGTGCTGCTGGATGTACGAGACCGGCGAGGGCACCGCGAGCATCACGAGCCGTCGGACTCCGGCCGGCATCGCGACGGCACGGTCGTGCTCGGTGGCGAGCAGTCGCACCGCGACCGTCGCCTTCGGACCGGAGCCCTCCTCGACCAGCGCCGGGTAGGCGCGGATCACCCCGCCGGACTGCTTGGTGTCGAGGACGCGGGGGAGGTCACCAGCGGGCCAGGTGGTGAGACCCGACCGCTCGAGGTCGGAACCGGCCTGGGCGACGCGAGCGGCGCCTCCAGGCCGGTTCGCCTTCGCCGTGGCGGAGGCGACGCTCTGCTGGGTGCGGTCCTTGAGCTTCGTCTGCAGGGCCGCGAGGTCCTTGCCCGCCTCGACCTTCCGACCGCGCTCGTCGACGACGGCCCAGGTGGGCAGCAGGTGCGGCGGCACACGCGTCAGGTCGAAGTCCGACTCCGCCACCGGCACGTAGGTCATGTGCTGGATGGTCTTCGCGAGGGTCGAGCGGAACGATTCCGTCGGCTCCGTCGGCGCGTCGTCCGGGAGCTCGGCCACGATCTTCTCGGCCCAGTCCGCCGCGGGCACGATGTTCTTCCGGATCTGCTTCGGCAGCGACTTGATGAGTGCCGTCACGAGCTCCTTGCGCAGGCCACGGACCTGCCAGTCGAAGCCCTCCTCGCGCATCCGCGGGAGCAGGGCGAGGGGCACCTGCACGCTCACGCCGTCGTCCTGCGCCCCCGGCTCGAACCGGTACTTGATGGCGAGGCGCTGGTCGCCGGACCGCCACTGGGTCGGGTACTCCTGCTGGTCCTGCGCGGCTTCCGCCGCGTCCTCGGCCAGGAGGTCAGACCTGCGCATCGTGAGCAGGTCCGGTTGGTCGCGCCTCGCCTTCCGCCACCACCCCTCGAAGTCGCGGGTGGTCGCCACGTCCGCCGGGATCCGGGCGTCGTAGAAGTCGACGATCTTCTCGTCGTCGAAGAGGATGTCCCGCCGACGTGTGCGCTCCTCGAGCTGTTCGAGCTCCTTGCGGAGACGACGGTTCTCGCGGTCGAAGGCCTGCTGCGAGTCCCACTCGCCCTCGACGAGGGCATGCCGGATGAACAGCTCGCGGGAGTGCTCGGGATCGACGCGCTTGTACTGCACGCGCCGGCGCTGGACGACCGGGACGCCGAACAGGGTGACCCGCTCGTACGCGACGACGGCGCCCTGCTTCTTCTCCCAGTGCGGCTCACCGTAGGTGCGCTTGAGGAGGTCACCGGCGAGCGGTTCCACCCACGCGGGGTCGATCTTCCCGACGGTCCGGGCGAACAGGCGACTGGTCTCGACGAGTTCGGCGGCCATCACTGCGTCGGGCTGCTTCTTCGCGAGGACGCTGCCCGGGAACACCACGAACCGGGTGTTGCGCGAACCGAGGTAGTCGCGCTTCTCGCGGTCGCGGAGTCCGATCTGACTGAGGAGCCCGGCCAGCAGGGACCGGTGCACGGCGTCGCCGTCCTCGCTGCGGGACTGCCCCACGCGGACGTCGACCTGCTTCGCCGCGCGCGACAGCTGGCGGTACAGGTCCTGCCACTCGCGGATGCGGAGGTAGTTGAGGAACTCGGCCTTGCACAGGCGTCGGAACGCGCTCGACGACAGCTCGTCCTGCTTGTCCTCGATGTGGTTCCAGAGGTTGAGCAGCGTGAGGAAGTCGCTCGTCGGGTCGGCGAAGCGGGCGTGCAACTGGTCGGCGTGGGCGCGCTTCTCGAGCGGACGTTCGCGCGGGTCCTGGATGCTCAGGGCGCTGACGATCGCGATCACCTCACGGCCGACGCCCTGCCGACCGGCCTCGAGCACCATCCGGCCGAGCCGCGGGTCGATCGGCAGTCGCGTCAGCTGCCGTCCGGCCTTCGTGATGCGTCCGTCGCCGTCCACCGCACGCAGCTCGCGGAGCAGGTCGAGGCCGTCCTTCACACCACGGGAGTCGGGCGGCTGCAGGAACGGGAACGACTCGATGTCGCCGAACCCGAGCGAGATCATCTGCAGGATGACCGCAGCGAGGTTCGTGCGGAGGATCTCGGGGTCGGTGAACTCGGACCGCCGCTCGAAGTCCTGCTCGGAGTACAGCCGGATCGCGATGCCCGCACTCGTTCGACCGGCACGACCGGACCGCTGGTTCGCGCTCGCCTGACTGATCGCCTCGATCGGCAGCCGCTGCACCTTGGCGCGCGGCGAGTACCGCGAGATGCGGGCCGTCCCCGTGTCGACGACGTACTTGATGCCGGGCACGGTGAGGCTCGTCTCCGCCACGTTCGTCGCGAGGACGACCCGGCGGCGGATGCCCGGGGTCGTGCGGCGCTCGAACACCCGGTGCTGGTCGGCGGCGGACAGACGGCCGTAGAGGGGGAGGACCTCGGTGCCCGGGTAGCGCCTGCCCTCGATCGCCTCTTGCGCGTCGCGGATCTCGTTCTCGCCGGAGAGGAACACGAGGACGTCGCCCGGGTCCTCGCGGGCGAGTTCGTCGAGCGCGTCCGTGATGCCCTGGAGGACGTCGCGGTCGTCCGGGGCGCGGCCGGAGTCGCTGCCGGAGCCGTGGTCGTCGGTGCGCGGGTCGTCCTCGTCGTCGTCGCGGTCGTCGCGACCGCCGCGGCCGTCGCGGTCGTCCGCGTCCTCCGCGACGAGCGGGCGGTACCGGACCTCGACCGGGTACGTGCGGCCGGAGACCTCGATGATCGGGGCGCCGCCGAAGTGCTGCGAGAACGACTCCGGGTCGATCGTCGCACTCGTGATGATGACCTTGAGATCCGGTCGGCGGGGGAGGAGCCGCTTGAGGTACCCGAGCAGGAAGTCGATGGTCAGCGACCGCTCGTGCGCCTCGTCGATGATGATCGTGTCGTAGCGCTTCAGGTCACGGTCGAAGTGGATCTCGTTGAGGAGGATCCCGTCCGTCATCAGCTTGATCCTGGTGTTCGCGGACACCTTGTCGGTGAAGCGGACCTGGTAGCCGACGAGGTCGCCGAGCTCGCCGCCGAGTTCCTCGGACACCCGTTCGGCGATCGTGCGTGCGGCGATCCGGCGGGGCTGGGTGTGCCCGATCGACTCGCGGCCGAGTTCGAGGCAGATCTTCGGCAACTGCGTGGTCTTGCCGGAACCGGTCGCACCGGCGACGATCACGACCTGGTGGTCGCGGATTGCGGCGGCGATGTCGTCCCGCCGCTGCGAGACGGGCAGCTCGGGCGGGTACGTGATGACGGGGGTGGCAGACATGAGCATTCCAGGATACCTGCGCGGTGGAGCGTCGTCTGGTCGCCGTGTCACACAGCGAGCTGTGCCACGAGTGCGTCCGCCGTCCGCGCCGGCAGCGCGCACACGTGGTCGTGGCACACGTACGCCGCCGGATCGAGTGCAGCGCGGGACGCGAACAGCTCGAAGCCCGCAGCAGCCCACGCCTCGGCCTGCTCCGGGGTCACGGCTGCGATCGTCGTCCCCGGCCGCCGCGCTGCCGTCACAGCCGATCGCATCTGGCCCGCCGGGTCCGAGGTCACGACGACGACCTCGCGCGACGGTCGCCCGAGCGCCAGCGCGAGCCCGAGCGCATCGGCGTACCCGAGCGGCCGTTCCGTCCCGGACTGAGCACGATCGGCGACGAGCCGCGCGGCAGCGTCGCGGTACGAGCGGTCACCCGTCAGTGCTGCGATCGTCGCCGCAGCCGAGGCGAGGCCGACCGTCCCCGACCGCAGCGCCGTCTGCGGCTGTTCGCCGGTGGCGGTCCCGGCGCCGTCCAGGACCGGGTCCACGTCGAAGCGGCCCACGAGCCCATCGTCGACGAGCCCCCGTGCGGTGACCGCGTAGGACACCGCGCCGGTCACGAGCGCGAGTTCGAGCAGCCCCTCCGCGAGCAGGCCGACGTCCTCGATCGTCGCCGGAGCGCTCGACGTGCCACGCGGCGAACTCGACCGGACCGCCACGTGGCCGTCCCGCACGTGCGCCGCGAGCACCGCGTCGGCCGCGCCCCTGGCGAGGGCGATCATCTCATCGTCGCCGTGCCGCGCGCCGGCGATCGCGAGCCCCCGGATCGCGAGACCGTTCCAGCCGGTCAGCACCTGGTCGTCGAGGGGCGGGGGATCGAGCCGCGCGCGCTCGGCCAGCGGAAGGCGGTACCACTCGCCCTCCACGCGCCGCCCGTCGATGGTCGACTCGCTGTCCTGCGCCGCGACGAACGCACCGTCAGGTCGACGCAGGGTGTCGCGGAGGAACGCGGCGATGCCCCGAGCCTGAGCGGACTCGGCGACCGGCAGGAGCCCCGCGTTGTCGTAGAGCATCCGCTCGTAGTGCGGGACACTCCAGTCGCGCTGCGTCGCGTACCGGAAGACCCCGCCGTCGGCATCGGTGAGTTCGGAGCCGGCGATCGCCCCGAGGGTCCTGCCGAGCAGGCCACGGGCGTCCGCCCCGTGGGCGCCGACCGCCCTGTGGGCGCCGACCGCCCCGTCGGCGCCGTCCGCCGCGAGGTCGCCGAGCAGTTCGAGGAGCGGGGCACTCGGGAACTTCGGTGCGCCGCCGAAACCGCCGTACGTGGTGTCCTCCGCCTGCCGCAGCTGGTCGAGGACGGCTCGGATCGCGTCGACCGACGGGAGGCGCGGCTCGTCCCCGCCCCGCCCGTCGCCCGACGACTCGGTCGCGTCCGCCTCCGCACCCTGCCGGATCGCCGTCGCGATGGCCGTGGCGTTCGCATCGACCTCGCCCCGGCGGTCGCGCCAGGCGTCGAGCACCGCGCCGAGGACCTGTCGGAACGACGGCACCTGCTGCACCGGTTGCGGTGGGAAGTACGTCCCCGCGAAGAACACGTGCGCGTCGGGCGTGGTGAAGACGGTGAGCGGCCACCCGAGCTGTCCGGTGAAGGCGCTCGCCGCGGCCATCATGCTGGCGTCGACGTCGGGGCGTTCCTCGCGGTCGACCTTGACGGCGACGAAGTCCTGCCGCAGGAGGTCGGCGACGGCCGGGTCGGAGAAGCTCTCGCGTGCCATGACGTGGCACCAGTGACAGGTCGCGTACCCGATCGACACGAGGACCGGGACGTCCCGCTCGCGAGCCTCGGCGAACGCTTCCGGACCCCACTCGCGCCAGTCCACCGGGTTGTCCGCGTGTTGGCGGAGGTACGGGCTGACGGCCGAGGCGAGGCGGTTGTCGTTCATGCGTCCAGCCTGCCCCGACCGCCCTGGACTTCGGCATCGCGCTGGCCGGACTGTGGATCGATCCGCTCAGTCCACAGTGGGCGGTGCGGAGAGCCACCCCGTGAGCGACGCGAGCCGACGGGCCACGTCCTCCGGCGTCAGGTCGTCCGTGTCCACCCGCGCGACGTCGCCCCGGACAGCCGTGTCGAGCCTCCCGGCCGTCCTGGTGCTGTGCGCCAGCTGCGCCTCGGGGAGGCGACCACCCGACCGACGCCGCAGGCGGTCGGCCGTGGCCGCGTCGCCGGCGCGGAGGAGCACGGCGGTGACCACGGGGTCGTCGCCCATCGCGGTGGCCAGGGTCTCGTGCTCGAGGACGGACACCGTGTTCGTGTAGACCAACCGATGGTGGCCGAGCTCGCGGTACCGCTCCCACATCGTCGCGAGGTTCCGCTCCGCGAGGTGCGCCTCCGGGTGCTCGACGTGCGGCGCCGGGTGCGCCAGGTCGAGGGCGTCGCCCTCGATGACGACGTGCCGCACGTCGGCGGCGACGAGCAGGTCGTGCAACGCCTCGGCGGCAGTGGACTTGCCGACGCCGGAGCGGCCGCCGATGAACAGCACCTCCGCGCGCGGCACGGGTCAGCCCCGACCGAGCATGAGGAGGGCGAGCGCGGCGTCCTCCGGGCCGTAGTCGAACATCCGCTCCCAGAACGGGTCGTCCGCCCACGGCACGTCGCCGTCCACCGGGACCCGGTGCGCGGTGTCGACGAGCCAGTCGAGCTCGGGGACGACCGCCTGCTCGTACCGCGGCGGCTGCCAACCGAGCTCCCGCGCGGCTGCGGTGTCGAGGACGAACGGGCTTGACGACGACCACGGCGTCACGCCCACGAAGGCGGGCGCGTCCTCGTCGAGCAGTACCTCGTCGAACGCGTGGTCGAGGTGACCCGCGATGGCCCGGACGATCTCGCGGACCGACGGGGCGGTCTCGTCGGCGACGTTGAGGATGCGGCGGTCCGGCCGGTCCGCGACGAGTGCCACGAGGCTCGCGATCCCGGAGGCGGCGGTGGTGTGGTCGACCCCGCGGCCGTGGTCCGCCAGCAAGATCCGCTCTCGTCCGTCGAGCACGCGACGCACGACGAACCACTCGCGCGGACGCCCGATGTGCGGTCCGTGCACCTTCGACGGACGGAGGACCGTGACCGGAGCGCCGTGGTCGAGCAGGACCTGTTCGGCAGCGACCTTCGCGGCACCGTGACCGTCGCGGCTCGTCGGGTCCGCGTCGTTCGGCACGACCGTCGGCTGCAGCTCGGTGACCGGGCCGCCGAACACCGGGCGCTCGGTGGAGTTGCCGTGGCGGCCCTGCTCGTCGACGTAGACCGCCTTCGACGACACGAACACCGTGGAGCTGGCGTCGTCGAGGAACGGCCGGAGACGCAGTGCGTCGTCGCGCGTCCGACCGACGGTGTCGACGACGAGGTCGGCGCCGGGCCGCAGCAGCGATCGGAGCAACGCGGTGTCGCGGGCGTCGCCGACGGTCGAGGTCGCCCCGTCGGCGACCAGAGCGTCCGCCACGGGACCGCCTCGGCGCGAGACCACCTCGACCTGCCAGTCGTCGGCGGCGTCCAGGAGGTGTCGGGCGACCGCGGAGCCGATGCCGCCGGTGCCGCCGAGGATGACCGCGCGTCTCGTACTCATACTGCAACGGTAGTGCGGCCGGGAGGCACGGGGTGCGTCGGTCGCGCGGCGCACGTCACGCGAGCGGTCGGTCATGCGCTCGCGCGACGCGTGCCGTGCGGGCTCCGCGCGGGGCGAGACGCGGGCCCCGCGTCTTGCTCGTCGTGCGGGTCCGCGCGGGACGGGCTCCGCGTCTGGTTCGTCGTGCGGGTTCCGCGCCGGGCGGGCTCCGCGCCAGGTTCGTCGTACGGGTTCCGCGCAGGGCGGGCCGAGCGCCTGGTCAGGACGCGACGGATTCCGGCTCGCGGCGCCACCAATCGATGAGCGACCCGTCGTACACCTGCACCCGGTCGTGTCCGAGGACCGTCAGGGCGAGTGCGTCGACGCACGCCGCCGTCCCGACCCCGCAGTAGGTGACGATCTCCTCGGACTCGATGACCTCCGCGAAGGCGTCGGCGAGCGCCCGCCCCTTCAGGTAGGCGTTCGTGTCGGGGTCGACGAGGGTGCCGACCGGGATCGCCGTGCTGCCGGGGATCACGGGAGCGTGGTCGTCGCCGAGCGCGGTGTCGTCCGCCGCGAGGACGAGCGCCGCGGGCTCGACACCCGTCGTCGCACGCCGCACCCGGTCGTGGTCGACCCAGAGCGGCCGCTCTTCGCCCGCGAGGAACGCGGGCGACTCCGGGGCCTGCGCTGAACGGGCGAGGGCACCGATCCGGACCGGGCGCCCTTCGTCGCGCCACTTCGTGAAGCCGCCGTCGAGCACGGCCACCGAGTCGAAGCCGAACGACCGGAAGATCCACCAGAGGCGAGCCGACCACTGCCCGACGCCGTCGTCGTACACCACGACCGTCGACGTGTTCGTGACGCCGAGGCGCCCCGCGGCGGTCTCGAACTGCTCGGCGCCGGGGCGGGTGAACGGCACGTCGCCGTCCGGTGCCGAGAAGTCCTCGAGCAGGTCGGCGTAGCGCGCACCCGGTACGTGCCCGCGGTCGGCGTAGGCGTCTTGCGCCGGACGCCACGTGGTCTCGAGTCCGGTACCCGACGTGTGGACCGAGGCATCGAGGACGACGAGCTCGTCAGCACCGAGGTGGTCTGCGAGCCACTGCGTCGACACGAGCGGCGAGGTCAGGACGGGGGCCATGCCGCCACCGTAACGAGGACCCCTGACGCCTGCGCGGGGAACCGCAACACTGCGCAACTGCTCGCCGTTCCGTGCCGCGCGATTCGGCTCTCGGCCAGTTCCGGTGAGCGAGCGCCGGACGGCTGCCGGGTCGTAGGCGGCGCTGGAGCACGGTGTTCGGCATCGGGGGCACGGCGTCCGGCCGCTGCCGAACGACCTCGCCGCCGTCGCACGACATCGGACCCGTCGTTCGGCAGCGGCGCCGGCCCCACACGGCGAGTCCGCTACCGGGCTCGGCCGACTCCGCCCCGTACGGCGACGACCCGCCCGGCACGGAGCCGAACGGGTCGTCGTGACGCGCCTGCGTCGAAGGGGACCGTCAGTGCGCGGTGGTCGCGATGCTCCCGGTCGCCGTCGCGGCGGCGTGCTCGAGCTTCGCGAGCCGCACCGACTGCCGGTTGATGAGCAGCCCGCCGGCGAGGGCGACCAGCACGAGGACCCCGGCCGAGATGCCGAACGCCACATGGTACCCGTCGAGCACCGCCTGGGCGTTCTGGAGCTTCGTCGGCGCGGCGGAGAGGTCGGCCAACCGGTCCTTCACGACGTCCGTGAAGATGGTCGAGAGGAGTGCCGTGCCGATCGAGCCGCCGATCTGCTGCATGGTGTTGACCGTCGCGGACGCCACGCCGGCATCGGCGCGCGCGACCCCGGTCGTCGCGGTGTTGATGGCCGACGAGAAGATCGTGCCCATGCCGAGCCCGATGACGACGAGCGCCGGCAGGACGGTGCCCGCGTACGAGCTGTCGAGATCCGTCCGGAGCAGCAGGAGCAGGCCCGTGGCCGCGACCAGTCCACCGGCGAAGACCAGCACCTTCGGGCCCACGCGCGGCAGGAGTCGTCCACCGATCTGCGTCGAGGACACGATGATCGACAGCGGCATCGGCAGGAACGCCAGACCGGTCTGCAGGGACGTGAAACCGAGGGTCTGCTCGAGGTAGTAGGTCAGGAACAGGAAGATGCCGAACATCCCGATCGCGACGAGACCGATCGCGAGGTACGAGCCGCCGCGGTCGCGGTCGAGCACCACGCGGAGCGGCAGCAGCGGGTGCGCGACCCGGGTCTCGATGAAGACGAAGGCGGCGACGAGCACCACACCCGCGGCGAGCATCACGATGGTCAGCGGGTCGTCCCAACCGTTCGTCTCGGCGTTCGAGAACCCGTAGACGATCCCGACCAGGCCGGCCGTGATGGTGAGCACCCCGGCGACGTCGATCCGGGGACGGTCGACCTTCGGCGGCTTCGCCATGAACACCAGCGCGCCGATCACGCCGAGGACGGCGAAGACCACGTTGACGTAGAGGCACCAGCGCCACGACGCGTACTCGGTGAGCACCCCACCGAGGAGCAGTCCGAGTGCGGCACCCGAGCCGGCGATCGACCCGAAGATGCCGAAGGCGCGACCGCGTTCCTTCGGGTCGCGGAAGGTCGTAGTCAGCATGCCGAGTGCCGACGGAGCGAGCAGCGCTCCGAAGACCCCCTGCAGAGCCCGCGCGGCGACGAGCAGTCCGAACGAGTCCGCGAGGCCACCGAGGACGGATGCGAGCGCGAAGCCCACGAGCCCGATGATGAAGGTGTTCTTCCGGCCGAAGAGGTCGCCGAGCCGCCCGCCGAGGAGCAGCAGCGAGCCGAACGCCAGCGAGTACGCGGTGACGATCCACTGCCGCTGGTCGGTGCCGAACCCGAGGTCGGCCTGGGCGGACGGCAGCGCGATGTTCACGATCGTGGCGTCGAGCACCACCATGAGCTGCGCGAGGGCGATGACCGCGAGGGCGACCCACCGGTGGTTGGTACGGGCAGGAGCGGCGGGCGGGGAGGTCTGGGCGGTGGGCGCGGACCCGGTCGGGGTCGGCGCGGTCTGTTCTGCCGTCACGGGCAGCCTCCTTCTGGAAGGTGGAGGGGAGGATGGTCGGATCGACCGGAGAAAGCGGATGCCCTGCATCCGCTTGTGTCGAGTGTACATGGAAACGGAGGGACCGCATCCGTTTGTTCCCAGAATCGTCGACTACTTTTCTCCTCGTGAGCACCACCGACCTCGACCGCCCCCTCCGTGCGGATGCAGCACGCAACCGCGAGCTGATCCTGCAGACGGCGCGGAAGTGCTTCGCGGAGCGCGGTCTGACGGTCACGCTGAACGACATCGCGCACGAGGCGGGGGTCGGCGTGGGGACGGTGTACCGGCGGTTCGCTGACAAGGACGCCTTGATCGAAGCCCTGCTCGCCACCAAGTTCGAGGCGATGAACGGCGCCGCAGCCCGTGCTGCGGAAGAACTCGACCCGCGCGAAGCGCTCCGCGTCTACCTGATGGGCGTCTTCGAGTTCCGCGCACGAGACCGGGCACTGGCGGACGCGATCGTGCGCGCTGGCAAGGCTCGGCCGTCCATCGTCGAGGAGCGCAACCGGCTCGAGGCCCAGGTGTCCGAGATCATCCGGCGGGCCAAGGCCGCAGGTGTCGTGCGCGACGGCTTCGACTACCGCGACCTCCCGATGCTCACGCAGATGCTCGGCGCGGTCGCGGACACCACCCGGGCGACCGACCCCGACGCCTGGCGCCGCTACGCCCAGTTGCTCATCGACGCGGTGCTGCCGCCGGAGCACGCCGACCCCATGCTCGGCGAACCGCTCGATCGCGACGCCCTCGAGCGGGCGATGCAGCCCGCCGGCTGAGCGACGCCAGTACGGCCGCGCCGGCTACAACCAGCTCGGCACCCAGTAGTGCGACCGGATGAAGTCCCACGGCATCTGGATCGCGGTCCACATGGGGTACCAGTAGACGGACGCGAGCACGACGACGCCGAGGTACACGCCGACCCAGACGACCGCGCGGGTCCGGCGCGAGCGTTCGTCCGTCCGGCGACCGAGCACGAGTCCGATCGTCGCGGCGAGGGCCATCACCATGAACGGCTCGAAGGCGATCGTGTAGAACTGGAACACCGTGCGGTCGACGTACATCAGCCACGGCAGGTAGCCCGCCGCGACACCGATCAGGACGAAGCCGTACTCCCACCGTCGGCGCAGCACCCAGAGCACGAGCAACGCCACCACGGCGATGACCGAGGCGTACCAGATGAACGGGTTCGCGATCCCGGTGATCGCCTCGCCGCAGCGGGAAGCCGTGCAGCCGTCCTGCCCGGCGTTCGTTCCGACGTAGTACATCGACGTCGGCCGCTGCATCACGAGCCACAGCAGCGGGTTCGCCTGGTACGAGTGCGGCGTGTGCAGGCCGATGTTGAAGCCGTAGATCTCGGACTGGTAGTGCCACCAGTTCTGCAGGCTGTCCGGCACCCAGGCCAGCAGCCCTGTCCACCGCTGGCCGCCCTCGGAGCCGATCCAGTCGCGGTCCCACCCGTCCCGTGACAGGAACCAACCGGTCCACGACGCCAGGTACGTCGCCGCGGCGATCGGCACGGTGAGCAGGAACGACACCGGCGCCTGCTGCAGGAACGCGCTCGACGACCAGAACTCGATGCCCGCCCGCCGCCGCATCATCATGTCGCCGAGCACCGAGTACACCGCGAAGAACGCCAGGAAGAACATGCCCGACCACTTCGTCGCGGTCGCGAGCCCGAGCGCGAGTCCCATCGCGACGAGCCACGGCCGCCACCAGAGGAACGGCCCCCACAGCGTGTCCCGCCCGGCGGCGACGCGACGTGCCACCCAGGCGTCGAGCCGCCGTTCGGTCCATCGCCGATCGAGCAGGAGCGCGCCGGCGCCGAGCACCACGAAGAAGGTCAGGATGCCGTCGAGGAGCGTCACGCGCGAGAGCACGATGGCCTGACCGTCGATCGCGAGCAGGAAGCCGGCCAGCGTGCCGATCGCGGTCGAGCGGAACAGGGACCGAGCGATGACCGCGGTGAGGAACACGGTGGCGATGCCGAGCACCGCGACGGTGATGCGCCACCCGAACGAGCTGTCCGCCCCGAACAGCAGCATGCCGAGCCCGATGAGGTACTTGCCGAGCGGCGGGTGCGCGATGAACTCCGCGGCCTGCGAGAACAGGTCGGTCTGCCCGTCCGCGAACCGTTGGTCCGTCGTCGGCGCGCCCTCCTCCGACGAGTTCGCCGGCCACGTGCCCTCGTACCCGAGGTGCACGATCGACCAGCCGTCCTTGACGTAGTACGTCTCGTCGAACACGAGCGAGTGCGGGTGACCGAGCCCGGCGAGCCGCAGCACGGCCGCGAGCAGCGTCACCGCGAGGGGCCCGGTCCAGCGCCACAACGCGACGCGGGTGCCGGTGCGGAGGACGTGCGCCCACCAGTCGTCGAGTCGCGAGCCGGTCGGGCGGTCCGCCACGTCCCGGCGGTCGTCGGTCAGCTCGCTGGTCATCGCGGACATCCTACGGAGACTCCCCATGACCCGGCTGCGACCCCGGAGGTGCTGTGGACAGCCCCCGTGCGGCGACAATGGACGGGTGATCGTGCTCGCAGCCACCCCCATCGGCAACCTCGGGGACGCATCCCGACGTCTCGTCGAGACCCTCTCGAACGCGAGCGTCGTCGCCGCCGAGGACACCCGTACCGCGGTGCACCTCATGCGCGCACTCGGGATCGAGAACCGCCCGCGGCTCATCGCCCTCCACGAGCACAACGAACGCGAACGTGCCGCGGACGTCGTCGCACTCGCCCAGGACGACGACGTCGTGGTCCTCACCGACGCGGGCATGCCGGCGATCAGTGACCCCGGGTTCCCGTTGGTGGCCGCTGCAGCCGAAGCCGGCGTGACGGTCACGGCGATCCCCGGCCCGTCGGCCGTCCTCACCGCGCTCGCCGTGTCGGGTCTGCCGACCGACCGCTTCACCTTCGAGGGCTTCCCCACGCGGAAGCAGGGGGAGCGGCGTCGGTCGTTCGAGGCGCTGGCGGGCGAACGGCGCACGATGGTCTTCTTCGAGTCGCCGCACCGGCTGGGCGGCACCCTCGCCGACATGGCCGCCGCGTTCGGCGACGACCGACGCGCCGTCGTGTGCCGGGAACTGACGAAGCTCCACGAAGAGGTCCGCCGCGACACACTCGCCGAGCTCGCCGCCTGGGCCGCCGACGGGTCGCGCGGTGAGATCTGCGTCGTCGTCGAGGGGTCGTCCGGCAGCGACGACGTCGCGTCACTGGACGACGGTGTCCGGCTCGTGCTCGAGCGGGTCGCCGCAGGGTCGCGCATGAAGGAGGCCGCCGCGGCGGTCGCGGACGCGACCGGCCTGTCCAAGCGGGACCTCTACGAGGGCGCGCTGGCCGCGAAGTAACGCATCGATCAGCGGACTGGAGGCGCGGGGCGGGCCCGCCACGGGCCTCCCGTCCGGCTTCTCCACAACCGCGTCATGCGCGCTCCGCGCGCCCGTAGGATGGTCCGCATGTCCGACGGGTCCTCCTTCAGCATCACCACGCCGATCTTCTACGTGAACGACGTGCCCCACATCGGGCACGCCTACACCGAGGTCGCCGCGGACATGCTCGCGCGCTGGCACCGTCAGCGCGGTGAGGACACCTGGCTGCTCACCGGGACCGACGAGCACGGGCAGAAGATACTGCGGACGGCCTCGGCGAACGACGTCACGCCGAAGGAGTGGGCGGACCGGCTCGTCACCGACGCGTGGAAGCCCCTGCTCGAGACGGTCGACGTCGCCAACGACGACTTCATCCGCACCACGGACGAGCGTCACGAACGGGGCGTGACGGCGTTCCTGCAGAAGCTGTACGACGACGGCTTCATCTACGCCGGTGAGTTCGAGGGCTTCTACTGCGTCGGGTGCGAGGAGTACAAGCAGCCGAGCGACCTCGTCGCCGGCACCGGCGCGTACGAGGGCCAGCAGGTCTGTGCCATCCACTCGATCCCGGTCGAGGTGCTGTCCGAGCGCAACTACTTCTTCCGCATGTCCGACTTCGAGCAGCGGCTGCTCGACCTCTACGAGTCGAACCCGGAGTTCATCCAGCCCGAGAGCGTCCGGAACGAGATCATCTCGTTCGTGAAGCAGGGGTTGCGCGACCTGTCGATCTCGCGGTCCAGCTTCGACTGGGGCATCCAGATCCCCTGGGACCACGACCACGTCCTCTACGTGTGGTTCGACGCGCTGCTGAACTACGTCACGGCGCTCGGCTACGGCTCCGACGACGACGAGGCCTTCCAGCGCCTCTGGCCGAGCGTGCACATCGTCGGCAAGGACATCGCCCGGTTCCACGCCGTCATCTGGCCCGCGATGCTGATGGCTGCCGGGCTCCCGGTGCCGAAGCGCGTCTACGGGCACGGCTGGCTCCTCGTCGGCGGCGAGAAGATGTCCAAGTCGAAGCTGACCGGTATCGCGCCGTCGGAGATCACGGACACGTTCGGCTCGGATGCGTTCCGCTACTACTTCCTCCGCGCGATCACCTTCGGGCAGGACGGCAACTTCAGCTGGGAGGACATCTCCGCCCGGTACCAGGCCGAGCTCGCCAACGGGTTCGGCAACCTGTCGTCGCGCATCGTCGCGATGCTCGGCCGGTACTTCGACGGCGTCGTCCCTGCCGCCGGCGAGTCGACCGACGCGGACCGTGCGATCGAGGACCTCGCCCGCTCGGTGACCGAGCGCGCGGACGCCGCCGTGGGCGCCTTCGCGCCGCACGACGCGATCGCCACCGTCTGGGAGCTCGTCGACGCCCTGAACGGGTACATCACCGAGCAGGAGCCGTGGGCCCTCGCGAAGGACGAGACGAAGCGTGAGCGACTCGCGACCGTGCTCGTCACCGCGCTCCGCGGTCTCGGCACCGTCGCGGTCCTGGTCTCGCCGGTCATGCCGAAGGCGACCGAGAAGCTCTGGGCGTCGATCGGCGCCGGCGGTTCGATCGCCGAGCAGCGCATCGATCGCGCCTGGGAGTGGCAGGGCGCCGCACAGGTCGTGCCGCTCGAGTCCGGGCTCTTCCCGCGGATCGAGCAGCAGCCGGAGCAGGGCGCAGCGTGACCGACGCGGCGCACGTCCGTGCCCGCGGCGAGGGATCGGGCGGTGGGTCCAAGCGCGACCTGACCTACCCGCCCCTCCCGCAGGCGCTCGTCGTCCCCGTGTACGACAACCACACCCACATGGAGATCGCCGACGGCGTGGGCGAGGGCGGCGACGGGCCGCTCGAGTACCGCGAGCACCTCGACCGCGCGTCGAGCGTCGGCGTCCGCGGCGTCGTGCAGGTCGGCACCGACCTCGCGACCTCGCAGTGGTCCGCCGCCGTCGCCGCCCGTGAACCCCGCGTGCTCGCGGCGGTCGCGCTGCACCCGAACGAAGCACCGGTGCTCGACGCTGCCGGCACCCTCGACGAGCACCTCGCCGGGATCGCCGAGCTCGCCGCGTTGCCCCGGGTCCGCGCGATCGGTGAGACCGGCCTCGACTTCTTCCGCACGGGCGAGGACGGCCGCGCCGCTCAGGTCCGTTCGTTCGAGGAGCACATCCGCATCGCGAAGGAGCACGACCTCGCGCTGACCATCCACGACCGTGACGCGCACGACGCCGTGGTCGAGGTCCTCGACCGCGTCGGTGCACCGGAGCGCACCGTCTTCCACTGCTTCTCCGGCGGTCCCGACCTCGCCCGCCTCTGCGCCGGGCGCGGTTGGTACATGTCCTTCGCGGGCACGGTGACCTTCAAGAACGCGCAGTCCCTCCGCGATGCGCTCGAGGTCGCCCCGCGCCACCTGGTCATGGTCGAGACGGACGCGCCGTTCCTCACCCCGACGCCGTACCGCGGTCGACCGAACGCGCCGTACCTCATCCCGCTCACGCTGCGTTCGATGGCGGAGACCCTCCGCACCGACGTCTCGATGCTCGCCGCGCAGATCGCCTCGAACACCGAGACGGTCTACGGCGCGTGGGACGCCGAACCCGTCACGGTGGCGGAGTAGTCGTGGGGGCGCTCCTCGGTCCGGCGGAGATCCGCGACCTCGCCGCGAAGCTCGACGTCACGCCGACGAAGAAGCTCGGTCAGAACTTCGTGCACGACGCCAACACCGTGCGTCGCATCGTCGCATCCGGGCGTGTGACGCCGGAGTCCCGGGTCCTCGAGATCGGACCGGGCCTCGGCTCGCTCACGCTCGGCCTGACCGAGACCGGTGCGTCGGTCACCGCGGTGGAGATCGACGGACGCCTCGCCGCCCAGCTCCCGGCGACCGTGTCGGCGATGCAGCCGGACGCACGGCTCCGGGTCGTGCACCAGGACGCCCTGACCGTCGCGGCGTCCGACCTGCCGGAAGCTCCGACGCACGTCGTGGCGAACCTGCCCTACAACGTGTCCGTGCCGGTGCTCCTGCACCTGCTCGCGACCTTCCCGAGCATCGAACGTGCGCTCGTGATGGTGCAGGCCGAGGTCGGGTACCGGCTCGCCGCCGACCCGGGCAGCAAGGTCTACGGCTCGCCGAGCGTCAAGGCCGCCTGGTACGGGTCGTGGTCGATCGCCGGTCAGGTCAGCCGTCAGGTGTTCTGGCCGGTGCCGAACGTCGACAGTGTGCTCGTCGGGTTCGACCGCGGGGAGCAGCCCGGAGACGAAGCCCTGCGGTCCCGGGTGTTCGCGCTCGTCGACGCGGCGTTCCAGCAGCGGCGGAAGATGCTGCGGCAGAGCCTGTCGGGCGTCCTCGGGGGGAGCGCGCGTGCGGCCGAGGTGCTGACCGCTGCCGGGATCGACCCGACGGCGCGTGGCGAGGTCATCGGGGTCGACGACTTCGTGCGGCTCGGGCGGACGGTACTCGCTGCCGGTTGACGTCGGCGCCCTGTCGGAACACCGGATGAACGCGCGAAAGCGGTGCGGGCCATCCTGGATGCTCCGACCTTCAGCAGCGAGCCTGTCCGGTTGCGCAGCGTGACCTCGCCGCACACGCTGCTGTGAGCCGGGCCGACCGCGTCTAGGCGACGGAATCGCTCGAGCGCATGCCGGGTGCTCGATAACAGCTTCGTCTTCGCGGCACTCGAGTCCGAGACGCGGCACCACGCAGCGGCCGCTGACTTCCTCGAACGTCTGACGCGAGCGGGGACCCGCCTGCTCTTCACCGACGTGCTCGAACGCCAGCTCCACGATCGAGCGTTCGGCACGGCCTCCTGGGCGAGGATTCGCGCTCGGTGCCGCTCGGCGCCGACTCTTCGTGCAGGACCGGACGAGCTCGCTCGCTCGTTCCTCGGGCGGTGGCGCAGCGTGCTCCTCGAGTCCGACGCCGTGCACGTCGAGTTGTCGGACCTGATGGATGACCTCATGTACTACAGCGAACGGTTCCGGCTCTCGTCCATGAGTGCGGTGCAAGCAGCCCTGGTGATGGCAGCCGACGCCGATGGGCTCGTGACGGTCGAGCCGACGTTCGGGGCGGTGGACGCGTCACTCCTGCCGCTGTTCCTCCCGCGCGACGTCGTGCGCTCCGTGGGGCGAAGGCCGGGAGCTGCCTGCCTGGACATCCTCCGCGCGCGATGCGATCGCGCCGGCCCTACGCTGACCCCATGAGCGACGGGACGGTGCGATCACACACGCAAGGAGCCGGACCGGAACGCATCATGGCTGCGACCGGCAGAATGCCCGACGACTGGCACGCCGAGCTCGACGCCGCCGGCGGCCAGCACCTCGGCCACACCGCGATCGCCGCGTGGCTCGTCGAGCAGGGCGTCGACGGGTGGTGGGCGCAGGGAGTCGCGATCGGCTACGAGCAGGCGCGCGGGCTGCGGATCCCAGGGCAGCGCTCCGACGGGACCTTCGCGGTCTCTGCCTCACGGCAGCTCCCCGGCGAGCGGGAGGCCGTGCTCGACCGCATCGTCCCCGTCGTCATCGCCGCGCTCGGGTTCCACCCGACGTCGCAGAGTCGCGGCGGGAAGCGGCCGTCGGCGCGGTGGACCTTCTCGGATCGCGAATCGGTCCTCCTCAACACCGAGGACGGTACCAAGCCCGGGACGGTCCGGGTCAGCGTGCAACGCGAGCGGCTGACCGGTCCGGAGCGGATGCCCGACGCGAAGGCCGAGCTGCAGCAGCTCTTCGCCGGCCTCTGACGCCCCACGGCCGCCGACGGCGGCCGGCACCGCGCTACGCTCACCGGGTGCCGCAACGCCCTTCGAAGCTCGCCCGTGCCATCACTACGACGTTCGTGATGGGTGGCTTGGTGGTCGCCGTGCTCGCCGTCGCCGCTGCCGTGCGCCACCCGGCGAGTGACGCCGCCTGGGTGGCGATCCCGCTCGGCGTCCTCCTCGTGGTCTGGGGTGTCGCGTTCGCCCGGATGAGCAGTGACGAGACCCCCGACGACGATGACGACGCCGACGAGACGTCGCCCGCCGGTCTCCAGGGCGGGCCCCTCGCCCCGTTGAGTTGGGTGATCGCGCTCTTCGCGGGGTACGTCGCGGCCCGCATGGTCGGCCGGCCGGTCGACTCGTCGCTCGTGGCCGTCGGGAGCATCTCGGCGCTGTGGCTCGCGAACCGCGCGGTCGACCGCTGGGTGCGTCGGCGCGAGGCGCGCGGCGGCGAGCCGGGGCCGGTGAGCGACTGACCGCCAGATCCACCGGTCGGGCCCCTTCGCCGGCTCCGGTGGCACGACTCGAGCGGCGCGGCGCCGTCAGTGCCCGCGACCGGCGAGCACCTCGATGAGCTGCTGCTGCGTCCCGTCGCGCTCGGACCACCGCAGCGGCAGGACGTTCTCGACGAGGATCTCCGGCGCGGCGCCCGAGCTGAGCAGCCCCATCACCTCGGACAGGAAGTCGTCGAGCGGCATGCCACCGAAGTCCGCGCCTCCGAGCAGGTCCGTGGCGACCGCCGGCGGGACGAGTTCGAGCACGGAGACGGGCGTCCCGGTGAGCTGCTGCCGGAGCGACAGCGTGTACGAGTGCACGGCGGCCTTCGTCGCGCTGTAGGTCGGCGTCGCGGCGAGCGGTGTGAACGCGAGGCCCGACGACACCGTCACGACGGTGGCGGTGGGGCGGGTGAGCAGGTGCGGCAGGAAGGCGTCGACGAGTCGGATGGTGCCGAGCAGGTTCGTCTCGACGGTCGCGACGGCGTCGTCGACGTGGCCGGGGTCCCGGAGGTCCTCGGTCCGCATGATGCCCGACATCGTGACGAGGGCGTCGAGCGAGGGGTGAGCGGCGAGCACCGTGTCGGCGGCGGCAGCGATCGACGCGGGGTCGGCGACGTCCACGACCACGGTGTCGAACCCGTGCTCCTCGTGGAGCGAGTCCAGCAGTTCGGCGCGGCGGCCGCCGATGACGACGGTGCTGCCCGCGGCCTGCAGGCGGAGGGCGAGTCCGAGGCCGATGCCGGAGGTCGCGCCGGGGATGAAGACGGTGGCGTTCGTGATGTCCATGCCTCCACGATGCTCCGAGGTTCGGGGCCGAACCAGAGCGCGGTCATCGGGGGATCGCCGATCCCTGGCTCGGCCCGCGCTCGCGGTGCACGATGAGGGACATGGACCGTGCCGCCCTCGCCGACTTCCTCCGCCGACGACGCGAGCTCCTGCGCCCCGAGGACGTGGGGCTGGGGAGCGGGACGCGCCGGAGGACCCCGGGTCTGCGGCGCGAGGAGGTCGCTGCCCTCGCGGGGATGTCCGCTGACTACTACACCCGGCTCGAGCAGCAGCGTGGTCCGCAGCCGTCCGAGCAGATGATCGCGGCGATCGCCCGTGCGCTCCGCTGCTCCCTCGACGAGCGGGACCACCTGTTCCACCTCTCCGGGCACAACGCTCCGGTCCGGGTGCACCGTTCCGACCACGTCGACCCCGCGATCCTCCGGGTGCTCGACCGGCTCGAGGACACCCCGGCGATCGTGGTCAACGACCTCGGCGAGACCCTCGTGGAGAACCGGCTGGCGGCGGCGCTGCTCGGCTCGACGGTCGACCTGCCGGGCAACGAGCGCTACCAGCCGTGGCGGTGGTTCATGACCGCCGCCGAGCGGGCGAAGTACGCGCCGGAGCAGCACGACCGCCTCGCGCGAGCGCAGGTCGCGAGTCTCCGCGCGGCGGTCGGCACGGCCGGGCCGGGGGACCGACGGGCGCAGCAGTTGGTCGCCGACCTGGAGCGGGAGAGCCCCGCGTTCCGGGAGCTCTGGGCACTCCACGAGGTCCGCACCCGCTGGGAGGACCGGAAGACCTTCGTCCACCCGGAGCTCGGCACCATCACCGTCGACTGTCAGGTCCTGCACACCGACAACCGGGCGCAGGCCCTCCTGCTCTTCACCGCACCGCCCGGCACCGAGGACGCCGAGAAGCTGGAGCTGCTCGGCGTCGTCGGCACCCAGGCGTTCGCGGGCTGACCGGTCCGGTCAGCTGGCGGACGACGAGTCAGACCCCGACGAACCAGACCCCGACGAATCAGACCCCGACGAACCAGAGCCCGACGAACCAGAGCCCGACGAACCAGAGCCCGACGAACCAGAGCCCGACGAGCGCGGCGGCACCGCCGGGAGCCCCTGGCCCAACTGCTCGAGCTCGTGCTGCAGCGTCGACCCGTACCGATCGTCGAGGGCACGACGCAGGAACACGCGCACGTCCCGCCGAAGGTCGGTCCGCCGCCCGCCCTCGATCGCCTCCACCCGGGCGGCGGTCCGCGACGGCAACGAGGACGTCCCTGCCTGCACCGCGTCCTGCACGACGGTCCGCACGGTGTCGCCGTACGTCCCCGACACCGCGTGCCGCTCGAGCGCCGCGACCGCGTCTTTCCGCTCGGTCGTGGTCCGGTGGTGCTCGGCCTCGCGCAGGGCTCGACGGAACGACCCCGGCATCGCGTGTTCGATCCGCCGGAGGTCCGTCCGCTCCGCAGCGGAGAGACGCGGACGGGCGTGCGTCGCGGACGGTGTCGCGGTCGGTGCGGTGGGAGTCGCAGCGTCCGCTGCTGCTCCGCCGAGCGCTGCCACGCCGCCGACGGCGGAGAGGCAGACGGCGGCAGCGGCGGTGGTGACGAGCAGGCGGCGACGGGTGGTGGGCAGCATGGTGTTCCTCCTGGCGGACGGTCGCGACGGCGACCGACGACGTCGTGACCGGACGACCACGACACGACGATGGTCGGACCAGCAGGATCGGGCGACGTCACCGCAGTGTTCGGGTCCTGTACGGACGCGCACCGGGACGGGCGGCTTCCGGTCGCGTTCCCGGCGGTCCGGCCCGAAGATCGGCACGTGGACACCGCACGAGGGCTCGTCGTCGTCGCCGAGGACGAGCCGGCCATCGCCGACGTCGAGCGCCTCTACCTGCGCGACGCCGGGTTCGAGGTCCTCGTCGTCCGGGACGGAGCGAACGCCCTCGCCACGATCCGGAGGACCGCTCCCGTCGCCGCTGTGGTGGACATCGGGCTGCCGTCGCTCGACGGGATCGGGGTGGTGCGCGCCCTCCGCGACGCGGACGACTGGACTCCGGTGGTGCTGGTCACCGCGCGCGACGCCGAGGTCGACCGTGTCCTCGGCATCGAGCTCGGCGCCGACGACTACGTCACGAAGCCGTTCTCCGGGCGCGAACTCGCCGCACGGGTCCGCGGCCTCGTCCGGCGGGCGACGCCTCGCACCGAGCCGGTCGTCGTCGCCGGCCGACTCAGGATCGACACCGTCCGTCGGCGCGTGACGGTCGGCGGGGAACCCGTCGCACTGACGGTGACCGAGTTCGACCTGCTCGCGTACCTCGCGCGGGAGCCCGGTCGGGTGTTCGAGCGGGCACAGCTGCTCGGGGCGGTCTGGGGTGTCGCCGACTTCAGCGGCACCCGGACGGTCGACGTGCACGTCGCGCAGCTCCGCGCGAAGCTCGGCGAGGAGTCCGGCATCCGCACCGTCCGAGGCGTCGGGTACGCGTTCGACCCGGAGGGGCAGGGATGAGGAGCCGCAGCCTGACCGGACGGATCGTCGCGACGACGGTGGCGGTCGCGCTGGTCGCGGTGCTCGCCGTCAGCGTCGTGGGGTTCCAGCTGGTCCGCCAGGAGTCCATCGGTCAGACCCGTCAGGTGCTCCTGGCCACGGCGCAGGCGCTCGCCGCAGCGCCGGCGGGGCAGCGCGCCGCGTTCGCCGCCCGCGTCGAACGTCGCAGCAAGGGACGGATCGACCTCGGCTCCGGCGGGGACGGTGCGGTGGGTGGCGTCGTCACGTCGCTGCCGTCCGGCCTGGAGGCACGGCTCACCACGACGGACCGGCTGTCCGTCCGGCAGGTGGACGGCTGGCGGACACTGCTGGTCGAGGCGGTCCCGGCACGTGGCGGCGGTTCCGTGGTCGCCGTCGAGGACGTGTCCGTGCTGCACGCCGACACCGTGCTCGCCCGGTTCGCGGTGGCGCTCCTCATCGGCGTGCTCGTCGCGATGGTCCTCGGGGTGCTGGTCGCGCGGTACGTCACCCGACCGCTCCGGGGTGTCTCGGCGATCGCCGCGCGACTGGCCTCGGGTGAGCGCGGCGTGCTCGCGGAACGGGGGCCGTCCGACGGCCGGATCGCCGAAGTGACGGAGATCGCCGACGTGCAGCGTGCGCTGGCGCTCCTCGACCGCGAGCTCGCCCGGTCGGAAGCGGCCCAGCGCGAGTTCCTCACCTCGATCTCGCACGAGTTCCGCACGCCGCTCGCGGCCGTGCGGGGCTACGCGGACGCACTCGCGGACGGTCTCGTCCCGGTCGACGAGACGGCCCGGGTCGGCACGGTCGTCCGGGCGGAGACCGAGCGCCTCGACGCCTTCGTCGCCGACCTGTTGACGCTCGCGCGGTTGGAGGCGGACGACTTCCCGGTCCGCCGAGGACTCGTCGACGTCGTGCAGGTCGTCTCCGAGAGCGTCCGCGCGTGGGAGGGGCGCGCCGCGACGGTCGGGGCCCGGGTCGGCGCCGAGTCGCACGTGGCGGAGGCCGTGACACGCACCGACCCCCTCCGCCTGCGACAGGTGGTCGACGGGCTGGTCGAGAACGCCCTGCGTGTGGCGCGTCCCGGTGGGCAGGTGGTGGTCCGGGTCGGGGACGAGCCGGCGGGCGTCGTCGTCGAGGTCGCCGACGACGGCCCCGGCATCGCGGTCGAGGACCTGCACCGTGCCTTCGTCCGTGGAGCCCTCCGGGACCGCCACCGCGACGAACGGCCGGTCGGCACCGGACTCGGACTGTCCATCGCAGCGCGTCTGGTCGATCGGCTCGGTGGGCGCATCACCGCCGTCCCCGTCGAGCGAGGCGCGTGCTTCCGCGTCGTCCTGCTGCGCGATGCGCGGCTCCCTCAGCGACCGACCAGCGCTCCGTGAAGGATCGGAACGAAGCGGAGACGGCTCGTGGGTCTTGCACGCTGTCGGACGTTCTGGCTACATTGGTCCTGCAGGACGCCCAGGGCCTCCCGCACCCAGCCAACGCCCCGCAGTTGCGGGGCGTTGTGTCATGCCGGCGACCATACGTAGTCGACGATCGTGATCTCGCCGATGAGATCCGCGATCTTCCGGACCGCATCGGCTGATCGTGGATCCTTCTCGGTGACCGTCTTCGAGCGGTTCAGGAAGTAGGTTGCGAGGTCGGCCGCCTGGAGCATCCTGCTTTCGTGTGAGGGCCCGAAGTAGATCGTGTCGGCGATCCGGGTGAGCGGCTTCCTGGTGTAACCCGGAGCACTCTCGACCTTGAAGCTCCGGAGGCTCCTCCTCGCACCTGCGGCGGAGTGGTGCTCATCCGCGAGCACGAGTCCCAATTGTTCGGAGTGGTCCAACCACCGCAGGCGTTCGTGCACACTCTCGAGCACATGCGCCAGCGTCAGGAGATGCGCCGGGTACGCGTTGGATCCGTACTTGCGACCGTGCGCCTCGAGATCGATGCCGCGGAAGATGAACGATGCGCTCGAACGCGCCAGGACCTTCGCGACGAGCGTACAAGCCTTCACTCTCCAACCGAGGGGCACCCGCTTCCAAGCACGTTCGCCGTGGAACATGTCAACCGCGTGGAACTCGGTGTCGGGATCGAATCCGGAGACGTGGGCAGCGACGAGGCACGCGACCCCGTCGAGTCCTTGCTCGATCTGACGCACCGCAGCCGCATCCGCGATCAACGCGCCGAAGAAGTAGAACGCGTCGTCACGGCCCGATTCGTCGATGAAGATGAGTCGCACCACGGCACCGTACTGAAATGTTGCCGGTTGCTTCGGTGTGCGAAACGGCGCGTCACACACCTGGCCGCCTGTCACACGCCGTGCCTAGGGTAGGCGCGTGAGCTCTCCGCGCGTGTACGTCATCCACGAGAACCCCGAGTGGTTCCCGCCGCTCGCCGCTGCCTTCGAGGCCGAGGGCGTCCCGGTCGAGGAGATCCTCCTCACCGACGGGCAGATCGACCTCGCCGCGGAGCCCGCCCCCGGGGTCTACTGGAGCCGCATGTCGGCGAGCAGCCACACCCGTGGCCACGAGCACAGCAAGGAGTACACGCGTGCGCTCCTCGGCTGGCTCGAGCGTGCCGGGCGGACGGTGGTGAACGGCAGCCACGTCCTCGAGCTCGAGGTGTCCAAGGTCGCCCAGCACGGCCTGCTGCGCGACGCCGGGTTCGACGTGCCGCGCACCACCGCCGTGTTCGGCTCCACCGGGCTGAAGGACGCCGCCCGTTCCTTCACCGGCGGGCAGGACGTCCCGTTCATCACGAAGCACAACCAGGGCGGCAAGGGCCTCGGCGTGCGGCGGTTCGACTCGCTCGCGGAGTTCGACGAGTACGTCGACAGCCCGGAGTTCGAGGCGCCCGTCGACGGCATCACGCTCCTGCAGGAGTACCTCACCGCGCGGGAGCCGTTCATCACGCGCCTCGAGTTCGTCGGTGGCGAGTTCGTCTACGCCGTGCGCGTCGACACGAGCGCCGGCAGCTTCGAGCTCTGCCCGGCCGACGCGTGCGAGGTGCCCCAAGTCATCGCCGGGGCGGTCTGCGACGTGCCCGGTGCCGAGACGGCCGGCGCGCCGGCTGCGTTCAGCGTCCGCGAGGACGTCACCGCGTCGCACCCGCTCGTCCAGCAGCTCCGGACGTTCCTCGCCGAGCAGCGCATCCCGATCGCGGGGGTCGAGTTCATGGAGACCACGGACGGCCGGCACGTCGTGTACGACATCAACACGAACACGAACTACAACCCCGCGGTCGAGGCGTCCGCGCCGGTCTCCGGACCGCGCGCGATCGCGCGCTTCACCGGCGGCCTGCTGGCCGCGCAGTACCAGACCGTCGCGGTCTGAGCTCCAAGCCACCCACGGCCTGGAGGCACGGTGCGGGCCCGCCCCGTGCCTCCAGGCCGGTACTCACCACCCAAGGAACAACCCGTGCGATTCGGATACTGGACCCCGCTCTTCGGCGGCTGGCTGCGCAACGTCGAGGACGAGGACATGCCCGTCACGTTCGACTACGTGAAGCGGCTCGCGCAGCGAGCCGAGCGCATCGGCTTCGACCTGACGCTCGTGCCGGAGTTGAACCTCAACGACATCAAGGGCACGGCGGCGCCGTCGCTCGAGGCCTGGTCGCTCGCGGCGGCCATCGCCGCGACGACCGAGCGACTCGAGATCATGGCGGCGATGCGTCCCGGCTACCACCTGCCGGCCGTCACCGCGAAGCAGGCGGCGACGATCGACGACATCTCCTGCGGCCGGTTCACGTTCAACGTGGTGAGCGCCTGGTGGGCCGAGGAGGCCAAGCAGTACGGCGGGATCTTCTCCGAGCACGACGACCGGTACAAGCGGACGGCGGAGTTCGTCGAGGTCATGAAGGGCCTCTGGCGCGAGACCCCGTACTCGTTCCACGGGGAGTACTACGACGTCGAGAACGCGCACCTGGAGCCGAAGCCCCGCGTCACCCCGCGCATCTACGCCGGCGGCGAGAGCGAGGCGGGCAAGGCCGCGATCACGGGCTACGCCGACGCGTACGTCACCCACGGCGGCACCGTCGAGGAACTCCGGACGAAGATCGCCGAGATGCGCCGTCGCCGCGAGGACGCGGGGCGCGAGCCGTTCGAAGCGTTCGGGATGGCCGCGTACGTGATCGTCCGCGAGACCGAGGCGGAGGCACAGGCCGAGCTCGCCCGGATCACGGACGTGCAGCACGGCAGGGCCTACGAGTCCTACCAGGACTTCATCTCGAAGTCGCAGCTCGAGCACGTGCCGTCGCTGGAGGACTACTCGGTGTCGAACCGCGGGCTGCGCCCCGGTTTCGTCGGGACCCCCTCGCAGGTGGCTGACCGGATCAAGGAGTTCGAGGACGCCGGAGTCGACACCCTGCTGCTGCAGTTCTCGCCGCAGCTCGAGGAGATGGAGCGCTTCGGCGAGCAGGTCATCCCGCTCGTCCGTCCGTCCGTCCCGGTGCCGACCGAGGTCGGCGCCTGATGCCCGCGGTCGAGGACGACTGGGCGTTCGAGACCCGGCAGATCCGAGCGGGCTTCAAGGCCGACCCGGGCTGGGGAGCGAATGTGCCGCCGATCGCGCAGAGCGCCGCGTTCGTGTACCCGTCCGGCGAGGACGCCGCCGCGCGCTTCCTGCTCGACGCCCCGGGGCACACGTACTCCCGCGTGAACAACCCCTCGGCGGCAGCGCTGGAACGGCGGATCGCGGACCTCGAGGGCGGGGCCGGTGCGCTCGCTCTCGCCTCCGGGCAGGCTGCCACGACCCTCGCGGTGCTCGGTGTCGCCCGTGCCGGTGACCACGTCGTGTCGAGCGCCTCGCTGTACGGCGCGACGTACACGCTCTTCGCGTCGACGCTCCGTGACCTCGGGATCTCGTTCACGTTCGTACAGGACCCGACCGACCTGTCCGAGTGGGCGGCGGCCGTCCGTCCGGAGACGCGGGCGTTCTTCGGGGAGTCGATCCCGAACCCGCGCGGTGACGTGCTCGACTTCGCCGGAGTCGCCGGTGTCGCGCACGAGGCCGGGGTGCCGCTGATCGTCGACAACACCATCGCGACGCCGTGGCTCGTCCGCCCGATCGAGCACGGTGCGGACATCGTCGTGCACTCGGCGACGAAGTACCTCGCCGGGCACGGCAGCGCGATCGCCGGTCTCATCGTCGACTCGGGGAAGTTCGACTGGGCGGCGTACCCGGACAAGTACCCGCAGCTGACCAGCGTCGAGCACTCCGGGTTCGCCGGGACGGACTTCGCGGCGAAGTTCGGGCCGCGCGCGTTCATCCAGCGCACACGTTCGAAGCTCTCCGCCGACCTCGGTCCGGCGATCGCCCCGTTCACCGCCTTCCTCGTACTGCAGGGGATCCAGACACTGTCGCTGCGGATGGAGCGGCATGTGTCGAACGCCGCCGCGGTGGCCTCCTGGCTCGACGCCCACGACCAGGTCCTCGGCGTGCACTACGCCGGACTCCCCTCGTCGCCGTGGCACGCCCTGGCGCAGCGCTACGTGCCGAAGGGGCCGTCGGCGGTCCTCGCGTTCGACCTCGACGGAGGGCTCGAGGCCGGCCGCCGGTTCGTCGCCGCCCTCGAACTGTTCGACCACGTCTCGAACATCGGCGACGTCCGGTCGCTCGTCGTGCACCCGGCGTCGACCACGCACGTGCAGATGACGCCGTCCGAGCGTGCAGCCGCCGGTGTCGGAGAGGGGCTGATCCGGCTGTCGATCGGGCTCGAGCACATCGACGACGTCCTCGCAGACCTCGCGCGCGGCTTCGCGGCCGCGCGGTCGTAGCCGGCTGCCGTCGGCTCGGCCGTCACGCGCAGGAACGTGCTCCGGCCGCGGGATAGGTTGGAGCCATGACCTCGTTGGCCGCACCGACCCGCGTGCGGACGCGCGCCCCCGGCAAGATCAACGTGTTCCTGTCCGTCGGCGCCCTGCAGGACGACGGCTACCACGACGTCGCGACGGCGTACCAGGCGGTGTCGCTCTACGAGGACGTGATCGCCGAGACGGCCGACGACTTCTCGGTCACCTTCACGGGCCCGATCGACACCACGGCGGTGCCCACGGACGAGTCGAACCTCGCGATCCGGGCAGCCCGGCTCGTTGCTGACGCGTCCGGGCACCGCGGTGGGGTCCGACTGACGATCGAGAAGCACGTCCCCGTCGCCGGCGGCATGGGCGGGGGTTCGGCGGACGCCGCAGCCACCTTGCTCGCGGTGGACACGCTCTGGGGGACGGCGCTCGGCCGCGATGAGCTCCTCCGACTCGCTGCACAGCTCGGCGCTGACGTCCCCTTCGCGTTCGCCGGCGGCACCGCGGTCGGCACGGGGCGCGGCGACGAACTCAGCCCGGCGCTCGCGAAGGGCGAGTTCCGCTGGGTGCTCGCCCTCAGCGACACCGGGCTCTCGACGCCCGCCGTCTACCGTGCGCTCGACGAGCACCGTGAGCGGTACCGGGCCGACATCGCCCCGGCGCCCACGACCCCCGTCGTCGAGGCGAACGTGCTGCAGGCGCTCCGCGCGGGCGACCCCGGCTTGCTCGCGGACTGCCTGCACAACGACCTGCAGGCCCCGGCGATGCGGCTCCAGCCCTCGCTCGCGGAGACGCTCGAGATCGGCGAGAAGGCCGGCGCGCTCGCGGGTCTCGTGTCGGGGAGCGGTCCGACGGTGGCGTTCCTCGTCGCTGACCGGGACGCCGCGCTCGAGGTCCAGGTGGAGCTCAGTGCCGCCGGGCTCGTGGCGGTGCGTGCTGCGGGGCCGGTGCACGGCGCCCGCGTCGTGCACTGACAGCGGAACGGCTCCGGTCGGCTGGGCGGCCGACCGGGCTCAGGACCGCTTGTACTCCGTCAGCACCACGGTGCCGGTCTTCCAGTGGTGGACCGCAGTGAAGCCGTGCTCCGTGAGGACCTGCGTGGTCTCCGGCTGGATGTTGCGCGCCTTGACGGTCCCGCCGACGAACCACACCGTGTCGATGTCGCCGAGTCGGCTCGGGATCGTGGTGGCGACGTCGCCGTTCTGGTTCCAGAGCACACCCGAGGCTGCGCCGTCCTTGCGGACGGCGAGGTCCGTCATGCCCGCGAACGCGTTCGGGTAGGCCTGGCGGATGATGTCCGCGGTCGTCCCGGGGTGCCCGTAGACGCTACCGAACACGACCCCCTCGTCGCTGTCGTGCTGCTTCGACCGCTCGGAGGCGATGATCGAGGCGGCGACCGACCACGTGGAGTCCTGCTTCGAGCGCGGCGTCTTCACGAGCACGGCCGTCGGGACGGACAGGACGAGGACGGCCACGAGGGCACCGGCGAGCACCGCGCGCTTGCGGATGACCGTGATGCCGAGCGCGATGAGGAGCGCGACGAACGGCAGGCTGAGGCTCGCGTACTTCGGCGTGTACAGGTGCCGGCCCATCGCGGTGGCGACGAGCAGGGCGAGCGTGGGGACCACGACGAGCGGGAGCGCGACGCGGACGGCCTGTGCGCGGAACAGCGACCGGACCGTGGCGGACGGACGGCGGGTCGCGACCAGCGCGGTCGCGACGCCGAGGACCATCAGCGCCCACGCGACGGCGGCGTACACCTCGACACCGCCGAACCATGCCGTCGCGAACACCTGCGGGAGCGTGCGCTCGCTGATCGGTCCGAGCCAGGCCACCTGCTTCGACTGGCTGGCGACGGCGAGCACGAAGGGTGAGACGGCGAGCAGGACGACCACGGAGACGATCGCCCACCGGAGCAGTGACCCGCCCGGGGCGAGCGGCCTGACGCCGCGGTCGGCACTCCGTGCCCGGCGGTCGGCGAGCATCGTCCAGAGGAAGGTCACGCCGTGCGCCGCGACAGCGAGGGCGAGGTAGACGTTGAAGGTGATCGCGACGACGGCGAGGACGCCGTACGCGACCCACCAGTGCAGGCTCCGGCCGTTCCGGGAGCGACGGACCGCGGTCATCCCGACGAGCGTCAGGCACACCGCGAAGGTCGTGATGGTCGCGTACGAGCGCCCCTCGCTCCCGGCCCACTGTACGCGGGGGAGCGCGAGGAACACGAGCCCGGCGGCGATGCCGAGACGCCGGCCGCCGAGGCGTCGTCCGAGAGCGACCACGAGTCCGGCGGCGACACCGATCGCGAGGGCGCTCGGGAACCGGAGCGTGAACGGCGTGTACCCGACGAGCCAGAACCACGCGTGCATGAGCGCGTAGTAGAGGCCGTGCACGGCGTCGACGTTGTGCAGCTCGGCCCACAGCTGCGGCCAGGTGCGCTGTGCACTCGTGACGGTGGCACCCTCGTCGTACCAGAGCGACGGCACCCAGGCGAACGCGGCGGCCACGAGGACCCCGAGTGCCCCGATGGTCAGTTCCGGCGTCCGGACGACGGCGACGCGGACGCCGCTCGGGACGGCCTGCAGCCGCTCCCGCACCGAGGCCGTGGAGAGGCCTGGCTGCACCCTGATGGTGTCGGTACGGGGGGAGGTCACGACCTGCACGGTACCGGTGCGGGCTGGGCGGAGGCCTGACCGTACCGTGCCGTCCACTGAGAGTTCACATGTCGGTTCCCGGCCGGAGCACGGACTATCGTCGGGCCATGACGATGCTCCGGATCCGCGACGCGGCGACGTACCTCGGGGTGAGCGACGACACCGTGCGACGACTCGTCGACGGCGGCACGTTCACCCGCCACGACGACGGGGCGGGCCGTGCGGTCGTCGACGGGCGGGAGCTCGCGGAGCACGCCCGGCAGCGCGGCGCGCAGCTCGGCGACCCGTCGGGCGTCCGGAGCTCGGCGCGCAACCGCTTCGTGGGGATCGTGACCGACCTGGCGGTCGACGGGGTGATGGCCCAGGTCGAACTGCAGAGCGGTCCGCACCGGGTCGTGTCGCTCATGAGTGCCGAGGCGGCGCGCGAGCTCGGGCTCGAGGTCGGATCGGTCGCGGTCGCGTCGGTGAAGGCCACGATGGTCTCCGTCGAGGTCCCGGAGCCCGACCAGACGGCGGGCCGCGAGTGACCGCCCCCGGCGACGCCCGCACCGCCCCCGCGGACGCCCGCCGCGCCCTGACCTCCCGCACCGCCGCGCTGCAGGGGGCGGGGGACCGAGCCCTCGCCGCCCTCGCCGACGCCAGCGTCCTGGTCGTCGGAGCGGGTGGCCTCGGAGCCCCCGTGCTGCAGTACCTCGCCGGTGCCGGCCTCCGGCGGCTGACCGTGGTCGACCACGACGTCGTCGACCCGTCGAACCTCGCTCGACAGGTCCTCTTCGACCTGGCGGACGTCGGACGACCGAAGGCCGAGGTCGCCGCGGAGCGCCTGCGCGCGGTCGACCCGTCGCTCGAGGTGGTCGCGCTCACGGCCTCGTTCGCGGCCGAGCAGGTCGCCGACCACGACGTCGTGGTGGACGCCGCCGACAGCGTGGTCGTGACCCGGGCGGTTTCCGACGCCTGCGCCGCCCACGGCATCCCGTTCGTCTGGGGGACGGTCCTCGGCTACGACGGCCAGGTCTCGGTGTTCCACGACGCCGGGTCGGACCCCGTCGACTTCCACGACCTGCACCCCGACGTCCTGCCGGACGAAGGGTCCTGCGCGCTCGACGGCGTCCTGCCCGCCCTCTGCGGTGCGGTCGGGTCGGTGATGGCCGCGCAGGTGACCGCGCTCGTCGCCGGCCTGGGCGAGCCGCTCCTCGGCCGGGTCCTCACGGTCGACGCCCGGCGCTGGCGGTGGACCGAGAGCCCCCTGCGGCGCGGGCCGGGATCGCGACGGCCGGCACCGGTCGCCGACACGGTGCCCGAGACGATCGCGCCCTCGGCGCTGGCGGCGGCGCTGGCGGCGGACGGACCCCTCGTCCTCGTCGACGTCCGGACGCCCGAGGAACGCGCGACCGGGATCATCGCCGGCAGCATCCCGCCCGAGGCGCTGCGCCCGGACGACCGCACCGTCGTCGCCGTCTGCGCGAGCGGACGTCGGGCCACCGCCTACGCGCGTGCGCTCGAACGCCCGGTGGTCGTCCTCGACGGAGGGATCACGGCCTGGCTGGCCGAAGGGCGACCGACGGCGGATCCGGAAACCGGAGCAGGCGGCGACGTTCACGCAGATGCGGCTACGCTGACCGAGTGAAGACGCTCCTGCGGATGACGGCTCTGGCCACCGGAACGATCGCAGCGCTGGCGCTCGCCGCGTGCTCCTCTCCGGGCGCTCCCGCGGCGACGGAGTCCGCGTCGTCGTCCGGCGCGCCGGCCGGCACGATCACGGTCTTCGCCGCGGCCTCCCTGCAGCAGACCTTCACGACCCTCGGCGACCGGTTCGAGCAGGCGCACCCGGGCACCACCATCCGGTTTTCGTTCGCCGGGTCGAGCGACCTCGTGACGCAGATCCGCAACGGCGCTCCCGCGGACGTGTTCGCCTCCGCGGACGAGGCGAACATGGACAAGATCGTGAAGACCGACGTGGCAGCGGGCTCGCCGAGGGACTTCGCGACGAACACCCTCGAGATCGCCGTCGCCCCCGGCAACCCGCAGCACATCACCGGCCTCGACGACCTCACGCGGTCCGGGCTGCAGGTCGTGACGTGCGCCGAACCGGTGCCGTGCGGAGCGGCGACCGCGAAGGTCGAGCGGGCCACGGGCGTCGACCTCCGCCCGGTCAGCGAGGAGCAGTCCGTGACCGACGTCCTCGGCAAGGTGGAGTCGGGGCAGGCCGACGCCGGGCTCGTGTACGTCACCGACGTCGAGGGTTCCGGCGGCAAGGTCGACGGCGTGCGCTTCGACGAGGCGTCTTCGGCGGTCAACACCTACCCGATCGGGGTCCTCGAGGAGTCGACCGACCCGGAGCTCGCGAAGGCGTTCACCGCGTACGTCCTGTCCGACGCCGGCCAGAAGGTGCTCGCCGACGCCGGCTTCGGGAAGCCCTGACCGGTGCGCCGCCCCGTCCCGTGGTGGCTCCCGGTCCCCGCGGTGCTCGGCGGCCTGTTCGTCGTCGTGCCCGTCCTCGCGATGGTCGGCCGCGTCGACTGGGGCTCGTTCGTCGCCCTCGTCACCTCGCCCGCATCGCGAGCCGCCCTGGGGCTCAGCCTCGGGACCGCGGCCGCGACCACCGGCATCGCGTTCGTCCTCGGCTACCCGCTCGCCGTGGTGTTCGCCCGGTCGACGTCACGGTGGACCGGGGTCGCCCGTGCCGTGGTCCTGCTGCCGCTCGTCCTGCCGCCCGTCGTCGGCGGTCTGGCGCTCCTCGCCGCCTTCGGGAGACTGGGACCGATCGGGGCGTTCCTCGACGAGCACGGACTGCGGATCGCCTTCACGACGACCGCGGTCGTCATCGCACAGACCTTCGTGTCGATGCCGTTCCTGGTGTCCTCGATCGAGGGAGCGCTCCGCGTCGGGGGCGACCGGTACGAGCGGGTCGCGGCGACGCTCGGCGCGGGTCCGACCCGCACCCTCCTGACCGTCACCACGCCCCGGATCCTGCCGGGCATCACCGCGGGGCTCGTCCTCTGCTTCGCCCGGGCCCTCGGCGAGTTCGGCGCCACCCTCACCTTCGCCGGCAGCTTGCAGGGTGTGACACGGACCCTCCCGCTCGAGATCTACCTCCAGCGCGAGATCGACCCCGACACCGCGGTCGCGCTCTCGCTCGTGCTCGTCGTGGTCGCGGTCGTGGTCATCGGTGCGTCCTCGCTGCGCAACCGGAGCGTGCTCACGTGAGCGGCCTCAGCGCACACGTCGTCGTCCGCGCACGGGACGTCGACGTCGCGCTCGACGTCGGCGCCGACGAGTGCGTCGCCCTCATCGGTCCGAACGGCGCCGGCAAGTCCACCGTCGTCGACGTCCTCGCCGGGCTCGTCCGTCCCGACCGCGGCGTGGTGGTCCTCGACGGCCGCACGCTGTCCGACGACCGCCGGACCGTCCCGACCCACCGCCGGCGGATCGGGCTGGTCGCGCAGCGCTCCGACCTCTTCCCGCACCGCTCCGTCCTCGCGAACGTCGCCTTCGGACCGCGCGCGGTCGGCGCCTCCGGCCGGGAGGCCCGTGGTCGCGCCCGCGACGCGCTGGCGGCCGTCGGAGCGCTCGCC
>NZ_JBPUGH010000011.1:0-42708 GCF_051548005.1 Curtobacterium flaccumfaciens | reverse complement strand
GGGCGGGGTCGAACGCCTCGCCGAGCCAGTGCAGCACGACCGGCGCGGACGCCCGGCCGAGCACGGAGGCGTACACGCGGCGGTAGGTCGCGGCGGGGTCGGCCGCGGTGCGTGCGAGGCGCGCCAGGTGCCGGCTCGCCATGAGGACGACCCCGGCGCCGACGTCCTCGGCGTGGTGCAGCTGCCCGACGTAGGCGTCGACGACCTGCTGCTCCGACACCGGTTCGTCGGGGAGGTCGTCGGTGTTGACCCCGACGACGAGCCGGCCGCCGACCGACTGTGCTTCACTGGCGCTGCGGGCGATGAGCTCGCGGGTCGCCGAGGGGTCGAGGCCCATGTTCCGCTGGGCGGTGTCCATCGCGTCGGCCACGCCGAGTCCCCACGACCAGAGGTGGTGCCGGAACGCGAGGGTGGCGTCCCAGTCCAGGTCGGCCGGGGCTCCCGGGGTGTTGTCCGCGGCGGTGCGCGGCACGACGTGCGCGGCGGCGTAGACGACACGCTCGGTCAGCGGCCCGGACGGCCTGCTCGTGGACATCGGCGCGCGGAGCGGTTCGGTGCTCGTGGTGCCGTCCGGGGCCAAGAGGGTGATCCGGTCGCTCATGCGCCGACCGCCCCGACGGTCTCGCCGTGCTGCGCGACCTCGTCGACGTCGCTGGGTCGCGCGACCTGGTCGACGTCGCCGTCCTGCGCGACCTCGTCGACGTCGCCGTCTTGCGCGACCTCGTCGGCATCACCGTCTTGCGCGACCTCGTCGGCGTCGCCTGTCGTCGGTGCGGCTCGGGGGTCCGCCTGGAGGCTCGGCTCGGCCGGGGTGCGCAGGTCCAGCTCGGGCAGGTCGATGCGTCGGCCTTCGGCGCTGGACCGCAGACCGGCCTCGGCGAGCGCGACGCCGCGGGCGCCCGAGAGCAGGTCGTAGCGGTGCGGCCGCCCGGCGACGAGGTCGCGCACGAAGTCTTCCCACTGGGCCCGGAAGCCGTTGCCGAAGTCCTCGTCGGGCACCTCGAGCCACTGCCCGCGGTAGTCACGGTCGTCGCGGAGGTCCGGGTTCCAGACCGGCTTCGGCGTCGCGGTCCGCGGTTGGACGCGGCAGCCGAAGAGCCCGACCACGGCGCTGCCGAGGGTTCCGTCGACCTGGAACTCCACGAGTTCGTCACGGTCGACGCGGACGGCCCAGCTCGAGTTGATCTGCGCGGTGATGCCCCCGGCGAGGTCGAACACCCCGTACGCGGCGTCGTCGGCGGTGGCAGCGTACGGACGACCCTGCTCGTCGGAGCGCTGCTCGATGTGGGTCACCGCACGGGCGTACACCGACTCGACCCGGCCGAAGAGCTGCTCGAGGACGTAGTTCCAGTGCGGGAACATGTCGACGACGATGCCGCCGCCGTCCTCCTTGCGGTAGTTCCAGCTCGGGCGCTGCGCGGCCTGCCAGTCGCCCTCGAAGACCCAGTAGCCGAACTCGCCACGCACCGAGAGGACCCGGCCGAAGAACCCGGAGTCGATCAGCCGCCGGAGCTTCCGGAGCCCCGGCAGGTAGAGCTTGTCGTGCACGACCCCGTTCGGGACCCCGGCGTCGTGTGCGAGCTGGGCGAGTTCGAGCGCCTCCGCGGAGGACTCGGCGGTCGGCTTCTCGGTGTAGACGGCCTTGCCCGCGGCGATGGCCCGACGGAGGGCTCCGGCTCGGGCGCTCGTCACGGCGAAGTCGGCGAACACCTCCCAACGCGGGTCCGCGAGCGCGGCATCGAGGTCGGTCGTCCAGTGCTCGAGGCCGTGCCGCGTCGCGATCTCCTCGAGCCGGTCGGCGTTGCGTCCGACGAGGAGCGGTTCGAGCTGCACGCGGGTGCCGTCGGGCAGGAGCACGCCGCCCTCCTCGCGGATGGCGAGCACCGAGCGGACGAGGTGTTGGCGGTACCCCATGCGCCCCGTGACGCCGTGCATGATGATGCCGATCGTGCGTGTGGTCATCGCGTGCTCCCTTGCTCGCCGCGCCGCCTCCGCCTCTACGGAAAGCGCTTGCCAGGCAAGGTACACCACGAGGAGCGCGCTGCGCAGCCCTCGGTCGTGGATCACGATGCGTCACCCGGTACGGACACCCACCCCGAGGTTCCAGAATTCTGGGATCTCGGGGTTGTCAGCGACGCTCCGTGGAACCTCGGCGCCGAACACGCGAAGTGTCGTGGAACCTCGACGTTCGTGCACCGGTGCAGCACGTCCTTCTCGCGACAGCAATCGGTGCCGCCCCCGTGCCGAGGAGCGACCTCGCCACGCGCTACCGGGCGGTGCTCGCGCGCAGGACGACCTCGCCGTCGACGGCACCGCCCGTGTCCGTCCCGAGTGCCCGCCGGACCGCCCGCGCACCGATGTCCTCGAGCGGGAGCCGGACGGTGCTGAGCGCCGGCACGACGTCGGCGAGCATCCGGACGTCGTCGAACCCCGCGACGCCGATGTCGACGCCCGGGACGAGTCCGCGCTCCCGGATCGCCGCGAGCGCCCCGACCGCCATGAGGTCCGTGACCGCGAACACGCACCGCGGCAGCGGTGCCGCTCCCCCGGCGGCTGCGTCGAGCAGGGTCTCCATCGCCCGGTGTCCGCCGTCGCGGGTGAACGCGGACGGAACGACCCACCGGTCCGGCACGCTCAGTCCGTGTGCGGCGAGCCCGGCCACGAACCCCTCGTAGCGGGCGTGCGCGGTGGCGAGCGTCGGGTCCCCGGCGAGGACGGCGAACGAGTCGTGCCCCTGCTCGACGAGGGCACCGGCGAGCGCCGCGGCTCCGCTGAGGTTGCGGATCACGAGCCCTTCGACCCCGGGGACGGACCCGCCGTCGAGGTCGGAGACGAGCGCGGCGACCCCGGCACCCCCGGCGGCGAGCGCCTGCACCGCGGCTCCGGTGTCGGACGCAGCACCGAGCCTGCGGCTGACGGCGAGCACCACGGCCCGGGGGCGGAGGCCGGCGACCACGGCGAGCACCTCCTGCTCGCGCGAGGCGTCCCCGCCGGTGGACGTGATCGTGACGACGAGGCCGGCCTCGTCGGCGGCGCGGATCGCCCCGGCGGCGATCGCGGCGAAGTACGGGTCGGCGATGTCGCCCACGACGAGGGCGAGGGTCGTGGTGGTCCCGCGGGCAACGGCCTGGGCCTGCACGTTGGCGGTGTAGCGGAGCTCCTGCGCGGCGGCGTGCACGCGGTCGAGCGACTCCTGCCGGACCTTCCGCGTACTGCCGTTGAGGGCCCGCGAGGCGGTGGCGAGCGAGACGCCTGCCCGCTCGGCCACGTCCGCCAGGGTGACCGTGCTCCGCTCGGGCATGTCGTGCCTCCAGTCCGGACCGCGACCGCGGTCTGGTCGCGAGGATAGCGATTTCCACCCCGTTCCGCGCCGCTCGGCGGCGCACGTCGCGTTGTCATCACATGATTTCGGAAAGCGCTTGCCAAGCCGCCCCGGCTCGTGTAGACCTGTGGCACTCGGCCGAGACCCCCTGAACGCTCGCCCGCGGCGCACGCCGTGGTCCCGAACGAAAGCAGTGACGATGAAGTCCTCCAAGAGAATGCTCGCCCTCGCCGGCGGCATCGCCGCGCTCGCACTCCTGAGCGGCTGCGCGTCCGGCGGCTCCGGCTCGAACGGCGGGAAGGTCGACCAGCTCACCTTCTGGCTGTCCACCTCGACCGCGCAGGAGAAGGGGTACCAGGACCTCGCGGACTCCTACGAGAAGAAGACCGGCGTCTCGGTCAAGATCGTGAACCTCCCCTACGACGGCCTGCAGACGAAGCTCCGCGAGTCCGCACAGGCGAACTCGCTGCCCGACGTCGTCCGCGCCGCCGGTATCGACCCGATCTGGACCGGCAAGACGGTCGACCTCGCGTCCATCGTCGACGACGGCGCGAACAAGATCGACCAGGACATCATCGCGAAGGAGAAGGGCGGCAAGATCACCTCGATCCCGTCCGACGTCACCGCGGCGGGGCTGTTCGTCAACAAGTCGCTGTTCGACAAGGCCGGGGTGTCCTACCCGACCGACCCGTCGAAGGCCTGGACCTGGGACGAGTTCCTGCAGAAGGCCGACCAGGTCAAGGCGAAGACCGGCGCGAAGTACGACCTCGTGTTCGACTCCTCGCCCTCGCGGCTCCGCGCCTACATGTTCACCAAGGGCACCGACTTCATGCAGCAGGAGAAGGACGGCTCCTTCCCGACCGACTCGAAGACCGTGAAGGCGCTGCAGGACTTCGCGGACATGAACGACGACACGACCATGCCGAAGTCGGTGTGGACGAGCGGGCAGGACCCGAACGCGCTCTTCAAGAGCGGGCAGGTCGTCGCGTACTTCTCCGGTGTCTGGCAGTCGTCCGACTTCGCGTCGAACATCACCGACTTCGACTGGGCGAGCGCAGCGACCCCGGCCGACCCGACGCACGCGACCGAGATCAACTACGGCGGCAACATCGTCGGGTTCGAGAACTCCGACACCCGGGGCGCCGCGGCGAAGAAGTTCATCGCCTACATGTACGACCCGACGAACTACGCGAAGCTCGTGACGACGAACGGCTTCCTGCCGGTCGAGTCCGGCCTCGACATCTCGTACCCGTTCGAGTCGCAGGCGGCGAAGGACTCCTTCGCGCTGTACCAGAAGGAGATCGAGGCGGCCGCGCCGATCTCCAGCTCCTACGCCAAGGAGAGCGCCCGCTGGGGTGTCGAGGGCAAGGAGCTCGGCACCGACCCGACGACCGCCGAGGTGGGGAAGCTCATCAACGGGCAGCAGTCGGCGAAGCAGACGCTCGAGACGATCACGAAGTACTACGAGGACCACGTCGGCTGACGGACCGGGCCGGGCGCACGAGCGCCCGGCCCGTCCGGCACTCGGGCCGGGCCCGTCCGGCTCCCACCCCAGACCGCGACGAACGAAGAGGACCACCGTGAGCACCCAGACCGCCGTCCCCCGAGCGGTGCCGTCGAACGACACCGTCCGACCCCCCGGCCCCGGCACCCGCCGCCGACGCTCCGGCGTCCGGAAGCCCCTGCTGGCACCGATCGCCTTCGTCAGCGTCAACGTCGTCCTGTTCGCGGTGTTCTTCGTCTGGCCCGCCGTCATCGGCCTCGGGTACTCGTTCACCGACTACAACGGCGTCGTCTCCCCGAACTTCATCGGCCTGCAGAACTACGTCGAGCTGTTCCAGGACGACACCTTCTACGCCGCCCTGTTCCGGACCGTGCTCTACGCGGTCGTCGCCGTGCCGCTGGGGTTCGTGCTCTCCCTCTCGATGGCGCTCATGCTCACGAGCAGTGCGGCGAAGGGGAAGAGCGTCGCCCGGATCGTCTTCTTCGTACCGTGGCTCATCTCCCCGATCGTCACCGGCGTCATCTGGCGGTGGATGTTCGGCGAGAACTTCGGCCTCGCGAACTTCGTCATCGAGTCCCTCGGCGGCAAGGCCGTGCCGTGGCAGTCGAACGCGGACCTCTCCCTGCTCGTGGTGGTCTTCGCGAGTGCGTGGGCGGGGTCGGCGTTCAACATGCTGCTCTTCGTCGCCGCGATCCGGAACGTCCCGCAGTCCTACTACGAGGCAGCCGCGCTCGACGGTGCCGGCGCCTGGCACCAGTTCCGGTACATCACGCTGCCGAGCATCGCGCCGACGTCGTTCATCGTCGTGCTGCTGTCGTCCCTCGGCGCGTTCAAGGAGTTCGCGACGATCCAGGCCCTCAACGGCGGCGGCCCGGGAACGGACAACAACCTGCTCGTGCAGTACATCTACACGAACGGGTTCCAGAACGCCCACATCGGCTACGCCTCGGCCGCGTCGATGGTCCTCATGCTCATCCTCATGGCCATCGCCCTGATCCAGCTGGCCCTGAACCGTCGGACGGAGAAGCGCCGATGACCACCACCCTGCCCGGTGCCGGAGCGCCGGGCGCCGCGAACCCGGACGCCACCCGGCCCGACGCCGTCGACGGCGACGCGACCCGTTCCGTCAGCACCGCCGGCCGACGCGCAGCGAAGCGCGCCGCGAAGCAGGCCGCCACCCGCGGCGGACTCGACCGGGTGCCGAAGCCCCAGGCCATCGCGGTCAGCGCACTGCTCTGGGTCTTCATCATCGGCTTCGGCTTCCCGGTGCTCTGGTTCGTGCTCAGCGCGTTCAAGCCCGGCGGCGAGTTGTTCTCGTACCCGCTGACGCTGTTCCCGGAGCAGTGGTCGGTGTCCGGCTTCGTCGAGGCGTGGCAGAGCTTCGACTTCGCCCGGTACTTCGGCAACACCATCGTCGTCGCGCTCGTCACCACCGTGCTGACGGTCCTCGCGAGCGCCGCCACCGGGTACGCCCTGGCGAAGTACGACAACCGGTGGCTCAAGGTGTTCTTCGTGTGCATCCTCGCGACGACCATGCTCCCCACCGAGGTCATCCTCGCGCCGACCTTCATCGTCATCCGGGACCTTGGCATGTACGACTCCCTCGCGGGCATCATCGTGCCGTCGATCATCACCGCGACGGGCATCTTCATGTTCCGGCAGTTCTTCCTCACCGTCCCGGACGACCTCGTCGAGGCGGCACGGATCGACGGTGCGAGCGAGTTCGGGATCTTCTTCCGGATCATGCTGCCGATCTCCCGCCCGATCATGGTGACCCTCGCGATCTTCTCGTTCCAGTGGCGGTGGAACGACTACATCTGGCCGCTCCTGGTGCTCAACGACCCGCACCAGTTCACGATCCAGATCGCCCTGCAGAGCATCGTCGGCGCCGAGAACGTCAACTGGACCGTCCTGCTCGGTGCCTCGGTGATCTCGATCCTGCCGCTGCTGCTCATCTACCTGGTGTTCCAGAAGTACGTGAACGGCGCGGACCTCAACGCGGGACTCAAGGACTGATGGGGTTCGTCGACGCGGTCGGCCCCGCCGCCGAGGCCGAGCTCGCCGCGTGGCGCGCATCGCCGGGTGACCCGGCGGCGCTGTCGCACCGCGAGCTGATGGCGCGTGCCCTCGCCTTCGTGGGTGCCCGGGTCCGGCAGGAGCGGCCGGGAGGCACGGGTCGCCTCCCCGACGACGACCTCGCCACCGCACACGGGTACGTCCGGCACCTCGCCGCGCTGCAGTCCCCCGGCGGCACGTTCGTCGGCGGCGACAACGTCACGTCACCACCGGACTCCGCGTTCACGGTCAACGACGTGTGCGACGCCCTCGAACTGCTCGGGCCGCTACGCGACGGCGATGCCGCAGCCGATGCCCTCGCCGCCGACCTCGACCGGATCGTCGAGCGGGCGACGCCGGCGCTCCTCACCGGTGGCGTGCACACGCCGAACCACCGGTGGGAGATCAGCGCGGCGCTCGCGCGCATCCACCGCCTGCACCCGTCGGACGCCCTCGTCGAGCGCATCCACGAGTGGCTCGCCGAGGGACCGGACATCGACGCCGACGGCCTGTGGTCCGAGCGGAGCCCGAACTACGCCGCCGCGGTCTCGTGCCCCTCGTTCCTCGTGCTCGAGGACGTGCTCGACCGGCCGGCGCTCCTCGGCCCGGTCCGCCGGTCGCTCGACGCCACCCTCGCGCTGCTGCTCCGCGACGACACCGTCGAGACCGTGCAGTCCCGGCGACAGGACCAGTCCGAGCCGTTCGGGATCGGCCCGTTCGCGCCGCTGCTCTGGCACGTCGCGGTGCTCGACCAGCGTGGGGACCTCGCCACCGTGGCGGCCCGCGCGGCCGTGGCCCCGATGTGGCAGCCCGCCGTGACCGCGGCCCGGGCGATGACCGACCCGCTCCTCGCCGAGCCGCTGCCGGAGCCCGCACCGCTCCCCCTCGGCACGACCGTGTTCCGGGACGCCCGGCTCGTGCACGTCCGCGAGGAGCACCGGGACGTCGTGCTGTTCGCCGGCTCCGACGTCCCGACGCAGGGTCACGTGCGGTCCGGGCTCGCGAACAGCCCCACGTTCCTCCGCGTGCTCTCCGGCGACGCCGTGCTCTCCGACGTCCGGCTCTCGCGGGAGTTCTTCGGCCTCGGACCGTTCCGGCCGACCACGCTGGAGCCGCTCGGTGACGGTCGGTGGCGGCTCAGCGAGACCGTGTCCGCCGGGTACCACCAGCCGCTCGCCCCCGCTGACCGCCGGGCGGACGGGGACTACGCCCTCGCGGACGAGGGTCGGTTCTCCGGCTCGATGGCCTTCGGGTCCCGTGCCGTCGACACGGTGTCGCTCCGCACGACCGTCACCGTCGCGGTCGAGCCCGAGCGGGTGGTCGTCGACCTCGAGACCGACGGCGCCGACGTACCGTGGTCGCTCCAGCTCACTTTCCGCGACGGGGGTACGGTGACCGGTGTGAGCACCGACGCCGCCACCGGGGAGACCGTGCTCGTCGAGGGCACCGGAACCCACTGCGTCGGGGAGTCGACGATCACGTTCGGACCGGGCTCCGGCACCGGGTACGCGCAGCCGGCGTTCTACGCGCCCGGTCAGGACTACGCGTTCCTCGGCGGCACCGACCGTCCGGAGGGGCAGCACGTCCACGTCACGGGCCGCGCGCCCGGACGTGCGCGCATCGTCATCGGCACGCCGGTCCCGACCGGTGGAGCGGCCGCGACCACCGGCGTCGCGACGAACGACGTCGCCACCGCAGCGGTCCGGTGACCGTGACCGGCGGCGGGCCGCAGCCGACGGGACGGACCGGTGGCGGGCCTCCCGGCATCGTCCTGGTCGGCGCCCGCGGGTACGGGCTGCACCACCGCGCGACCATCGACCGGATGGTCGTCGCGGGCCGGTGCGTCCTGACCGCCGTGGTCGACCCGACCCTCGGGACCGACACCGACGGCGGTGTGCCCGTCGTCGCGGACGTCACCGCCGCCCGCGCACACGGCGCCGTCGACGTCGTCGTGGTCGCCGCGCCGATCGGCGCGCACCTGCCGCTGGCGACGGCGGCACTCGAGGCCGGTGCCGACGTCCTGCTCGAGAAGCCGCCCGTGACGACCCGCGCTGCCCTCGCGGAACTGCTCGACGCCGAGCGCCGCACCGGTCGGGTCGTGCAGGTCGGGTTCCAGAGCCTCGGCTCGGCCGCGCTCCCGGCGCTGCGCGACGGATCGGTCGTCGGGCCGGTGCGGTCGGCCGCCGCGGTCGGGACGTGGACGCGCGACCAGGCGTACTGGTCGCGTTCGGGATGGGCCGGCCGTCGCCGGGTGGCCGGGATCGATGTCCTCGACGGGGTCGTGACGAACCCGCTCGCACACGCCGTCGCCACCGCCCTGGCGCTCGTCGGGTGCCGCCACGCCGCGGACGTCGCCCGGGTCGAGGTCGAGCTGTACCGCGCGAACGCGATCGAGGGCGACGACACCTCCGCCGTCCGGGTCACGACCACCGCGGGACGGGAGGCCACCGCCGCCCTCACGCTCTGCGCACCGACCGAGGTGCTCCCGACGGTGCGGGTCACGGGCGCGACCGGACGGGCTGTCCTCGGCTACACGACCGACGAGGTCACGGTCGACGGGACGACCACGACGTACGAGCGGACCGAGCTGCTGGAGAACCTGCTCGACCACCGGACCACCGGAGCGCCGCTCCTCGTGCCGCTCGTCTCGACCGGGGCGTTCGTCGAGGTCCTCGAGGCCGTCCGCGCCACCGAGCCCGTGCAGATCGACCACCCGTGGGTCACGTGGGAGGGCGACGGCCCGGGCCGCCGACCGCTCGTCGCCGACGTCGAGGCGATCGCCGACCGGGCGGCCGACCGGCTCGCGCTCTTCTCGGAGGTCGGGGCACCGTGGGCGCCCACGGCGCACGACGAGGTGCTCGCGACGCTCCGGGTCGGTGGCACAGCGGTCGGCGAGGTCCTCGACGGCGCGGGGACCATCCCGACGTCGTCGCCGCGGCCCTACCTGCACCCGGTGCGGACCCGTGCGGGCGTCACGGTGTCGGCGCACCACCCCGGCGACCACGACTGGCACTGCGGTCTCGGGGTGGCGATCCCCGACCTCGACGGCGTGAACTGCTGGGGCGGCCGGACCTACGTGCACGGCGAGGGGTACGTGTGGCGCGAGGACCACGGCCGCGTCGACGTCCTGCACGCCGAACAGCGGCCGGGGTGGCTCGGGCAGGAGATCGTCTGGCGGTCGCCCGACGGCGGCGTCGTCCTGCACGAGGACCGGGTGCTGACCTGGGCCGCGCAGGAGGACGGCTGGACGCTCGACTGGTCGTCGTCGTTCCGGGCGCCGGGGCACGCCCCGGTGCGGCTCGGCGGGCCGGGGTCGAACGGGCGCGTCGGGGCCGGGTACGGCGGGTTCTTCTGGCGCTTCCCGACGTGCGACCGGGTGTCCGTCCGCACCGCCGACGCCGTCGGTGAGGACGCGGTGCACGGGTCCGTCGCGCCCTGGGTCGAGTGGGCCGCGGACTTCGACGGCGGTCCGGCGACGATCCGGGTCACCGCGCTCGACCACCACGATCCGTGGTTCGTCCGCGTCGCCGAGTACCCCGCGATCGGGTCGGCGCTCGCGTGGCGGTCCGCCGTGACCGTCCGGCCGGACGTGCCGCTGGTGCGGTCGTTCCGGGCGTCGGTGCGCGACGGTCGCTGAGCGTCGGTCACGCTACGGTCGCCGAGGATCGGTGCCGCTACGGTCGTGGGATGACCGATGCTTGGGAACACGACGTCGCCGAGACCTGGGCGGCGGACCTCGACGACGAACAGCTGGTGTCGCGGATGACGTCGCTCGCAGCTGTGGCGCCGCACCCGGCCCTCGCCGCCTTCGAGCTCGGCGGGGCGTACGACTCCACCGGACGCGAGGCCGACGCGGACGTGCAGTACGCCGCCGCCACCGCCGCTGGCCTCGGCGAGGTCGACCCCGACCGTGCGGCACGGATGGTGGTGCAGCACGCCTCGACCCTCCGGAACCTCGGCCGGGTCGACGAGGCGATCACGATGCTCCGGGACGCGCCCGAGCACCCGGCGACCGGTGCCGCGCCGAAGGTCTTCCTCGCCCTCGCGCTGCACAGCGCCGGACGGGTGGACGAGGCGCTGCGGGTGGCGATCGAGGCCGTCGAGCCGACGCTCCCCCGGTACCACCGGTCCGTGCGGGCGTACGCGGCGGCCCTCACCGACTGACCCAGTACAAGGAAATCCGATCCTGGCCGGTTTTCCTTGTACACTGCCCCGCATGGACGTGTTGCGCGGGTTCGACCTCCTCGGATCGCTCGGTGCCGGTCGCACCACGATCCGGGCGACGTCGGCGACCGAGGCTCGCGTCGAACACGACGGTCTCGGCCACGATGCCCGCGTCCGAGCCGTCGACAGCGCCCCCGGGCCGGCGCGCGTCGCCCGAGAACTCGCCGCGCTCGACCATTCGTCACGGCACGACGCCGTGCTGTACGTCGTGCCGCACGTCACCTCGTCCCTGCGGTGGACGGCACTGCACGACCGCAGGCTGATCGTCACCGGCGTGGACGACGGCGTCGTGATCATCCACACGCACGAGCTCCGAGCGCCGTCCTCGACACGGGGGATGTCGCCTCGACCCCGAGGTCGCCGGCCGTGGGGTCGGTTCGCGCTCCTCCGAGCCTTCGTCCGGACGGCTGAGCCGCGGACCCAGGTACGACTGGCGCGGGAGACCGGGATGACCCAGCAGGCGGTCGCACTCGCCCTCACCGGCCTGCGCCCGCTCGGCGTCGGACGGTCGGGCGACGGCTGGACCGCGGTCGACCCGGCAGTGCTCTGGGACGCGTTCCTCGACGAGTACCCGGGACCCGACGGGGTTCGCCGCAGGTGGGCGGGGGCGGCGCCGGTCGTCGAGCAGGCCGAGCGTGCACTCGCGGTCGCGCGTGCGACGTCGACCGAGGCACTGCTGTCCGGCGACGTCGCGGCGGACGAGCAGGCGCCGTTCCGTCGGCCGTCCGTGGGGGTCGTGTACGCACGCACGGAGCTCGACCTCCACGCCCGCTCCGCCGTCGCCGACGCGGGCAGCGAGACGCTGTCCGTCGTCGTACCGGCGGACCCGACGGTCTTCGCGAGCGCGGCGGCGTGGTCGGGCTCGGCCCCGCGCAGCACCGATCCGCTGCTGACCGCGTGGGAGGTGGCCCACGGTCGAGGAGCCGACCGCACCGACGCCGTCGCGAACCTCCGCAGCGTCACCCTCGCCGGGTGGGCGGACCGGTGATGCGCCGCGCCGTGACGATCCCGAGTACGTCGAACGCAGACGACCTGGCCTTCGGGGCGCTCGTCGACGCCGTCACGGTCGCAGACGGCCTCGACGGCTTCCGCATCGTCGGAGGGCACATGGTGGGGTTGCTGCTCGCCGCCTTCCCCGTGCCTGGCCTGCAGGTTCGCCGGACCATCGACGCCGATGCCGGCCTGAGCACCGAGCTGGCCGCGGCCGGCTCGGTCGTCGAACGACTGCGCCTCGCCGGCTACTCCCCGACCGCCGGCAACCGCTTCGAACGGCAGGGACGCACGATCGACCTCCTCGTCGAGTCGCTCGGCGGACGCTTCCGGCCACGGTCCCTCGGCGGGCGGCAGTACGACGCGAGCCCCGGCTTCGACCTCGCGCTGCTGCATCCACCGATCACCGTCGAGACGACGCTCGTCTTCACGGACGGTTCGTCCACCCGGGTCTCCGTCCCCGTGCCGACCGTCGAACTCGCCACGCTGTTGAAGGCGTACAGCGTGGCGTCCCGCCGAGCGGCGAAGGACCTCGTGGACCTCTCGCACCTGTTGGAGATCCGGCAGCACCACGGAGCGCACGACGTCGGTGGATGGGGTCTGGATCGCACGCCGGCGGTGGGGAGACGCCTGGACGTCGCACGGATCCTCCGTGGGATCCGTGGCGACGACCCGCGTTTCGCGGTGGGCGACGTCGACCCGATCCGCTTCACTGCGCTCGTCCGCGAGCACATCGCCGTCGTCGACTGAGTGGGATCAGCGCGGGCGGTCGAGGGGCAGCGCGTCGCTGGTCGTCCGCAGGGACTCCTGGCGCAGCTCGAGCTGTGCCACGGCGAGCGCCGCGAGGTCGCGCAGGTTCGCCAGGTCCGACTCGGTCGCCTCGCGCGGCTTCGCGTCGAGCACCGCGAGGGTCCCGATCGTCGTGCCGTCGTGCTTCACGAGGGGGACGCTCACGAAGAACCGGATGCCGAGCGGCCCGGTGACGAGCGGACTCTCCCGCATCTCCGGGTGGGTGGCGCCGTCGGGGATGACGACGGGTTCGGGCACCGGTGCGAAGCCATTGCGGAAGCTGATCTTCCGCGCGGACGGGTCGACGCCGTCCGCGATCCACGACTGGGACCACTCCCGGTCCTCGTCGAGCACCTCGACGAGCGCGATGGGTGCGTCGAAGAGCCGGGCTGCCATCGCGGTGGTGCGGTGCAGGGCCTCTTCGGGCAGTTCGTCGAGCGTGGCCGGCCGGTCGCCCGTGCCCGCAGGTGCGGCCGCAGCGTGCGCGCCGGTCGGAGCCACGGCCGCCGGGGCCGAGGCGGCGGCGGACGGGGCTCGGGTGCCCTGGTCGTGCGCCCCGTCAGGCGTGAGCTGCGTGACGGGCGCGGTGGGTGCCTCCAGGCCGTCCGGGTCGACCACGTGGTCGGGTGCCGACGTGTCCGCGATGACGACGTCGCGGAGCATCGCGACGAGCTCGGCCCCGAGGGGCCGGTCGGCCGGGTCCTGTGCGGTCATCGCGCGGAGCGCGGTCTTCCAGTGCTCGGGGAGCGGCTCGGGCACGACGGGGTCGCGGGACAGCCGGGCGATCGCCGACTCGACGACGGAGCCGGGGAACTCCCGTCGGCGGGTGAAGCACTGCAGGAGGACGAGGCCGAGCGAGTAGACGTCGCTCGCCGGTCCGACCTCGCCGCCGCGGGCCTGCTCGGGGCTGAGGTAGGCGGCGGTGCCGGTCGTGACACCGTCGGCGGTGAGGCGTTCGGCACCCTCGGCGATCGCGATGCCGAAGTCGGTGAGCCGGGCACGGGCCCGGTCGACGTCGTGGCCGTAGTCGACGAGCAGGATGTTCGACGGCTTGATGTCGCGGTGGACGACCCCGTGCGCGTGGATGTAGTGGAGCGCCTCGGCCATGTCGAACCCGACCTCGGCGATGTGCCGGACGGCGAGGGGGCCGACCTTCAGGCGCGCCTCGAGGTCCTGTCCGACCACGAGCGACATGACGATGAACCGCTGCTGGCCTCCGTCAGCGTTGGTGAGGACTCCCGCGTCGAGGAGGCCGACGAGGTTGTGGTGTTCGAGCGAGGCGAGGACTCCGAGCTCGGCGTCCTGCCGGGCGATGTCGACCGAGCCGGAGTGGAAGACCTTGACGGCGACCGGTCGGCGGAGCACCTCGTCGGTGGCCTGGTAGACGACCGACATGCCGCCCTGGCCGATGGCCCGTTCGACCCGGTACCGGCCGTCGAGGAGCGGCGCTGCGTCGTCGTGCGTCATGGGGTCCTCGTGCTCGGCGGGTCTGACGTTGCATCCTCCCATCCCGGCCGGTCCCGTGCCCGGGCCGCTTCGCGCAGCGGACCGAGCAGCGGTGCTGGCCCGCAGCGGTGCTGGCCCGCAGCGGTGCTGGCCCGCAGCCGGCAGCGGACCGCTGGCCGCGGTACCGGTGGCAGTGGCAGTGGCGGTGGCGGTGGCAGTGGCAGTGGCAGTGGCAGTGGTGGCGGTGGCGGTGGCGGTGGCGGTGGCGGTGGCGGGCGTAGCATCTCGGCATCGCAGGTCCGACGAGGGAGTCGCCATGCCCGCACGCTTCGTGTACTGGATGAACGTGTCCGTCGACGGCTTCATCGAGCGCGCCCCCGGGGAGCACAGCGGCCCGGACGGCCCCGAGTGGGTCAGCATCGACGAGGAACTGCACCGCGAGTTCAACCGGCGTGCTGCGGCGATGGTGCTGTCCGTCGAGGGGCGCGTCGTGCGGGACATGATGGACCCGTACTGGCCGGACGCCCGCACCGACGAATCCCTGCCCGAGGTCGAGCGCGAGTACGGGGAGATCTACGTCGCGCAACCGAAGGTCCTCGTCTCGCGGACCCGGACGACCGCCGATCACAACACCCGCGTGATCGGTTCCGACGGTCGGGCGATCGAGCTGCTCGCGCGGATCCGACAGGAGACGGAGGGCGACGTCGGGGTCGGTGGGGCGGACCTCGCGTCGCAACTGTTCGATGCGGGGCTCATCGACGAGCTCATGCTCTTCACGCACCCCGCGGTGCTCGGCGGCGGTCGGCCGCTGTTCGACCCGCCACGCTCCGGCGAGCGGGCGCCGGTACGGCTCGCGCTGCTGGAGGAGCAGCGCTTCGGCTCGGGCGTGGTGTTGCGGCGGTGGGACGTCTTGCGGGCGCAGTGACATGTCGTACGCAATGCGCTGGTGATCGCTCGCCCGGCTGCGTTATCGTGGTCGGGAACACGGAGGGGGTCCGCGTGGGGGATCTACAGGTCGACACGGCGTCGCTCGACGCCCTGACGCACGCCATGGCGCCGCTACCGGCGACGGTGCGGATGGACCGCTCGATCGCGGATCCGCGCGAGGACGCACTCGGCTCCTCCACGGTCGCGGCCGCGCTCGGCGACGCGGGCTCGACCATCACCGACCGCGGCGAGGTCCTCGCGGAGTCACTGACGTCCATCGGGCAGTACCCGGCCCAGGTCGCGTTCCAGATCTCGACGACCGAGGGCGAACTCGCAGCACAGCTGGGCGGTCGTTGATGGCCTGGTCGAACACGGATCCGGGGCAGGGCGATCCTGCTGCCGTCTCGGCGATCGCGGCGTCCCGACGCGACAAGGCCGACGACCTCCGCGACACCGCGCGGTCGCTGCGGGTGTTGGCGCACGACGGCCAGACCGCTGACTGGCGGGGTCGAGCGAAGGAGCCCTTCCAGGTGAACGTGGGCGCGTTCACGACCGACGTCGGGACCCTCGCGACCGCTCTGGACGAGCAGGCGAGCGCCCTCGAGACCTACGCGTCCGCGCTGACCGCGATCCAGGAAGACCAGCGCGATCTCGAGACGCGCCGCTCGTCCGCAGCGCAGGCGCTGACGGACGCGCAGGCGGCTGCGAGCAACGCACGGTCCGAGGCGCAGGACACCGCACGCTCGTCCGACAGCACGCCCGAGCAGATCGCGAGCGCGAGCAGCACCGCGAACCGACGCGCGGACGACGTCACCGACGCGCTGACCGCGGCCCGCAGCATCGACCTCGAGTGGGACGCGCTCGTCGAACGGCGGCGTGCGGCCGACCGCGCGTGTACCGATGCGCTCGACGCCCGTGCAGCGAACGGGCTGCCGAAGCGGCTGACCGACTCGGACGTCGCGAGCGCCACCCCGCTGATGCTCCTCGCGCTGTTGCAGAGCATGAGTGCGGACGACGCCGCGGAGTTCCTCCGGAAGCACCCCGACGTGGCGGCACGGATCGAGACCGCCGACCCGGGTGCCGTCCGCGCCTGGTGGAAGTCCCTCGGGACCGGTGACGACACCCGCCTCTCGGCCGAACAGTCCGCCCTCGTCGGCGCGATCCCGTCCGTCATCGGCGCACTCAACGGCGTCCCGGCGCAGGCTCGGGTCGCAGCGAACCGGAGCCTCGCCGCCGACCGGCTCGAGGACGCGAAGACCCGGCTCGCAGCGTTGCAGCTCACCGAGGGCGTCCTCGGGCAGTCCCTCGGCCACGGCACGAAGGCCAACCGGGACGAGATCGCCGCGCTGCAGCAGGAGATCAAGTACCTCGAGGGTGTGGTCAAGGAACCGCCCGAGCACCAGCTGTACCTCTACGATCCGTCCCAGAAGCGGATCATCGAGATGTACGGCACACCGGGGCCGGACACCAAGCACGTCATCACGTACGTGCCCGGGACGTTCAGCAACATGGAAGGCTTCTACAACGACGGCATCCAACAGGTCGGCAACTGGTTGCACGAAGCCTCACCGAACGACAGTGTCGTCTTCGTGGCGAAGGACGGTGTGTTCCCCGGAGAAGAGACTGCCGGCGTCGGAGGCATCAACGAAGCGAACGACCCAGAGTTCGCGCTCGGGCCTGCGGAGCGGCTCCGACAGCTTGCCGCAGGCATCAGCACGGATCCCAACATGACCAACGCTCTCACCACCGCCATCGGTCACAGTTGGGGAACGGCCAACATCACGACCTCGGAGACGCTCGGAGCCGTGTACAACCAGGTGGACTCGCTCTCGGGCGCCGGCATGCCGCAGGACTGGAAGCCGAACGCGCTGACCGAGTACAAGGACTACTCGTACCTCGACATCCTGCAGGTCGGGCAGGCGACACGGCACGTCTGGGACGGCAACAACCCGCGCTGGAACCCGGCGTTCGGGCACGACGCCTACTACGGGCCGAAACCGGAGGACGTGAACCCGTACGATTACGGGTTCCTGCTCGATGAGCACAACCGGGTCGCTCGAGTCGAGGGCAACCGCACCGTACTCGACGACCTCTCCGAGGACATCTACAAATGACCCAACGCCCGCTCACAGCCGTAGCACTCGGCATCCTGTCACTGCTGACGCTGGCTGCCTGTGCTGGAGGACCGTCAATGGAACAGTCACCGTCATCAACGCCCGTGTCGCGCGGCCAGGCAGAGCAACGGTCTGCTGTTGTCCAGCATCGGATCGTCGAAGCCTTCCCCGACGGTTCGGTCACCCGGGCCGACGATCGCAAGTGGGTACTGCTCTCGTGCTCGAACTCCGAGGTTCAAGCTGCCGGGGGCGTCGCCGTCACCTTGGCCGCCCCAGTTGACGTGGAGCAGACCTACGATTCGATCACGCGCGCCGTGGAGCACGACGGGTACAAGGGGACGATCGACACCACTCCCAAGGGAGCGAAGCGCCTGACGATCACGGGCCAGGACAACGACCAGTACCTCGTGACGATCTACGTCGAGGACAAGGACGTACGAATCTCCTCGTTCTCCCAGTGCTTCCCGGGGTCCCTGTCCGACAGCTGATCAGCCGATCGAGGACGCGGGGGCTCGGTCTTCCTCGGTGCTCGACGATCTGAGGACGGACATCGACCCGTGACCCCCAAGACAACCGCTGCGATCCTGCTGAGTTCGACGATGCTGTTCGCCGTGACGGCATGTGCAGGAGGCCCCGCCGTGCCTGGACCACCGACGCCGAGCTCGAAGATCACCCGTGCGGATGCCGAAGAGCGCACCGCGAGCGCGCAGCGCCGGATCATCGATTCGTTCCCCGACGGTGCTGTCGAACGCACGAGCACAGGCGGCTGGGCCTTGCTCGATTGCTCCGAGAACGAGATCCAGTCCTCGATCAGCGCGACCTTGACACTTGCCCGAGCCGTGCCGATCGACGAGACCTACGACGCGATCTCGCATGAACTGCAGGCCGACGGCCATCGAGGAGAGCAGAGCACGAACTCACTCGGTACGGAACTCGTCATCACGGGCGAGGCGAACGACCAGTACTTCGTCGCGATCGAGAACGACAAGAAGCGCGTGCTGATCTCTTCCTTCTCACAGTGCTTCCGCGGTTCGCTGGCGGACCAGTGAACAGGAACTGCGCATGTCACAGGCGGTGGCCCAGCAGAAACGGAACGGCACTCCGGTGAGCGTCAGGCGGACCGGAGCGCTCGTGGTGACTGCTCTGAGCATCCTCGGTCTCAGCGCCTGCGCGCACAACCCCACTGAGAGGGCGACGCCGACGGCCACCCGCGCTGAGGCGCAAGAGCGGACAGCCGACGTGCAGCGCCGGATCATCGACGCGTTTCCCGCGGGGTCTGTCGGCGAGACCCGGACGGGGAGCTGGACGTTGCTCGACTGCTCTGAGGATGACGTCCAGTCGTCGATCGGTGCTGATCTGACGCTCACGCGGGAGGTCCCCGTGGAGTCGACTTACGACACCATCAGCCGAGAACTCCGTTCCGCTGGCTACGACGACGAACGGAACACGACCTCGCACAGGAGACGCCTGGTCGTGACCGGGCCGGGGAACGACCAGTACTTCGTCTCGATCCTCAATGACTCGAAGCGCGTGCAGATCTCCTCCTTCTCGCAGTGCTTCCCGGGTTCGCTCACCGACGGCTGATCCAGCTCGCCGGTGTCGTCGGTGGAGCCGGCTCCTGACACTGCCCGTCGCCGCGTCCACACCCAGTGCCCGCCGCCTGGCGCGCCTGGCCCTCGGGGCGGCCGCGCACGCTGTCCCCTCCTGCACCGACGATCGGGCCGACCGCAGTACGGTCGGGCCCGTCCGGACGACGACGGGAGGCCGAGCTGATGAGTGTGCTGCTCCGGGATCGACCCGGTGAATGGACGTGGGCCCGCCGGAACGGACTGTTCCTCGCGAACGCCATCGTCTTCCTGCTGTGCTTCGTCGGCATGGTGCTCGCGGGGTGGCGGGTGTCCGTGCACGACGCGCTGCTGCACCGTCAGGCCGTCGAGTCGCTCTGGGGGTTCCTCACGAGCGGCGACTTCGCCGAGGCGACGTTCGAGAACTGGGAGAGCGAGTTCCTCCAGATGGGGTCCTACGTGGTGCTCACGACGTTCCTCTTCCAGAAGGGGTCGAGCGAGTCGAAGCCGCTCGACGACGAGGCGCCGCAGGACGCCGATCCCCGGGAGCACTCGGGCGAGCGCCGCGCTCCGTGGCCGGTCCGTCGCGGCGGCGTAGCGCTCGTGCTGTACGAGAACTCGCTGCTGCTGCTCTTCGCCGTGCTCTTCGTCGGCAGCGTCGTCGGGCACGTCATCGGCGGTGCCGCTGCGTACAACGAGGAGCAGGTCGAGCACGGCGGCGCGGTCGTGACCGGCTGGCAGTACCTCGGCACGTCGCAGTTCTGGTTCGAGTCGATGCAGAACTGGCAGTCCGAGTTCCTCGTCATCACGGTGATGGTGGTCGCGACCGTGTGGTTGCGGCAGCGCGGGTCGAGCCAGTCGAAACCGGTGGCAGCGCCCGACACCCAGACCGGCGACTGACCTGGCCCGGTACCGCCGCCGCTGCACCAGCCGGGCCCGCGGTCAGTCCGCCGACAGGAACGCCGCGAACCGCTCGATCGTCCGGAACGCTTCGGGGGTGCCCTCGTCGTTGAGGTGCCCGTGGAAGGTCCCCGGCTCGACCGCGTACACCACCGGGACGCCGGCAGTCCGCAGCTCCTCGGCGAACGCGGCGCCGCTCGCCCGCAGGTCGTCACGCTCGGAGTCGACGATGCACGTCGGCGGGAAGCCCGAGAGGTCTGCCCCGCCGGCGAACACACCGTCGGTGACGCCGTCTGCGTGGTTCGCGTTCATCCGCCGTACCGCTTCGGGTGTGAACCGTCGTGCGGCATCGACGCCGTCCATCGCCGCAGCGAGCTCGTCGGACAGGGGCGGCAGCTCGGCGTGCACGGTCGGGTACGCGAGCAGGACCTTCCGTGGGGCCTCGCCGTCGGCGACGAGCCGGAGCGTCGCGGAGGCGGTGATCGAGGCCCCGGCGCTCGCTCCCCCGATGGCCCAGTCCCGGCCCCCGGTGTCGAGGGACGCATCAGCGCGGACGGTGGCGAGGACGTGCCGCACCTCGTCCTGCGGCACCGGGAAGTGCACGCCGTCGGGGCGTTCGTCACTCGGTGCGAGGCGGTACTCGACCTCGACGGTCGTGATGCCGCGGGCAGCGAGCTCGCGGGCGGTCTGCACGGACTCCGGCATGTCGAGGTCGCCGAACACGAAGCCGCCACCGTGCGACCAGACGAGCGCAGCGCGCGCGGGGCCGTCGGTCGTGTGGACCCGGATGCGCAGCGGCCCGTGGGGTCCGTCGAGGGTTCGGTCGGTCGTCGTCATGTCGTGTCGTCCTCGTCACGTCGGGCCGCGGCTCCGCGGCGGTGCGTGTCGTCACGGTACCGGACGGCGGCGGCGCGCTGCGCCGGCAGCGGTCGGCCTGGAGGCGCGGTGCAGGTGAGCAGGTGCGCGCACCGGCACCGCGTCTCGGCCTGGAGGCGCGGTGCACGTGAGCAGGTACGCGCACCGGCACCGCGCCTCCAGGCCGTCATGCCGCACCGCGGCCGCTGCGCGCCCGCAGCAGACCGGCGACGACGATGCCGGCCGCGAGCACCGTCAGGAGGATCCCGGAGACGGTGAGTCCGTCCTGGAAGGCGGCGAGCCGGGCCGCGGACGAGGCGCCGGCGGTGATGCTCCCCGGGACGAGCGCAGCGAGGACCGTCCCGACGACGGCCGTGCCGGCGCCGGTCGCGACCTCGCTCGACGTGTCGACGAGGGCGGCCCCGATGGACGTGCGGTCCGCCGGGAGGCCGTGCAGGACGTCGTTGCCCGCGACCGCGCCGACGACGCGCATGCCGGCGCCGACGAGCACGAGGGCGAGGGCGATCCAGGCGTAGCCGGCTCGGCTGCCGAGCGCTGCGACCGCGAGCCCCGCGACGACGGCGGAGGCGCTCGTCCAGGCCGCGGTGCCGGTGCCGACCCGTTCGACGAAGGGGCCGACGAAGCGACCGCCGACGAGCAGGACGACGACCATCGGCAGCATCGCGATCGCCGCGCTGGACGGCGCCCAGCCCCAGACGAACTGGAGCTGCAGCGTGGTCAGGTAGGTGAGACCCGACACGGCGAGGCCCGCGGCCGCCTTGTACGCGAGGCCGCTCGCGACGAGGGGCCGGGCGAGCAGGGCGAGGTCGAGCAGCGGGCGCGCCGCCGTCCGTTCCCGCCACACGAACGCCCCGGTAGCCGCCACCGTGGCGACGACGGCCGCGGTACCGACGCCGCCACCGACCTCGACGAACGCCGTCGGGGTGAGGAGCGCGCCGACGAGGGCGACGGTGCCGAGCAGGGCGCCGGCGACGTCGATGCGGTCGGGGTGGAAGTCCTCCGGGCGGTCGGCGGCGATGCCCGCGCGGATGCCGACGATCGCGAGCACGGCGACCGGGACGTCGACGAGCAGGAGGGCCTGCCACGGGACCACCGCGAGGGCGAAGCCCCCGATGGTCGGACCGACCGCGTAGCCCACGAGTCCGGCGGTCGAGATCACGGTGAGGGCACGGATGCGGAGGTCCTGGCGGTCGAACAGTCGGAAGGCGAGGGCCATCGAGCCGGGCGTCGTCATCGCGGCCGCGAGGCCGGTGACCGCACGGACGGCGATGAGCTCGCCCGGCGTGTGCACGAGGGCGGTGGCCGCGCTGGCGACGGCGAGGAGGACGAGCCCCGTGAGCATCACCCGGCGGCGGCCGAAGCGGTCGGCGACGGCGCCGAAGAGCAGCATGGTGGCCCCGAAGACGACCGAGTAGGCGCTCGTCACCCACTGGAGGCCGACGGTGGAGGCGTGGAGTTCGCGGCCGATGGTGGGCAGTGCGACGGTGAGCACGGCGTTGTCGAGCATCTCGAACAGGAACACCGCGGACAGGCCGGCGAGTGCGAGCCAGGCGTCGCGGAGACGAGCGGGGGCCGGGCGCTCGGTGCGGACGGGGGCCGTGGACCGGGACGTGACGGACATCGGGACTCCTTCGTGGTGAAGAAGTAGCGGCCCGTTCGGTGCCGTGTCCGTGCGCCCTCGCGGGCGGTTTTCCCTCTGGGGCGAGTGTCACACGCCGCTCGCCCCGGCGCAAGCTGCGGGTCAGGCGGTCGTCGTGGGCTCCTTGCTGAACCGCTGCACGAGCTCACGCTTGAGCACCTTGCCGCTCGGCCCCAGCGGCAGCGCGTCGAGGACGTGCACCACGCGCGGGTACTTGTAGGCGGCGATCTCCGCGGCGACCATGTCGATGAGGTCCTGCGGCGTGACGGTCGCGCCGGCGCGGAGCACGACCGCGGCCTCGACCTCTTGTCCGTGCTGTTCGTGCGGTGTGCCGAACACGGCGGCCATCGCGACGTCGGGGTGCCGGGCCAGGACCTCCTCGACCTGGCGCGGGTAGACGTTGTACCCGTTGCGGATGATCATGTCCTTCGTGCGGTCGACGATCGTCAGGTAGCCGTCGTCGTCCTTCGTGCCGAGGTCTCCGGTGCGGAACCAGCCGTCGACGATCGCGGCGGCGGTGTCCTCCGGCCGGTCGAGGTAGCCGTTCATCAGGTTGTGGCCGCGGATGACGAGCTCACCGATCTGCCCGTGCGGCAGCATCACGATGCGGTCCTGCGTCTCGGGGTCGGCGATCTCCACGTCGACGCCCCACACCGGGGTGCCGATCGTGCCCGGCCGAGGGGTGGTGCCGACGTGGTTGAACGACGCGACGGGCGAGGTCTCGGTGAGCCCGTAGCCCTCGTGCACCGGGGCGTCGAACACCTGCTGGAACCGCTCGAGGACGGCGAGCGGCAGGGAGGCCCCGCCGGAGATCGCGTACCGGAGCGGCGGCCGGGCGTCGGTGCGGGTGGCTGCGTCGAGGAGCGCCATGTACATCGTCGGCACGCCCATGAAGACGCCGGTGCCGTGCTCGACCATCGCGGCCAGGGCACCGTCGCCGTCGAACTTCGGCAGCAGGACGATCGTCGCGCCGACCCGGAACCCGGTGTTCATCGTGCAGGTCTGCCCGAAGGTGTGGAACAGCGGCAGCGCTCCGAGCATGACGTCGCCGCGGTGCAGGTCGAACGTGCTGAGCAGGTTCGTGTTCGCCTGTTCGAGCAGCGCGAAGTGCGACCCCTCGGCGCCCTTCGGGTGGCCGGTGGTGCCGCTCGTGTAGAGGATCGTGGCGGTGTCGAAGGGGTCGCGGGGGACGTAGGTGTCGAGCGGCTCGGCGGACTCGGCGAGGTCCTCGAGCCGGTCGGGGGCGTCGGCGCTGGTCGCGGTCAGCGCGTCGCTGGTCCCGGTCAGCGCGTCTGCGCCGGTCGCGCTCGTCGCGTCCGCTCCCGCGGGCGCCGGCGCCATCACCGTGACGACGTCGACCCCGGCGAGCGCTGCGCCCGCCGCGCCCTCGCCGAGGAGCGGTGCCGCGCACACGAGCAGCGACACGTCGGCGTCACGGAGCACGTACTCGATCTCGCCGCGCTTCAGCAGCGCGTGCACCGGCACGACGACGGCTCCGAGCGCGAGGGTCGCGTAGTACACGCGGGGGAAGTCCTCGACGTTCGGGACGAGCATCGCGACCCGCGAGCCCTCCGCGATGCCGCGCGCACGCAACGCGCCCGCGTACGCCAGGGTCTGCGACCAGAGTTCGGCGTAGGTGGTCCTCCGGTCTCCGACGACCACGGCGACGTCGTCCGGGAACCGGTGCGCCGACTCGGCGAGGATCGCGGCGACCGACGCGGTGGCCTGGAAACGGCGGGTGGTGTGCTGGGTGTCGGTCATGCCGGTCTCTCATCTCCGTCGACGCAACTCGTGGCCCGATCCTACGGCCGCTGCTCGGGCGGTGTTCCACTCCCGGTGCCACCGCGGGCGCGTCGCAGGGTCTCGCTCGGCGCCTCGCCGAACCGCTCGGCGTAGTTCGCGGCGAAGCGGCCGAAGTGGCCGAACCGCCACCGCCGGGCGACGTCACGGACGTGCGTGCCGGGCTCGGCGAAGCGGAGGTCGGTGCGGGCCCCGTCGAGCCGCTCGGCACGCAGCCGTTCCATGGGGGTCTCGTCGAACCGGCGCCGGAACGCGCTCTGGAGCCCGCGTTCGCTCAGCCCGACAGCCGCCGCGATGTCGCGCAGGACGATGGGGTCGGCGGCGTGCTCGTGCACCCAATGCGCGGCACGGACCGCCGCCGAGGAGGGCTCCCCCGGGTCCGTGGTGAGCAGCGGGAAGGCGTCGACGACCGAGGCGGCGATCTCGGCGTTCAGGGCGTCCCGGTGGGCTCCGTCGACCTGCTCGTCGGTCAGGGCGGCGGCACGGTTGCGGAGGATCGCACGGAGCGGACCCAGCGCGGAGGCGATGTCCGACTGTTGGCCGAAGACGAGCGGGCCGTGCACGACCTGGTCGCGCCGGGCGAGCGCCTGCCGGAGGATCCGGTCGGAGAGGTGCAGCATCGTGATCTTGCGGGTGTCGGCGGTGAAGCGGTACGGCACCGACGCGGAGAGCACCACGGGGTGGCCCGGCAACGCGGTGAGGACCTCGCCGCTCGTGCAGTCCTCGACGGTCGCGGTCCCGTCGCCGATCCAGAACACGATGCAGTCCGGACGGGGGTCGAGCCGGCCGGAGCGGGTTCCCTCGACCTCGGCACCGCGCATCGACACGTCGACGTCGCCGGCCCCGACGTACCGGTAGGCCTCGAGCGCGCCGCCCACCCCGTCGACGATGCCGTACGTGCGGTCGATCTCGGGGCTGCGGTTCTCGCTGATGGTCTCGACGCGGAAGCGACGGAAGGACGGTGCGTCCTCCCCCGGTGTCGTCGTTCCCATGATCGGAATCATGGCAGGTTCCGCGGTCCCGCCGGGCGGGCCCCCCGGCGCGGCGCGCGTCACGGGACCGGCGCCAGCCGGTAGAGCACCTGCGGACGCCCCCGCCGGCCGTACCGGTGCGCGAGGTCGATGGCGCCGGTCGCGACGAGGTGGTCGAGGTACCGCCGCGCCGTCGCCCGCGACGTCCCGGTGGCGGCCGCGACCTCGTCGGCCGACCGGGCGACCGCGGGGTCGAGCGCAGCGACGACCCGTTCGAGCGTCGGGGTGCTCACTCCCTTGGGCAGCCGCTGCCCGTGCGCGTCCGCGGCTGCACGCGTGGGGACGGCGATCCGCACCGACCCGGTGGCGAGCAACCGGTCGACGTCGCCCTGTTCCATCGGTACGTCCCGCTGCGAGGCGTCCCGACCATGGCCGTCCGAGGCGTCCCGACCGTGGTGCTCCGCAGCGTACGCCCGGAGCCGGTCCTGGAGCGCCTCGCGGTCGAACGGCTTCATGAGGTAGCCGACCGGGTGCGCCGCGAGTGCCTGACGGACGGTGACCTGGTCGCGCGACGAGCTGACCACCAGGACGTCGGTCGCGTCGACACCCGCGCGTCGCATGCGGTGCAGCACCTCGACCCCGCTGATGTCGGGCAGGCGCATGTCGAGGAGCACGAGGTCGACGCCGTGCTCGACGTGGGCCAACGCCGCACTGCCGGAGGCCACGGCGCCGACGACCTCGAACCCCTCGGTCGCGGCGACCCACCGCACGTGCAGCGCGCGGGCACCGGCGTCGTCGTCGACGACGAGCACGCGGACCGGCGCCGTCACGGGGCCACCGCCATCTCGACGTCGATCCGAGCGCCGCCGAGGGATGCCGACCTCCCGACCACCACCGAGCCGCCGCGGTCGGTCGCCGTGCGTCGCACGACCGCGAGGCCGACGCCCCGACCGAGGCCCGTGTCGTCGGTCTTCGACGACCACCCGTGCCCGAACACCCGGTGGGCGTCAGCCGGGTCGATGCCGGGGCCGTCGTCCTCGACCGTGATCGCCACCGCGTCGCACCCGCCGACGGTCCCCCGACTGCCGGTGGTGCAACGCACCCGTGTCGCACCAGCCTCGGCCGCGTTGCGGCAGAGGTTCGCGATGACGAGCAGCACCTCGTCGTCGAGCACGACGTCGTCGGCGACCCGCAGTTCGAGCGTCGCTCCGTGCGCGTCGACCTCGGAGCGCACCGCCTCGATCGTGGCGGTCGCCACGGCGCCGCGACGCGGGGACCCGGCGCCGCCACCGCTCGTCAGCCCCGGCGCGACCGCGTCGATGTACGCCAGCGCGTCCGGCCCGTCGCCCTGCGCCACGAGTCCGCGCACGACGTGCAGGCGCGTCCCGAACTCGTGCGCCTGCTCGCGCAGCGCGTCGGTCGTCCGCCGGACCTGGCGGCTCTCCGCGTCGACCGCGTCCGCACGACGGAGCCGGCGCGCGATCCCGATCGACAGGAGCACGCTCGCGAGGGTCGCCACGAGGAGGGCGCCCGTGCTCCACGGCAGCAGCGCGCCGAACGCCCTGGCACGGTCGGCTGCGATCGTCGACTCCAGCACGCCGACCGCGACGACCCCGGTCACGCGGCCGGCGTCGTCCGTGACCGGCACCTTCGCGCGCAGGGTCGGGCCGGACGGCCCGGTCTCGGTGCCGACGAACCGTTCGCCCGCGAGCACGGGTGCGATCGTGGTCTCGACGAGCTCGCCGCGCTCCGACGGGTCGGGGTGGGTGATGCGCACGCCCTCGTCGTCGGTGACCACGACGTACGACACCCCCGAGGCACCCTCGACCAGGGAGGCGATCGGCTGGAGCGACGCCGTTGCCGATGCGAGCCCGTCGGCGTCGGCGAGCGCGCCGGGAGCGCCGCTGTCGACGACCGACGCGACCATGGCTCGGACCTCGGGCAGGGCGGCGAGGCTCGACGCGACCCCGGACACCTGGTCGACGACGGACGCCCGGATGCTCTGCTCCTGCACGGCGACGGCGACCCCGGTGGTCACACCGGTGGCGGCCAGCACGATGACGCTCGGCAGGGCGAGCACGGCGACGCGTCCGAGCCGGGTGACGGATGGTCGGCGCACCGTGGCCCCCTCTCCGGTCGTCGTGAGCGTCAATGAGCACAACTCCGCCGCCGGACACCGTTCCGGGCGGCGGCTGCCATCGTACTTCTCGACCTGCGACACGACGACGTGCGCAGGAGGGAGCCATCCATGACAGAGCAGTCAGCACCGGCGACGCCCGGTCCGCCCCGGGCGCGTCGAACCGTCGCGCGCGCGGTCGGCGCGGCCGTCGCCGCGGTGTCCATCGGTGTCGCGGCCTTCGGGTCCATCACCTCAGCCGCGGCCGGCGGCGACCCCACCACGTCGGTCACCATCGTCGCGCCCGCTGCGGCCGGCGGCGGGTGGGACGGCGTCGCGCGCTCGATGCAGCAGGCACAGCGCGCGAACGGGATCGTGAACTCGGTGCAGGTCGTGAACATGCCCGGTGCCGGCGGCACGATCGCGCTCGGCAACGTCGCACGGCTCGAGGGCCAGACGGACACGCTGCTCGTGGGCGGGACCGGCCTGCTCGCCGCCGAGGTCCAGTTCGGCTCCGCCGTCACCCACGACGACATCACGCCCCTCGCGGTCACGGTGGAGGAGTACGACGTCATCGTCGTCCCCGCCGACTCCCCCTACGAGACGCTCGACGACCTCGTCGACGCCTGGCGCGAGCATCCCGGGTCCGTGCCGTGGACGGGCGGCGGCTCGTTCGACCAGCTCGTCGTCACCGACCTCGCGGTCTCGGCAGGTCTCGACCCGGCCGACACGAACTACATCCCCTCGGACGGCGGCGGCGAAGCGATCCAGGCGCTGCTGAACGGCACCGCCGCGGCGGCCTCGGGCGGCTACCCCGACAACATCGACCAGATCGAGACCGGCCGACTGCGCGCGCTCGCGCTCGTGGCGCAGCAGCCGGTCGAGGGCATCGACATCCCGACCGCCGTCGACCAGGGCTACGACGTCACGCTGACCAACTGGCGGATGATCGCCGCTCCGGGTGGCCTCGACGAGGCGGAACGGACGCAGCTGACGGGCATCGTGCTCGACACCCTGCGGACTCCGGAGTGGCGCGACGCGATGGACCGGTACCACTGGACGGAGCGGATCATCACGGGACGCGAGCTCGACGCCTTCATCGGTGACGAACGCGAACGCATCCAGGGGCTGTACGAGGAGCTGGGCCGATGACCCGTCCGAGCAACCCCACGTCGTCGTCAGCGGTCGTCGGGCAACGCCTCGCGTTCCGCGCCGACCCCGGCCGTGTCGCCGAGGTGGCGAAGGAGCTCACCACGCCGGCGCTCTTCACGGCCTTCGCGACGTACCTCATCGTCGGCATCGTGACGATGGAGGTACCCGCCGGGACCGCGTTCCCGGGGCCCGCGGTCTTCCCGGGCCTGGTCGCCGCGGCACTCCTGCTGCTCGCCGCGCTCCTCGTCGTCCGGTCCGTCCGGCAGCTGCGGCACGGTCCGGACAGCGAGCCGGCCGCCGGAACCACAGCCCCGCTCACCGCAGGAGCCGCCGCCCCGGCCACCGCAGGCACCGCCACGACCGACGCCGCCACGGCCAGTACGGCCGACACCGCCCTCGCGGTCGACGCCGCCGCCGCGGGCCCGCAACGCGCCGTCCGCGTCGACTGGCGCTCGCTCGCCTGGGTCGTCGTGTCGTTCGCCGCGTTCGCGCTGCTGCTGGACGTGCTCGGCTGGATCGTCGGCGCGGGCCTGCTGTTCCTCGGTGTCGCCAAGGGCCTCGGTGCTCCCGGCTGGCTCCGCCCCCTCGTCGTCGGGCTCACGGTGGCAGCACTCAGCTACATCGCCTTCGACATGGTGCTCGACCTGTCGTTGCCCTCGGGCATCGTCGGCTGGAGGTTCTGACATGGACGTTCTCGGTCTCCTCGGAGAGGGCTTCGCCGGTGCGCTGACACCCGCCAACCTGCTCTGGGTCGTCGTCGGCTGCCTCCTCGGCACCGCCGTCGGCGTGCTCCCCGGCCTCGGGTCGTCGATGGCGGTGGCGCTGCTGCTGCCCGTGACGTTCTCGCTCGACCCCACGGCGGCGTTCATCATGTTCGCCGGCGTGTACTTCGGCGGCCTCTTCGGCGACTCGACGATGGGCATCCTGATGAACACGCCGGGGCAGGCCTCCGCCATCGCGTCGACGTTCGAGGGCCACAAGATGGCGCTGAACGGCCGGGCAGCGCAGGCGTTGGCGACCGCAGCGATCGGTGCCTTCGTCGGCGGCATGATCGCGTCGGTCCTCGTCGTATTCCTCGCCCCGGCGCTCGCGACGTTCTCGTCGAGCTTCGGCCCCGCCGAGTTCTTCGCTCTCGCGCTCTTCGCGTTCGTCACGACGTCATCGGTCGTGACCGACGACGCACTCAAGGGGCTCGGATCGCTCTGCCTCGGACTCGGCATCGCGGTCATCGGCGTCGACGGCATCTCCGGCGCACCCCGCTTCACGATGGGCGTCCCGGAGCTCTTCGACGGCATCTCGCTCGTCACGGTGACGGTCGCCATCCTCGCGCTCGGCGAGGTCATCCACGTCGCGTGTCTCGCCCGGCACCTGAAGGACGGGAAGATGGTGCGGGCCACGGGTCGCCCGTGGCTGTCGAAGAAGGAGCTCCGCGAAGCGGCACCCGCGTGGCTGCGCGGCACCGCGATCGGGCTGCCGTTCGGCGTCGTCCCCGCAGGAGGTTCCGAGATCCCGACCTTCCTGGCGTTCGGCCTCGAGAAGCGGCTCGACGCCCGACGCCGCGACCCGCAGTTCGGCCGCGGAGCGATCCGCGGTCTCGCCGCACCCGAGGCGGCCGGCAACTCGACGACCGGCATGGCCATGGGCGCGTTGCTGTCGCTCGGCCTCCCGGTGTCGGCGACCGCCGCGATCATGCTCGCCGCGTTCCGGCAGTACGGCCTGCAGCCCGGTCCGCTGCTGTTCGACCGGTCCCCCGACCTCGTCTGGGCGCTGCTCGCGTCGTTCTTCATCGCGATGGTGGTGCTGCTGGTCATCAACCTGCCGTTCGCGATGCTCTGGGCGAAGCTGCTCCGCATCCCACGGGCGTACCTCTACGCGGGCATCGCGGTGTTCTGCGGCCTCGGCATCTACGCCACGAGCGGCTCGGTGTTCGACCTGCTCATGCTGCTCGGCATCGGCATCGTCGGGTTCCTCATGCGGGCACTCGACGTGCCGCTCGCGCCGCTGGTGATCGGCATGGTGCTCGGTCCGCTCGCCGAGACGAGCCTCCGGGATGCCGCGCTGAGCGCCGACGGCGACTTCTCGGTGCTCGTGGCGGGGCCGATCCCGATCGTGCTCTACGCGGTGCTCGCCGTCGTGGTCGCGCTCACCGTGCGGAGCCGCGTCGTCGCCCGACGGGCGGCCCGGCGGGCCGTCGCGAGGGAGCTCGTCGACCGCTGACGGGGCACGGCCGGTCCCGACGCGGCCGGGTGACGGACGGGAGGCCCGTGGCGACGCCGCCTCGGGCCTCCCGTCCGTCGTTCCGCGCTTCGTGCTGGCGCGCGACAGGTTCCGCGGCGTCGCCGCGGCGGATCCGTGGATCGGGAGCAGGTCGCCAGCGCAGAGCCGGTCGACCAGACACTCGGCCGTCACGGCGTGCGAGCCGGGACGATGCCCCGCGGCCCCCACAGCTCCCCGAGCGTGACCGTGGCGACACCGGGAACGCTCAGGGCACGCACCGCCGCGGCCGTCCAGACCCGTGCGGCCGCGCTGTGCTGGTCCGGGTCCGTCGCGTCCGGGACGAGGTGCGGTCCGTACCCGCCCGCCGCCGTCGCGTCGGTGACCCGCGGCCGCGGCGACGTCGCCACCGCGTTGAACCGCGGACGCAGCGTCACCGGTCCGACGTGCAGCGGCCTGCCGGCAGCCAGCCTGGAGGCACTCGTCGCCACCCAGCGCAGCATCCGCAGCGACTCGCTCACCTGGGCACGCGTCCGGTCGTGCATCTGCGGCGTCACGCTGAACGACAGCGGTCCGTCCCACGCGCCGTGGAGGTCGATGGTCCGGTTCAGTTCGGTGAAGTGCGCACGCGTCCCCGCCACGACCTCGAGGTCGCCGACCGCACGCGCCGCATCCCGCAGGGCCCGCTGCAGCGGTGGCGTCGTCACGTGCGTGACAGGGTCGTACGCGCCCACCCGGGCCACCGGTCCCGCCTCGAGGACGGCGTCGATCGCGGCGCGCAGCGCGTCCGGGTCGTCCGTGACGAAGCGGACGTCCAGAGGTGCTCCCCGCGCGTCCCACCGGGCCAGGGCGAGCACGCTCCCGGGATCGGGCTGGTCGAGCACCGGCTCGACCAGGACCGGTGCCGGAGCCGGCAGGTCCGCGTCGTCGGGCCGCGTCGCGGCCGGGGCCGACGACGCCGTGTACTGGAGGGTCGGCGGTGGGGTCGGTGCGGAGGTCGGAGCCGCGCCGTCGAGGGCCGCGAGGTCCGGGGCGGGGGCGGGAGGGCCTCCAGGCCGTCGGGTCGCGCGCAGCGTGAGCGCCTGTCGGATCCGGGTGCCGGCCGGGAGTGCGACGGGGAACGGCTCGGCGAGGGGGGTCGAGTACGTCTTGAACGAGGCGTCGGTCCAGTTGCGCTGGTCCTCCGTCTCGAACACCTCCCCGTCGAGGTCGAGCGCGAGTTCGTGGCCCCCCACCCGCCACGTGAGACCCACGACGTCCGTCGCAGGCTGGTGCGGTGCGATCCACGTCGGGAAGGACTGCTCGGTCGGCGGACCGACCGGGTGGCGGATCGTGACGGGCCGGCCGGCGACCGTCGGCGGGTGGAGCACGACGAGGCCGATGCGGTTCCGGCGGAACGCGGTGGTCGTCGCCGCGCTCGCCTCGACGCGCACGGTGTCGCCCTCGACGATGAGGTCGAGGGTCGATCGGAGCACCTCGTGGGCGTCGAGGGCGGCTGCGACCTCGGTGCGGATCCGGACGCCGGTCGCGGTCGGCGTGGTGCTGCGGTGCGTCACGGTGTCGTCTGCGGTGCGCCAGTCGTGGTCGCGGGTGACGAACCGGACGGCGCGGAGCACCACGACGCCGTCGTGGGCGAGGTCCGCCACCTCCGCTCCACGCAGGGTCAGTCGCCACGGTCCTGCGGTGACCACCTCTTCCGCCTCGGCGCTCGGCCAGGGCGGCAGGGGTGCGTCCCAGGGGCGTCCGTCGGCTGCTCGGCCGTCGACCGCTGGCTCGTCGGCTGTTCGCCCGCCTGCTGGTGCGTCGCGCACGGTCGGTCCGCCTCAGAGGCTCGTCATGCCGCCGTCGACCCGGAAGACCGACCCGGTGGCGTAGGAGGACTCGTCGCTGGCGAGGAAGACCATGATCCCGGTGACGTCCTCCGGACGGCCCGGCCGACCGAGCGGGGTGCGCGACACGATCGCGGCGCGCGCGTCGGGGTCGTCCGCGATCGTCGTCACGAGGCCCGTCTCGGTGTAGCCGGGCACGACCGTGTTCACGCGGATGCCGTCGCGGGCGTACGCCATCGCCGTCGCCCGGACGAGTGCGTGGATGCCGCCCTTCGTCGAGCTGTACGCCGCGAAGGTCGAGCCCTCGCCGTTGAGACCCGTCGGACTCCCCGTCGCGATGATCGACCCGCCACCGTTCGCGAGCATCGACCGCACCGCGTGCTTCACGGTGAGGAAGGTCCCCGTCAGGTTGACCGCGACCGTGCGGTTCCACGTCTCGAGGTCCACGTCCGCGACCGCGGCGTCGAGGCCGAAGAGCTGGACCCCGGCGTTCGCGACCACGACGTCGACGGTGTGCCCGGCCCGTGCGACCGCGTCGTACGCTGCGACGACGCTCGACTCGTCGGCGATGTCCATCTCCTGGGCGATCGCGTTCGGCGCCGTGGCGGCTCGGCGGGCGGCGTCGGCGTCCCGGTCGGCGTACACGACCACCGCGCCCTCGGCGACGAAGGCATCGGCGATCGCGCGTCCGATGCCGTTCGCGGCGCCGGTGACGAGCGCGGTCTTGCCGGTGAGGCGGTCGGTCATGGGGTTCCTGTCTGTCGGTGGTGTCGTTCGCCTGGTCAGGCAGCTCGGCGGAGGCGGACGGCGATGTACGGACGGCCGGGCAGTTCGACCACGAACCGGCCGGAGACGCCCCTGGCAACGGTCTCGACCGTCGTGTTCCAGGTGTCGATGACGTCGACGTCCCAGGTGGTGGACGGGTCGTGGAAGAACCGTCGGAAGGTCGGCTGGCTGAAGCCGAAGTAGTAGAGGACGTGTTCGCCCACCACGCCGGCGGCCGGGGCGTCCCAGTCGCCTGCGACCGGTTCGAGGACCCCGCCGGGCGCCTCCTCGGTGATCCGCGCGAGGAACGCCATCCGCTCGGGGCTCGTCCCGTGGAGGTCGCCGCCCTTCGCCCACCAGAGCACCTCGTCCGGGTCGACGTAGGTCTCGCCGTGCCCGACGTAGCCACCGCGGACGGCTCCCTCCCAGCACCGGCGCACCATCTCCTCGCCGGAGATGTTGCCCCAGCCCTGGTCGATGTTGCCCTCGTACGCACACTCGTCCACCACGACGGGCTTCTGCCAGCGCCGCCACTCGGTCGTCATCTCAGCGGTCTTGTACGCGTCCGTCCGCTGCATGCTGACGTGGGTGATCCACGGCCGACCCTGGTCGTAGACCACGCGGCAGTTGTGGATGGAGCGCAGGTGGTCGGTCGCGTCCCACCGCTGCACGATCCCCGCCCACCGCTCCCAGTCGGCCTCGGTCTTGTCGAAGAGCAGGTCGAACTCGTTCGCCATCGACCACCAGACGTTCCGGAACGCCGAGAGCCGCGCGGTGGCGTACCGCACGTAGCGGTCGTCCGACGCCGGGTCCATGCGGGAGAACCCCCACCGGTCGTAGGCGTGGAAGAGGATGAGGTCCGCTTCGATGCCGAGGGCGTCGAGCTGGTCGATGCGCTGCTCGAGGTGCGCCCAGTACGCGGGGTCGAACCGGTCGAGCAGGAAGCCGCCGTCGCTGTCCCTGATGAACGGGAAGCGCTCGGGTTCGTTGCTGTTGAACGTGTACGACTTCGGGAACACGCACATCCGGATCTTCGTGAACGGTGCGGTGCCGAGGGTGCGGAGGGTCCGTTCCTCGAGGTCGTCCCCCTGGTGGGTCCACGCGTACGCGGTCGTCCCGATCGGCAGGTACCGGGTGCCGTCCGCGTACCGGAAGTGCATGCCGTCGACGCGGACCGGTCCCCTCGACGTGCTGGCGGTGACCTCGAACGCTCCGGCGAGCCGGTCGAGGCTGGCGGCGTTGCTCGCGGTCTCGAACCGCCAGGTCCCCTCGACCGGCGGGAGGAACCGGATCCGGTAGCGACCGTCGCCGTCGTAGAACCCCAGGACCTCGGCCGCGGCACCGTCCGGGCCGAGGAACCGCGCGGTCAGCTCGACGTCGGTGAAGGGGTTGCCGTGCGCCGGCCCGGCGATCACCACCTCGAACCGTTCCCAGCGCCCCACCGACGGCGTGTGCGTGGTCTCCGCGGATCCGACCGCGGTCCCGGCCGGCTCGTACTGCGCCGACGGTGCGCTCGGGGCGGGGGTCGGGTTCGTCGCTCGGTCGGTCGAACCCGGGGCGATCTCTGCGAGTTCGGCGAGGACGGCTTCGCGGTCCGCCGTGGACAACTCCTCCTCGGTGTCGAGCACCAGGCCGAGCGGCTGCGAGTGGAAGGTGTGCAGCAGGGTCGACCCGACGATGGACGGGGCGTGCCGGCGCAGCACGTCGGCGGCCGAGGGGTCGCGGAGGACGTCCCAGAGTGCGGTCCGTGCGCCGAAGGTCGGTTCGGTGGTCGTCATGGTCATCCCTTCACCGCGCCGGCGAGGGCGCCCTGGACGAAGTAGCGCTGGAACAGCAGGTAGACGATCAGCACGGGGAGGATCGACATGATGATGTACGCGTTCAGCTGGGGGTAGTTCGACCCGTACTGGGTCTGGAAGCTCGTGATGCCGAGCGGGATCGTGAACTGGTCGGTGGTCTGGAGCAGTGTCAGCGCCATCGGGTACTCGTTCCACGTGGACACGAAGTCGAGGATGAAGAGCGCCGCGAGCGCGGGCTTCGCGAGCGGCATGATGACCTGCCAGAAGAGCCGCCAGTTGCCGGCGCCGTCGATGCGTGCGGCCTCGTCGAGCTCCTCGGGGATCGCCTTGAAGAAGCCGTAGAGGATGAACACCTGGTACGAGACGCCGAACGCCAGGTACGGCAGCATCAGACCGACCTTCGTGTTCAGCAGGTTCAGGCTGAGCATCGTCGAGAAGAGCGGGCCGAGCGCCACCTGGACCGGGATGAGCGTGCCGAGCGCGATGACGCCGAGCAGGAGCTGCTGCCACCGGAACTTCAGGCGGGAGAGCGCGAACGCGGCCATGGCGGCGAGGAGGAGGCCGAGCGGCACCTTGATCACGGCGATGATCAGGCTGTTCGCGCCCGACACCCAGATGTTCCCGACCTGCGCCGCGTCGGTGTAGTTGCCCCACTCCCAGTGCGTCGGGAGGGCCCAGGGCGCGAGGTTGGCGATGTCCGCCTGGCTCTTCACCGAGGTGATGAACATGAAGACGAAGGGCACGATCCAGATGATCGCCGCGACGACGAGCCCGATCCAGAGTCCGATGAGCGGCCAGTCGCGTCGCTTCGGTCGCGTGGCGACCGCACGGGAGGCCCGGGGCGCGTCGGCGGATCGGCTGCGGTCGATGCGCGGTGCGGGTTCGATGGCGGTGCTCATGATTCCTTGCTCCCTCGGAAGGTCCAGATCATGTACGGCACGACGAGGATCATGCTGACGACGAAGAGGACCGTGGCGATCGCGTTCCCGAGTCCGAAGACGTGGTTCGAGAACGACTGCTGGTAGGACCACAGGGCGAGGACCTGCGTCGACTGTGCCGGGCCGCCCCCGGTGGTGCCGACGATGAGGTCGAACACCTTGAGGGAGCTGATCATCGTGAGGACGACGACGATGATGGTGGTCGGGCGGAGCGCCGGCCAGGTGACGGCGCGGAAGATCTGGAACCTACCGGCGCCGTCGAGCTTGGCCGCTTCGACGAGTTCCTCCGGGACGTTCTGCAGCCCGGCCAGGTAGAGGACCATGTTGAAGCCCGCGGTCTGCCAGACGAACGCGACGAAGACCGCGTAGAGCGCGATGTGCGCGTCGCCGAGCCAGTCGTGGGCGAGGGCGTGCAGACCGATGGCGTCGAGGACGCCGTTCACGAGGCCGGACTGCGGGTTGTACAGCCAGACCCACATCGTGGCGACGGCGATCGAGGCGAGCACGGCCGGGATGTAGAACGCGGAGCGCAGCAGGTTGCGTCCGAAGAGCTTCCGGTTCAGCCCGAGCGCGATGCCGAGTCCGAGCGCGGTCGGGACGAGGAGGGACAGCACCACCCAGATCACGGTGTTGCGGAACGCCGGCCAGAACACCGGGTCCTGCGTGAAGATCCGGACGTAGTTGTCGAACCCGACGAACGTCTTCGGCGACGTGATGAAGCCGTCCCAGGAGAAGAAGCTCATCACCACGGTGGAGGCCATCGGGTAGACGAGGAACCCGACGAACAGCACGAGCGTGGGGAGCACGAAGGGCAGGGCGCCCCGCCATCCGGCGGCGGAGCGCCCCCCGCGCCGACCGGGTGCCGGTCGACGCGGGGAGGTGATGCGGGTGGACGACATCGAGGTCAGTTCCCGGACCGGTTCTTGATGAAGGTCTGCATCTGCTTCCCGGCGTCCGACGGCGCGATGGAGCCGGTGGCGACGCCGTTCATGATCCGCCAGTACTCGGTCGTGACGTCGAGCGGGAGGGTCTGGTCGTTGTTCTGGAACTGCCCCTTCGCCTGGGACGCCAGCTCGTTGAACGGCTTGCTCAGCCCGACACCGTTGTCCTTCACGGGCACGCCCTCGACCACCGGTACCTGCGACCACGAGCCGGCGTACTTGGTCTGCTCGTCCTTGCTCATCCAGAAGTCGAGGAACTTCGCGGCAGCGTCCGGGTTCTTCGACGTCTTCGAGATGTAGTTCGCCTGCTGGAGCCCGTAGATGCGGCCGGTGCCGGTCGGGAAGGCGAACACGCCGAGGTCGCTCGTCGGGCTGAACTTCGCCTGGTCGAGGAAGCCGGCGAACCAGTCGCCCTCGAGCGCCATGGCGGCCTTCTTCTGGTAGAAGACCTGCTGTCCCTGGGCGTCGCTCATGCTCACCCAGCCCTTGTTGAAGTACTTGGTCGCCCAGGTCTTGAGCTCGCTGAACGACTTCGTGACGCAGGCCTCCTTGCTCCAGTCGGCCTTGAGACCGGTGAGGCGGTCGTTCAGGTCGGCACCGCAGTTCGTCTCGAGGAGGTTGTCGAGCAGGCGCATCACGTACCAGTTCACGTTGCCGCCGAACTCGATCGGGGTGATGCCCGCGTCGCTGAGCTTCTGCGCGTCCGCGACCAGCTCGTCGTAGGTCGTGGGTGTGGACGTGATGCCGGCCTTCGCGAAGAGCGCCTTGTTGTAGACGATCGCCTCGACGTTCGCGGTGTACGGCACGCCGTGGTAGCCGCCGTACTGGGTGACCGACGACAGCGCGGACTTCGTGAACCGCTTGTCCCACCCGTACTGCTTGTAGTACTTGGTCAGGTCGAGGTCGACGCCCTGCTTGACGTAGGTGCCGCCGAGCCCGAGGCCGGACCACTGGAAGTAGACGTCCGGCATGGCCGGGGTGCCGGCCGCCTGCCGGAGCGAGGTCTTGAGGTTGTCGGTGCTCTTCTGCGTGACGTTCACCGTGATGTCCGGGTTCGCCTTCTCGAAGTCGGCCACCATGCCCTTGAGCGCCGTGGCCGCCGGCCCCTGCTGCGTGGTGATCCAGTAGTTCAGCGTGGTCTTGCCCCCGCTGCTGGCGTTCCCGCCGGCGGAGCAGCCCGTCAGCGCCAAAGCGATCGCGGCACCCGCGGCGATCGCCGCGACACCGATCCGTCGTCGTGCCATGTCATCTCCCTCGATGTCCGTCCGTCAGCTCTGACGGCGGTGGTCCGTACCGCTTGTGTTATCCGTAACACCTCGGCGTTACGCATAACATAGACACGCGTCGAGCATCGGTGCAAGCAATTCGCCGAAATTGGTCCACCGGTTGACAGGAGGGGGTGCCGAGATGTCAGGGACCGAGGTGTCCGGGCGCCGCCCGAGCATGGCGGACGTCGGGCGGGCGGCCCACGTCTCCGCGCAGACCGTCTCCCGGTACCACACCGGCGGGTACGTCTCCCCGGACGCGCGGGCGAGGATCGCACGAGCGGTCCGTGACCTCGGGTACCAGCACAGCCGGCTCCCCGGGATCCTCCGCTCGCAACACACCGACACGCTCGGGTTCATCACGATGGGGCCCTTGAACTTCGGCAACACCGGGATCCTGGCCGGTGTCAACCGAGCCGCTCGCGACGAGGGACAGCAGCTCCTCACCGCGCAGCTCGACCTCGACCCGTCGGCCCCGAGCAGCACCGCGGACATCCGCCGGACCCTGCAGAGCCTGACCTCGATGCGAGTGGACGGCATCGTCGTCGGTACGCCCTACATCGGGGTCGAGGCACTCCTCGACGAAGCCGGCTCCATCCCGGTGGTGTCGTTGTCCGAACGGGCGCCGGAGGGTGTCGACACCGTGCACGCGGACTCGTACGGTGCTGCTCGCCTCGGGGTGCGGCACCTCGTCGAGCTGGGACACCGGCGGATCCTGCACCTCGCCGGACCGGACGACCGCAACGAGGCCAGCGAGCGTGTGCGCGGGTACCTCGACGAGCTGGCTGCTCACGACCTCGATCCCCTGCCCGTCGAGGCGTGCGCCGAGTGGGACGCCGACTCCGGTGCGGCCGCAGCGCGACGGGTCGACCCGACGACGTTCACCGCCGTGGCATCGGGCAACGACGAGATCGCGCTCGGGTTCATGAGCGTCATGCACGAACGCGGACTCCGGGCTCCCGACGACTACTCGATCGTGGGCATCGACGACATGCCCGAGGCGAAGTACTTCACGCCGGCGCTGACGTCGGCGCGGCTGGACTTCGAGGCGCTCGGCGAGGCGGCACTCCGGCTCGTCCTCGACCGGATCCGCGGCACGTCGGTCGTGCAGGAGCGCGTGCTGCCGAGCGTCCTCGCCGTGCGGGCGTCCACGGCCGCGGCTCCGCAGTGACCGTCACGCGTGCCGGCGTCTCCGAGACCGGCACCTGTGGTGCCCGGAACGAGACCGGGACCCGGACCCGTTCGCAGCCCGGCGCGCGTCAGGAGCGGCCGCGGAGGACGAGCTCGGGTGAGGTCCTCCGCGGATCGATCCTCAGCCCTGGATGACGACCTCGTGATCGTCGTGCTTCGTCACGAGGTCCCAGTACCGCGGTGCGATCTGCTCGGCGGTCAGGCTGGGGACGCCCTCCGGGGCCTGGTCGGTGATCCAGACGCCGATCGCCACGTGCGCGACGTGCACGCCGCTCTCGTCAGCCTCGAGTGCGGTACCGAGGTTCAGCGCCCAGTTGCGGAGTGCTGCGCCGCCGGCGGTGACGTTGCCGAACATCGGCACCGGGTAGACCGATCCTGCGCCGGTGGTGACGATGATCGTGCCGGCGCCGGCTTCGAGCATCGCGGGCAGCACGGTCGCGGTCGCAGCCATGGCGCCGTAGAGGGAGTACTCGACCTGCGGTTGCACGTTCTCCGGAGTGGCCCGCCGGACGTCGACCGGCGCGGTCGCACCCGAGGTCGCGTCGGCCGGTGAGTACTCGAGGACGTCGATGCTGCCGAAGCGCTCGGTCGCCGCTTCGAGGGCTGCCGTCAGCGAGGGACGGTCGAGGACGTCCGCGGCGAAGCCGGCGGCGGTGATGCCCTCCGCTGCGAGCGTCTCGGCGAGCGTGTCGAGCTTGTGCTGGGTACGGGAGATCAGGGCAACTGAGTACCCCTGGGCGCCGAACGTGCGGGCGATGGCGAGTCCGAGGCCGAGGCCGGCTCCGATGATGGCGATGGTGGGCATGAGGCTTCTTCCTGTCGTGGGTGGTCAGCGGCGGCGCTGTGCCGGGTCGGTCAGTGCCGCTTGAGGGTCTGCTGGGCCGTGAGGACGAGGTCGTCGCGCTGTGCTGGTGGGGTCCCGGACGACCGGGAGGCCGAGCGTCGGCGCAGGGTCACCGATCGCCGTGGCGCTCGGGCCACACCAGCCAGGGCTGCGGCGGCGATGCAGGCGCTCTCGATCGTCGTCCGGCTTCGTCGTGTCGTGCATCTCGTTCACCTCACTGGTAGTGCGTAACGAGATCATCGACCCATCCGGGGAGCCGTACAAAAGGCACATCGAAGTGCGCCGTCGATGGCGGCGCCCAGCGCGAACGCGTGCGGGAACGGCGTCCGCGGCGCGGTCGGCGTCAGCTCACCTGGTCTGCCGGTCGAGGCGCTTCCGGGCGCGGCCGATGCCGATCCGGTCACTCGCGGAGCGGTTCGCGGCGACGGTTTGGTGGTTCTCGGCCGCCCACCCGGCCAGCTGCAGGACGGCACGCTGCAGCGACCGTCCGAGCTCGGTGACCTCGTACTCCACCCGCGGCGGCATCTCCGCGTACGCCTGCCGGACGACGAGTCCGTCGCGCTCGAGGGCCTTCACGGTCACGGTCAGCATCCGCTGCGAGATACCGGGGATGCTCGCCTGCAGATCCGAGTACCGCAGCGCTCGGTCGCCGAGGGTGCTGAGCACCAGGACCGTCCACTTGTCGCCGATCCGGTCCAGGACCTCCCGGATGAACGCGCTGTCCTCCGGCCACGACGTGCACGGCCCGACCACCACGCGCTCCGCCGCCGACCGTCCCGCCGCCGTGCGTTCCGGTGCCATGTCCGCCTCCTCGATCAGCGCCACCGTAACAACTCCCGGGCAGCGGGTCAGCCCTCGTCGCTTCCGAACTCCCGTTCTCCGGGATCGGCTCCTCGCCGGTGTGCGCTCGGGCAACACTTGTTGTTTAGGCTGGCCGGATGACCAGGATCACCACCCCGTTCACCGCCTCCTCCACAGCGGTTGAGGTCCTCGATGGAGTCGACCTGCGAGGCGTCCGCATCCTGATCACCGGCGGGGCATCCGGGATCGGTGCGGCCACGACCGAAGCCCTGTTGAGCGCTGGCGCCTCGGTCGTGATCGCTGTCCGCGACCCGGCGCAGGGCCGAGCGGCTGTCGGACGGCTCCGTTCGACCATCGACGGCGCCGAAGTCGACACGCGGACCGTCGACCTCGCAGACCAGGACTCCGTCGCCGCGTTCGTCAGGGACTGGGACGGACCGCTGCACGCCGTGGTCGCGAACGCCGGCATCATGGCGACTCCCGAGACCCGAACGCGTGAGGGTTGGGAGCTGCAGTTCGCGACCAACCACCTCGGACACCACGCCCTGATCACCGGCCTGCACGACGCGCTCTCCGCCGGCGCAGCACGACGGGGCGAGCGTTCACGTGTCGTGGTGCTGAGTTCGGCGGGCCACCACACCGCCGGAGTCGACTTCGACGACGTCATGTTCGAGCGACGCCCGTACGACCCCTGGATCGCGTACGGGCAATCGAAGACGGCCAACGCGCTGTTCGCGGTCGCTGCGAACCGCCGCTGGCACGATGACGGGATCGTCGCGAACGCGGTGCATCCCGGGGGCATCCTCACCGACCTGTCGCGCCACCTCGACCACGAGCAGGCACTCGCGATCGGCATCGTCCACGAGGACGGTTCCCCGGCCGAGGGGTTCAAGACACCGCAACAGGGCGCAGCGACCTCGGTCCTGCTCGCCGCATCACCGCTCGTCGACGGCGTGGGCGGGCACTACTTCGAGGACTGCGCTGAAGCGGTCCCCGCCGCGGACGACCAGCCGCTCGTCGGTGTCCGGCCGTGGGCGCGGGACGAGAGCGCTGCGTCACGGCTCTGGGACGTCAGCGAAACGCTCCTCGCCGGACGCTGAACAGGGTGGAGGTGCACCGCCCATGCCGTTCCGCGACGCCGGGTCACCCGACAGCCGGCCGCCAGGCGTGCTGAACCGTCGGACCGGGTCGATGTCCGAGCGGAGCGAACGACGCCGAGCCGAGGAACGCAGGAAGCCCCGACAGGACCTGGATCCTGTCGGGGCTTCGTCGTGCGGTCGGGCTGACAGGATTTGAACCTGCGACCCCTTGACCCCCAGTCAAGTGCGCTACCAAGCTGCGCCACAGCCCGCGAGGCCCGACGAGCGGACCCCACTGCCCCGTCCGGAGCAGCCCGACCAGCATAGCGGACGCCGGACCCCCTCCGTGCACGCCCCCGTTGACGCAGCGTGGAGCCGCCACTCGTAGGGTGTCCGGATGCCCTCTCGCACCACCCGCCTCGCCATCGCCTTGACGACCGCCGGACTGTTGCTCGGAGCCGCAGGCTGCACCGGCGGAACGCAGACCTCCCCGCGGGCCACGCTCGCCGCTGCGGCGTCCGACACCGTGACCGTGGTCGACCAGGCGGACGCGTCCGATCTGTCGGTCCGGGCGAGTCGCGCCCTCTTCGCCTCCGCGCCGGGAGCGGTGGTCGCCCCGGCCGACGATGCGAGCGCGGTCGCGGCGGCAGCG
>NZ_JBPUGH010000010.1:0-43334 GCF_051548005.1 Curtobacterium flaccumfaciens | reverse complement strand
GCCCGGGCCCCGCGACGATCGCAGCATGAACGACACGATCACCATCTGCGGCATCGTCGCCACCGAACCCCGGCACCTCGTCACCGACACGGGTGTCGCCATCACGAGCCTCCGGCTGGCGTCGCCGTCGCGTCGCTTCGACCGGGCCACCGGGACCTGGACGAACGGCGCGACCAACTGGTTCACGGTCACCGCGTTCCGGTCACTGGCTGCGAACGTCCACAAGTCCCTCAAGAAGGGCGACCGCATCGTCGTCACCGGGCGTGTGCGCATCCGGACGTGGGAGCGCGACGGCCGCGGCGGCACCTCGGTCGAGGTCGACGCCGAGGGCATCGGCCACGACCTCGCGTGGGGGATCAGCAACTGGATCCGCGTCCCTCGGCAGGCCAGCGACGGACCGGCCGTCCCGGTCGGCGGTGCCCGGGTCGACCCACGCACCGGTGAGCTCCACGAGACCGAGCCGGACGGCCCGGGCGCGGACGGGTCGGACGCGCACCCCGCAGCGGACGGGTCCGGGGAGGAACTCCTTCCGGACCCGGCAGAGGCGGACCGCCACACCGCGGCGATCCTCGGTGACGAGGTCCCGTCGCCCGGCTTCGCAGGAGCGCCCGGGCTCGGCGCGCTCGCTGACCCTCGAGGACCCGGTGGGGCGGACGAGCCCGACGGGCCGGGCGCACGGGACGCCACGGCGGACGATCCCTTCGGCGAGCCCGAGGCGGCCTGACCGACCGGTCGTCCCAGGCCGGTCGTGCCAGGCCGGTCGTCCCAGGCCGGTGGTGCCAGGCCGGTGGTGCCAGGCCGGTCGTCCCAGGCCGGTCGTCCCAGGCCGGTCGTGCCATGCCGGTCGTGCCAGGCCGGTCGTGCCATGCCGGTCGTGCCAGGCCGGTCGTCCCAAGCCGGTCGTGCTCGCTCGGTCGTGCTCGCCCGGTCGTGCTCGCCCGGTCGTCCCCGCCCGGCCTTCGTTGCCCAGCCGTCCCCGCTCGGGACGACGAACGCGTCGGTCACCCGGAGGTGCCCGACGCGTTCGTCGTCCGTGGGCGCGGGGCACGCCCGCGCGGGATCAGCCCCAGTTCGGGGCGATCATCGCGATGCCCGAGACCTGGTCCGTGTCCCAGTCGTGGCCGCGGGCGAGCCCGGTCACGGTGCCGTCGATCGCGAAGCTCGCGCCCTGGCCACGGTTGTCGGCCTTCGTCTGCTTCGCTTTCAGACCGTGGAAGGTGAAGCCGGTGTTCCACTTCCCCGCCAGACCGGTCCGCTTGGTGGTGTCGTTGATCTTGATGCTGATGTCCTGCACCGTCGAGTGCACCGTGTCACCGTTCAGCCGGGCGTTCGCCTCGGCGTTGAAGAACAGCCGTCCGTCGAGGTTCACCCCGATGTTCTGGAGCACCTTGCCGTTCGCGACCACCGCGGCGACGTCGTTCTTGTACCAGCGCAGCCCGACCGAGGTCAGGTTGTTCGTCGCCGCGCTCAGGTAGCCGTAGCTGAACTTGCCGTTCTGCACCCGCTCCCAGATGAAGCGCGGCTTGCCCTTGCTCTGCGTCGAACCCGTGTCCGACTGGATGCCCCAGGCGAACGCGTTGTTGTGGGCATCGTGGATGTTGATGTACGACGAGTAGCCGGTGCCGGAGCCCTTCGCACTGATCTTCGCCGTGTAGTTGACGTACACCGTGCCCTTGGGCACGGCGGCGGCCGCGGATGCCGGCGCGGCGGGGAGGCTCACCGCCATCCCGAGCGCGAGTGCCCCGACGAGGGGCAGCACGAGACGACGGAGTCGTTGATTCGCCATGAGGTCCTGGTCCTGTCCTGATCGATGCCGAGATGGTGGTTCGGGTCCCGTCGGCGAGTTGATGCAGGTACCGTACGTCGACCGGCCTCGCCCCGTCAGCCCCCGAACGGGTCCGTGCGCGTTCCGGCGATCGTCAGACCGCCGCGCAGCCGGGCTCCGGGGTCACTACACTTGGGCGCGATATGGCTGAGTACATCTACCAGATGGTCCGCGCCCGCAAGTCGGTCGGCGACAAGCTGATCCTCGACGACGTCACGATGTCGTTCCTCCCCGGCGCGAAGATCGGCGTCGTCGGACCGAACGGCGCGGGCAAGTCGACGATCCTGAAGATCATGGCGGGTCTCGACCAGCCGTCCAACGGCGAGGCGAAGCTGACCCCCGGGTTCACCGTCGGCATCCTCATGCAGGAGCCCGAGCTGGACGAGGACAAGACGGTCCTCGAGAACGTCCAGCAGGGCGTCGGCGAGATCCACGGCAAGGTCGTCCGCTTCAACGAGATCTCCGCGCTGATGGCGGAGCCCGACGCGGACTTCGACGCGCTCCTCGCGGAGATGGGCACGCTGCAGGAGGAGATCGACGCAGCCGACGCGTGGGACCTCGACTCGCAGCTCGAGCAGGCCATGGCCGCGCTCCAGTGCCCCCCGGGGGACGAGATGGTCACCCACCTTTCCGGCGGTGAGAAGCGCCGTGTCGCCCTCTGCAAGCTCCTGCTGCAGAAGCCCGACCTGCTGCTCCTCGACGAGCCCACCAACCACCTCGACGCCGAGTCCGTCCTCTGGCTCGAGCAGCACCTGCAGCAGTACCACGGTGCCGTCCTCGCGGTCACCCACGACCGGTACTTCCTCGACCACGTCGCGCAGTGGATCGCCGAGGTCGACCGCGGACGCCTCTACCCGTACGAGGGCAACTACTCGACCTACCTCGAGAAGAAGCGTGCCCGCCTCGAGGTCCAGGGCAAGAAGGACGCCAAGCTCGCGAAGCGGCTGTCCTCCGAGCTCGACTGGGTGCGGAGCAACCAGAAGGGCCGCCAGGCGAAGTCGAAGGCGCGCCTCGCGCGCTACGAGGAGATGGTCGCCGAGGCCGAGCGCACGCGGAAGCTCGACTTCGAGGAGATCGTGATCCCGGTCGGGCCGCGACTCGGGTCGCAGGTCATCGACGCCGAGAAGCTGCACAAGCAGTTCGGTGAGCGCGTCATCATCGACGACCTCTCCTTCACCCTGCCCCGCAACGGCATCGTCGGCGTCATCGGCCCGAACGGCGTCGGCAAGACCACGCTGTTCAAGACGATCGTCGGCCTCGAGCCGCTCGACGGCGGCACGCTGAAGATCGGCGAGACGGTCGACATCTCGTACGTCGACCAGAGCCGTGGTGGCATCGATCCGAACAAGAACCTCTGGGAGGTCGTGTCCGACGGGCTCGACTACATCCAGGTCGGCAAGACCGAGATCCCGTCCCGCGCCTACGTGTCGCAGTTCGGCTTCAAGGGTCCGGACCAGCAGAAGAAGGCCGGCGTGCTCTCCGGTGGTGAGCGCAACCGCCTCAACCTGGCACTGACGCTGAAGCAGGGCGGCAACCTCCTGCTCCTCGACGAGCCGACCAACGACCTCGACGTCGAGACCCTCGGCAGCCTCGAGAACGCGCTGCTCGAGTACCCGGGCTGCGCCGTGGTGATCACCCACGACCGGTGGTTCCTCGACCGCATCGCCACGCACATCCTCGCGTGGGAAGGTCTGAACGAGGACGGGACGCCGAACTGGTACTGGTTCGAGGGCAACTTCGAGGCGTACGAGGAGAACAAGATCGAGCGCCTCGGTGCCGACGCCGCGAAGCCCGGTCGAGCGACGTACCGCAAGCTCACCCGCGACTGACCCGTGGCGGTCCTGCACGCTCCGATCCGCATGCGGTGGAGCGACATCGACGCGTACGGGCACGTCAACAACTCCGCGATGCTGCGCCTCCTGGAAGAGGCGCGCATCGTGGGGTTCTGGGGTGCCGACCCGGACGAGGTCGGCGCGGACGGCTCGATCCCCGAGCCGATCATCGACGGCCGCCCGGGCTCGGGCACGATGACGGTCATCGCGGCGCAGCGGCTCGAGTACCTCGCGTCGATCCCGTACTTCCGTCAGCCGCTCGACATCCGGATGTGGATCGGTCGGATCGGCGGCGCGAGCATCGACGTGTCGTACGAGGTCTGGACACCGGTCGGCCACGAGCCGGCGCAGCTCTACACGCGGGCGACGACGGCCCTCGTGATGGTCGATGCCGAGACGAACCGGCCGCGGCGGCTCACCGCGGCCGAGCGGGCGGCGTGTGAGCCCTACATCCAGGACCCGGTGCGGTTCTCCCGACCCTGAACCGCGGACCGGCCCCGGACCGCGGACGAGCCCTGATCAGCGGACCGGCCGCCGCTCACCGCGGGACGCGCATCATCCCCTCCTGCGCGACGCTCGCGAGCAGCCGACCGTCCCGCGAGAACATCCGTCCGAACGCGAGTCCCCGACCGCCCTGCGCACTCGGGGACTCCTGCGTGTAGAGCACCCAGTCGTCGGCCCGGCCGTCGCGGTGCCACCACATCGCGTGGTCGAGGCTCGCGCTCTTCACCCCGGGCGTGCCCCAGGCCACCCCGTGGCGGCGCATCACCGGCTCGAGGATGGAGAGGTCGCTGGCGTAGCCGAGGACCGCACGGTGCAGTGCCGGGTCCTCCGGCAGGTCGCCGTCCACCCGGAACCACACGGCCTGGTGGGGGAGCCGTTCCCCCTGCACGTCCACGAACACCGGGCCCTCGACGTGGCGGAGGTCGATCGAGCGCTCGGCCCAGGCGCGCGCGACCGGGTGGTCGATGGCGGAGAGGATCGACGCCGCCGACGGCAGGTCCTCCGGAGCCGGGGTGTCGACCGGGAACGGCTCCTGGTGCTCGACACCGTCGTCGGGCCGTTGGAACGAGGCGATCATCGAGAAGATCGGCACGCCCCGCTGGTACGCCTGCACCCGTCGGGTCGCGAACGACCGACCGTCGTGGATGCGCTCGACGCCGAACGTGATCGGCAGCTCGGTGTCGCCCGGCCGGAGGAAGTACCCGTGCATCGAGTGGATGTCGCGGTCCTCGATGGTGGCCTGCGCGGCGACGATGCACTGCGCGAGCACCTGCCCGCCGAAGACGCGACCGTTCGGCGACCAGTGGCTGGCCCCAGTCAGGATCGTCTCACCCGTGCTCGCGCCGGTGTCGTCGAGCCGCAGGGTCCGCAGGAAGTCCGGTTCGCTCACGGGCACATCCTACGAAGCGACCACCCCGGTAGGATCCACAGGACATGGGCACCACCTTCACCCTCCCCGACGTCGCCTCGCTCGGTGACCTCCGCACCTACCTCGGACGCGCCGCCCGGGTCGAGGACGGCTCGGTCCGGCTCATCGCCGACTCCGGCGTCCTGGCGGTCTACACGGCGATCCTCTACCCGGTGGGCCTGCTCGACGAACTGCCGACCGTCCTCGGTCTCCGCACGTTCTCACTCGCGGAACCGGCCACGATCGACGCGGTCGTGCCGCTCGCCTCGCTGCAGGAACGCCTCCGGTTGCTGGCCGAGGCACAGGACGCCGAGCACGCCGAAGGTGCCGACCCCACCCGCGCGACCCCGATCGAGGTCGAGCTCCCGCTCGAGGTCAACACGGTCACCTGGGCCGCCATCTCCCCGCCCCGCGGTGGGTGGGTCCCGCTGCCCGACGTCTCGTCGGAGCTCCTCAAGCGCGCCGCGAAGGCCGGCATCGCCGAGGTCGCCGAGGCCGTCCCGTCGAACGCCGGGGACGCGATCGTCCGCCGGGTCCGTTCCGAGGTCTGGGGCCGTCCGATCCCGATGATCGAGCACCTGCCGGCGGGCGCCGGGTTCGCGGGGGAGAGCCTCGGGTTCCTCGGGCACGACCCAGTCCGGGTGTTCGAGACCGGTCCGTGGAGCCGACTCACCACCTCCCGAGGGCACGTGCTCGTCAAGCGACGGGCCTGGTCGCTCAGCTCCTGACGGACCGCGCCTCCGCGCGAGCGGCGGCCAGCGCGACCACGAGGACGGCGACCGGCGCGACCACGAGCACGACGACCGGCGCGACCACGAGCACGACGACCGGCGCGACCGCCAGCGCGCACCGGGAACGGCGTGGTTGGCTGGACGCATGCACGTCTTCCTCACCGGTGCCTCCGGCTACATCGGCTCCTCCGTCCTCCGTGCCCTCGTCGCCCACGGCCACGAGGTGACGGCGATCGTCCGCTCCGATGAGAAGGCCCAGCGGGTCCGGGACGCCGGCGGCCACGCGATCGTCGGGGACGTCACGGACACCGACGTCGTCGAGCGACTCGCGCACGAGACCGACGGGGTCGTGCACACCGCCTCCGCCGAGCAGGTCGACCCCGGCTTCACCGCGACGGTGCTCCGTGCGCTCGAGGGCACCCCGAAACCGTTCGTGCACACCGGCGGCATCTTCACCTTCGGCAACTCGACGGACATCTCCGAGCAGTCACCGATCGACCCGCCCGCGCTGACCGCCTGGCGCGTGGCGAACGAGGCCGCAGTCCGATCGAGCTCGGCGCACACCACGATCGTCGCCCCGGGCATCGTCTACGGCCGTGGGGCCGGCATCCCCGCGATGTTCGTCGGTGACGGGGAGCACGAGGTCCGCCTCGTCGGCGACGGCTCGCAGCGGTGGACCACGGTGCACATCGACGACCTCGGCGAGCTGTACGTGCTGGCCCTCCACCGCGCTGAGCAGGACGGGTACGTCGTCGCCGCGACCGGCGACAACCCGACGCTGCGCGAGATCGCGGAGGCCGGGGCGCACGGTTCGCCCGTGGTCGCGGAGAGCGTGGACGAGTCCCGTGGTCGTCTCGGCGACGCCTTCGCGGACGCGCTGCTCCTCCACCAGGAGGCCTCGGGTGCGCACGCGCGCGCCGCGTTCGGTTGGAACCCGACGCGGCCCTCGCTCGTCGAGGACCTGGCCGACGGGTCCTACGTGCGCTGACGTCGCCCCGGCGTCGTCCCGGCCACCCACCGGACGGGAGGCACGGGTCGTCGCCGCCCCGCGCCTCCCGTCCGGTGCGTCGCGACCAGTCGACGGACGTCAGTCGAACGTGTTCGTCATGGCGTGCGCGGCGCGGTCGAGGTAGGCCCAGAGCTCGGCCTCGTCGAGGGGCGCGAGCTCCAGCGACTCGACCGCCTCGTGCATGTGGTGCAGCCAGCGTTCGCGGGCCTCGGGCGTGATCCGGAACGGGTTGTGCCGCATGCGGAGGCGGGGGTGACCGCGCTCCTCGCTGTACGTCCCCGGACCGCCCCAGTACTGCTGCAGGAACGCCGAGAGGCGCCAGATCGCGCCCTCGAGGTCGTCGGCCGGGTACATCGGCCAGATGACGTCGTCCCGCTGTACGCCCTCGTAGAAGCGGCGGACGAGCCGGTCGAAGGTCGGTGCACCGCCGATGCGGTCGTAGAGCGAACCGGTCGCCGAGACGCCGTGTTCGCCGACGCGGAGGGTGATGGGCTGCGCGGGGACACCACCGGGGCGGGGCGCACCGGTCGGGGCGACGTCGTCGTTCATGGCTGCTGGCTCACTTCTGGTCGGTCGTGTCGTCGTCGGTGCGGATGGCCTGGCCGAGCAGGTTCCGCTTCGGCTTCCGCGACTTCGTCGGGGCGGGGGTGGGCTGCGTCTTGACGGTGCGGAGTCCGTTGATCGAGGTCGCGTTCTCCCAGCCGGCGGGCATGATCATCGCCATGGCCGGCAGGGTCACGCCGAGCTCGTCGACCGAACGCTTCAGCCGGACCCGGAGCTCCCGGCCGACGGCGTCGAGCTCGGAGGCGCGGGTCTTCACGACGAGACGGAACACCATGCCCGCGTCGGTGATCGACTGCAGGCCCCAGATCTCCGGCTTCTCGACGATGCGCTGGCGCCAGCGGGGCTCCTGGGACATCGTGACCGCGGCCTTGAGGAGGGCGTCCTGCACGGCGTCGATGTCGGTGTCGTACGGGACGGTGATGTCCACGAGGACGCGCGACCAGCCCTGCGAGAGGTTGCCGACGCGCAGGATCTGGCCGTTCGGCACGAACCAGAGGATGCCGTTCACGTCGCGGATCTGCATCACGCGCAGCCCGACGTTCTCCACGACGCCGGTGGCCTGGCCGGTGTCGACGACGTCGCCCACGCCCGCTTGGTCCTCGAGGATCATGAAGACGCCGGAGAGCAGGTCGCGCACGATGCTCTGGGCGCCGACCGCGAGGCCGGCGGCGACGAGGGAGGCACCGCCGACGATGCCGACCGCGGCGTTCGGGATCGCGACCGGGATGATGATGGCGAGCGCCACGGCCACGACGATCACGGTGGCGAGGTTCTCGAGGACGCTGCCGAGCGTCCGGGTGCGCTGGACCACACGGGCGGTCTGCACGGGAGAGGCGATGAGCGCCTGCGTGTCGGTCGTGCCCTGGCGCTTCTTGACACCGAGCACGACGCGGTTCACGACGGTCGTGATCATCCGGCGGAGGATCAGTCGCACGACGATCGCGGCGAGGATCACGATGACGATCGTGATCGGCTTGCCCCAGACGCTCCAGAAGTCGTCGAGGGCGGAGTTCACGGCTGCGTTGGTTGATGCGGCGAGGAGCATGATCCGATCGATGCTAGAGGGCGGGGCCTTGGCGTCCCGTGAGGAACACCGAGACCCCGCCCGTCAGCGGTCAGTGCCGGCGGCTCAGGCGTCCGCCGCCTGGACCCGGAGCGCCCGCTCGGTGCCCGCGAGGTTCTCGGTCACGATGCGACGCAGCGCCGGGGTCTCGGGGTTGGCCTCGAGCCAGGCCCGGGCGGCGTCGCGCAGCTCGACCGAGGCGAGCGGCGCCGGGTAGAGCCCGGTGACGATCGTGTCGGCCATGTGGTAGCTGCGCTCGGCCCAGATGCGCGTGAGGACCTCGAAGTACTTCGGCACGAGGCCCTCGAGCACGACGGGGCTGTTCACGTGCTGGTACCCGACGGTGGTCTGGCGGACGATCGCGTTGGGCAGCGCGTCGGAGTCGACGAGCGACGAGAACGCGGCGAGCTTGCCCTCGGCGGTCGGGATGGACGCGCGGGCACGAGCGGCGGCCTGTTCGCCCGACGCGGTCTTGTCGGCAGCGAGCTCGGTGTCGACGTCGGCCCCGTCGGCGGCACCGGCGAGCACGAGGCCCTCCAGCAGCTCCCAGCGGAGGTCGGTGTCGATCTCGAGCCCGTCGAGCGCGACCGACCCGTCACGCAGCCCGCGGAGGGTCGCGACGTGCTCGGGCGTCGACGGGATCTGCGCGAAGAACTTCACGAACTGGAACTGCGCGTCGGAACCCGCCTCGGCCTCGGTCGCGAGGGTCCACAGCGTGTCGCCGACCTGGCGGATGATCGCCTCGGACTTCTCCGGTGCCACGTAGTTGCGCGCGGTGAGCAGCAGCTGCGAGAGGGTCGTGCGGATCGTCGTCGACTCGGTCTCGCTCGCGATGTTGCCGAGCACGAGCCGCACGTAGTCGCTCGCGGGGGCCTCGGCGTCGCGGGTCGCGTCCCAGATGGCACCCCAGACGATCGAGCGCGCGAGCGGGTTCGCGATGTCGGCGAGGTGCGCGATCGCGGTCTGGCGGGACTGCTCGTCGAGGCGGATCTTCGCGTAGGCGAGGTCGTCGTCGTTGAGGAGCACGAGGTCGCCGCGGTGGACGCCGACGAGCTCGGGGACGTCCGTGCGGGCACCGTCGACGTCGATCTCGACGCGGTGGGTGCGCTCCAGCTTGCCGCCCTCGGATGCCGTGTAGACGCCGATCGCCAGGCGGTGCGGGCGGAGCGTCGGGTACTCGGCCGGGGCTTCCTGCAGCACGGTGAACGAGGTGATCGTGCCGTCCGCGTCGACGTCGAACTCCGGACGGAGCGTGTTCACACCGGCGGTCTCGAGCCAGAGTGCCGACCAGTCCGAGAGGTCGCGGCCGCTGGTGGCCTCGAGCTCGACGAGCAGGTCACGCAGCTCGGTGTTCGAGTGGTGGTGCTTCTTGAAGTACGCCGAGACCCCGGCGAAGAAGGCGTCGATGCCGACCCAGGCGACGAGCTGCTTGAGGACCGAGCCGCCCTTCGCGTAGGTGATGCCGTCGAAGTTGACCTGGACGTCCTCGAGGTCGTTGATCGTCGCGACGATCGGGTGCGTCGACGGCAGCTGGTCCTGCCGGTACGCCCACGACTTCTCCATCGCCTGGAACGTGGTCCACGCCTCGGTCCACTCGGTGGCCTCGGCCGTCGCGATGGTCGACGCCCACTCGGCGAAGGACTCGTTGAGCCAGAGGTCGTTCCACCACTTCATCGTGACGAGGTCGCCGAACCACATGTGCGCGAGCTCGTGCAGGATCGTGACGACCCGGCGCTCCTTGATGGCGTCGGTGACCTTGGAGCGGAAGACGTAGGTCTCGGTGAAGGTCACGGCGCCGGCGTTCTCCATCGCGCCGGCGTTGAACTCCGGCACGAAGAGCTGGTCGTACTTCTCGAAGGGGTACGCGACGTCGAACTTCTCCTCGTAGTAGGCGAAGCCCTTCTTGGTGATGTCGAACACGTACTCGGGGTCGAGGTACCGGGCGAGCGACCTCCGCGCGAAGACCCCGAGCGGGATCGTGCGTCCGTCGCGGCTCGTCAGTTCGTCGCGCACGACCTCGTACGGGCCGGCGACGAGCGCGGTGATGTAGCTGGAGATCTTCGCGGTCGGCGCGAAGGACCACGTCGCGACCTCACCGTCGACGTGCGGCTCGGGCGTGGGGGAGTTCGACACGACCTGCCAGCGGGCCGGCGCCGTGACGGTGAAGGAGAACTCGGCCTTGAGGTCGGGCTGCTCGAACACGGCGAACATGCGCCGCGAGTCCGGGACCTCGAACTGGGAGTACAGGTACACCTCGTCGTCGACGGGGTCCACGAAGCGGTGCAGGCCCTCGCCCGTGTTCGTGTACAGCGCGTCGGCGACGACGACGAGCTCGTTCTGCTCCTGCAGCCCGTCGAGCTGGATGCGGACGCCGTCGTTCACCGCGGCGACGTCGAGCGCCGTGCCGTTCAGCTCGACGGAGTGCACGGTCTTCGTGATCGCGTCGATGAAGGTCGAGGCGCCGGCGGTCGCGGTGAACCGCACGCGCGTGGTGCTGCCGAAGGTCTCGGCGCCGCGGGTGAGGTCGAGCTCGACGTCGTACGACTGCACGTCGACGAGGTTCGCGCGCTCCTGGGCTTCGATTCGGGTGAGGTTCTCTCCGGGCACGGACGCTCCAACTTCCACTGTGGACGCGGACGGTCGTTGTCCGCGTGCGAGGGGTCCCGACGCGGCGTCGTGCACCGGCGGGACGGTCGACTCCAGCCTAGCGAGCGCGCGTACGCTCGCATCCGTGACCGACACGACTGTGGACAACCCGACCGAACGCACCGCTGTGGACTTCTGGTTCGACCCGAACTGCCCGTGGGCCTGGATGACGAGCCGCTGGGTCGGAGAGGTGGAGCGGCAGCGCCCGATCGACGTCACCTGGCACGTGATGAGCCTCTTCGTCCTGAACGAGCACCAGGACGTCCCGGAGAGCTACCGCGAGCGCCTCACGAAGGGGCAGGTCTACCCGCGCATCGTCACCGCAGCCCGGCTCCGGCACGGCGACGAGATCGTGAAGCCCCTGTACGACGCGCTCGGGGAGCACATCCACCACCGGCAGGAGGACGATCCCGAGCAGGTCGTCCCCGCCGTGCTCGCGGAGCTCGACCTCGAGGCCGACCTCGTCGAGTACGCCTGGACCGACGAGGTCGACCAGGCCGTCCGCGCGAGCCACCAGGACGGCATCGACCGTGTCGGCCAGGACGTCGGCACCCCGGTGATCGCCGTCGAGGGCACCGCGTTCTTCGGCCCGGTCATCTCGCCGGCGCCGAAGGGGCAGGAGGCGCTCGACCTCTGGGACGGTGTCGTCGCGGTCGCGAAGTACCCCGGGTTCTTCGAGCTCAAGCGCTCCCGCACGGTCGGCCCGGTCTTCGACACCACCGCCTGACGCGCAGCGGGACGGGCGGGAGCTCCGCGCCCCGTCACGGACATCGCGCCCCGTCACGACGGGGTGCGATGTCTCTTCGGGGGTGCGGTCCGAGCGAGCGGCCGCATCGGCCGGGAGGCACGGCGCGGCCCCGCCACGCCGGCGCGGCCCACGCGCGGCTCAGTCGAGCGGCAACCGCATGAGCGTCAGGTCGAGCCAGCGGTCGAACTTGCGCCCGACCTCGGGCAGCACGCCCACCGTCTCGAAGCCGAGCCGCTCGTGCAACGCGATCGACCCCGTGTTCGACGAGCAGATCCCCGCCATCAGCACGTGGTGGCCGTCGGCTCGCGCCCGGGCGACGAGGGCGTCCATGAGCACCGTCGCGACGCCCCGCCCCCGGAACGTGGGGACGACGTACACGCTGTGCTCGACCGTGTGCCGGTAGCCCGCGTGCGGCCGGAACCCGCTGTAGGTCGCGTACCCGGCCACGACGCCGCCCACCTCGGCCACGAGGACCGGGAAGCCGGCGGCCCGCCGCTCGGTGAGCCAGGCGTCGAACCACGGGCGCGGGTGCGGTTCGTCCTGCCAGATCGCGGTCGAGTGCAGCACGGCGTCGACGTGGAGGGCGTGGACGACGTCGAGATCGCCCGGCTCGCAGTCCCGCACGGTGACCGACGGGCCCGAGTTCGTCGCATATGCTGTCGGCATGTCTCAGATCGTAGACGACGCCGCGACGGAAGCGGAAACGGCGGACCCAGCGTCCGCCGACGGCGCCGAGCAGCGTCGACTCGGCGACCGACTCCGGCGGCTCCGGACCGAGCGGGGGTGGAGCCTTACCGAGCTCGCCGAGGAGTCCGGCGTCTCCCGCGCGATGATCAACCGCGTCGAACGCGGTGTGTCGAGCCCGACCGCGACGATCCTCGGGCGCCTGTCCGGGGCGTTCGGGCTCACGGTGTCGCAGCTCCTCGACGAGGGCCTCGAGCACGAGGTGCCCAGGGCGAGCGACCCCGACGAGGCGCGCGGCGTCCAGCGCGGCGCGACCGCCGACTCCTGGACCGATCCCGACACCGGGTACCGGCGCCGTCCCGTCTCGAGTGCGGACTTCCCCGCGGACGTGACCGAGGTGCGCCTCCCGGCCGGCCGCGAAGTGGCGTACCCGGCGTCCGCGTACGCCTTCCTGCGGCACTGCATCTGGGTGCTCGACGGCACGCTCGAACTCGTCGTCGGCGACGCGGTGACGCGCCTCGGTGCCGGTGACCGGATCGAGCTCGGCGAGCCGGCCGACGTCGTGTACCGGAACGCCGGCGACGACCCCGTGCGGTACGTCGTCGTCGTGGTCAGGGGCCGGTAGGCGCAGGAATAGGATCGGTCCCATGCGCATCCACCTCGGAACGGACCACGCCGGCCTCGAGTTCAACAAGACCCTCGCCCAGCACCTGACGGAGGCCGGGCACGAGGTGGTGGACCACGGTCCGACGGAGTACGACGCGCTCGACGACTACCCCTCGTTCTGCATCAACGCCGCGCACGCGGTCGTGCAGGACCAGCGCGCCGGGGTCCAGGCGCTCGGCGTCGTGTTCGGTGGCTCCGGGAACGGCGAGCAGATCGCCGCGAACAAGGTCGAGGGCATCCGCGCCGCGCTCGTCTGGAACGAGTCGACCGCGCTCCTGGCCCGTCAGCACAACGACGCGAACGTCATCTCCATCGGCGCCCGCCAGCACACCGAGGACGAGGCCATGCGCTTCGTCGACCTCTTCGTCGCGGAGCCCTTCTCGGGCGAGGAACGTCACGCCCGTCGCATCGCGCAGCTCGCCGAGTACGAGACGACGGGGCACATCGCCGGTAAGCAGATCGACGAGTAGGCCGGGTAGACAGGCTCCATGCCCGAGGGTCACTCCGTCCACCGCATCGCCAACCAGTTCTCCCGACACTTCGTCGGCAAGCGCTGCGAGGTGTCCAGCCCGCAGGGACGCTTCGCCGCCGGGGCCCAGCAGCTCGACGGCAAGCGGATGGTGGCCGCCCGGGCCGTCGCGAAGCAGCTCTTCCTGGAGTTCGAGGACGACCTGTTCCTCCGCGTCCACCTCGGTCTGTACGGTGCGTGGGACTTCGCCGGCGTGATCTCGTCGGCCGAGGCCCTGTCCGAGGACGGTGACGGCGAGGAGTCGCTGTCGTCGATCGGCGCGCCGCGGCTCGCCCGCTACCGGATGGCCGAGCAGGAGAAGGCCGAGGACCCGATCGAGTCCTTCCCGCCGGACCCGGTCGGCCAGGTGCGCGTCCGGATCCTCACCGAGGACACCGTCGCCGACCTCCGCGGCCCGACCGCCTGCGTCGTCGAGGACCCTGCCGGGGTGCAGCGCGCGCTCGACAAGCTCGGACCGGACCCGATCAACGACGACGGACCCGAGGCCGAGAAGACCTTCGTCGAGAACGTCCGGAAGCGGAACGTCGCGATCGGGCAACTGCTCATGGACCAGTCCGTCGTCGCGGGCATCGGCAACATCTACCGCGCCGAGCTGCTGTTCCGGCAGCGCATCGACCCGTACAAGCCCGGCAAGAAGATCACCGTGAAGCAGGCGAAGGCGCTGTGGCAGGACTGGTCGAAGCTGCTGCACGACGGTGTCCGAGACGGCCTCATGCTGACCATGGACGACCTCTCGGAAGCCGACCACGCGAAGGCCGTGCGCTCGCGGAAGGACCGCCACTGGGTGTACCACCGCGCGGGTGAGCCCTGCCGGGTCTGCGGCACCGAGATCCGGATGGCCGACATGGCCGGACGCAAGCTCTACTGGTGCCCGAAGGACCAGAAGTAGCGCGATCCCGCTCACACGTCGAGGTGGGTGAACCGCCCGTCGATCGCGGTCGCCAGCACGGACATGCCACGAAGCCCCGTCGAGGACGCGGCGAGCGGGTCCTCCGCCAGCAGCACGAGATCGGCGCCGTCCCCGACGCCGAGGCCCACGCGACCGCCCTCGGTCGACCCGCGCCAGGCCGTCAGTGCCGCGAGGCGCTCGGCCGGGTGCCAGGGCTCGCGGCCGTCACGGTCCCGCCCCACCGCAGCGGCCATCGACACCCACGGGTCGAGCGGTGCCACGGGTGCGTCGGACCCGAGCAGGAGGGTGGCGCCGGAGCGGTCGAGCGACGCGAACGCGAACGCCCGGTCGGTCACGCCTGCCCAGTACCGGTCCGCGATGTCCCGGTCGTCCATGGCGTGCTCGGGCTGCACCGACGCGGCCACCCCGAGCCGTGCGAACCGCTCCACGTCGTCCGCCTCGAGGAGCTGCGCGTGCTCGATCGTGCCGCGGGCGCCGACGGCCTCGAACACGTCGAGCGCGAGCGTGTTCGCCCGGTCGCCGATGGCGTGCACGGCGGGGACGAGTCCGGCGTCGACCGCTCGGCGGACCATCGCGACGAGGTCCTCGAACGCGTACGCGAGCACCCCCGACCCGTCCGCCATGGCCGCCGTCCGGGTGCCGAGCGACCCGTCCGTGATGACCTTGAACGGGCCCATCCGGACGAGGCCCCTGGTGCCCTCGACGACGTCGCCCGTCCGGAGTCCCCGAGCGACCGCGGACTCCAGCTCGGCCGGGTAGACGCCCGAGTCGACCCGCAGTCCGTCCGTCCCGGCCTGCACACGCCGGGTCCAGCGGTCGATCCCGAACACCATCTCGAGGTCGCGCACCCGCGTCACCCCGCGGGCAGCCGCTGCCTCGACGGCGTCCGCCACGAACCCGTCGAGCACGTCGTCCGGCACCCGGGAGAGCGCCCCGGTCACGTCGAACGCGTCCTGCTCGCGCAGGACGCCGTCCGCACCCGCCGCGAGCGGACGGCCGACGAGCGCGGCGAAGTGCGTGAGGGCGAGGGCGTTGCACCACACGGCGTGCAGGTCGGCGCTGATGACGACGACCGGGAGGCCCGGTGCGGCCTGGTCGAGCAACTCGCGTCGCGCAGGGCGTGGCCACATCCCGTCGCGGTACCCGTGCCCGACGAGCACGCGGTCCGTCACGCCGACTCGCGCGACGTCCGCCAGGAGGGCTGCGGTCGCCTCGGCGGAGTCGCAGCCCGAGACGTCGACCCGGCGACGCACGAGCGCCCACTGGTCGAAGTGCACGTGGTGGTCGACGAGCCCGGGGCCGAGCCACGCCCCGGCGGCCTCGACCAGCTGGGTGTCGGGGCCGGACGCGTCGAGCGTGCCGGCCGGTGCGATCGCGGCGACCCGCCCGTCGACGAGCCGCACGTCGGACGGGGCGCCGGACGTCCCCACGCGCCGGACGGTCCGGAGCAGTGTCTCCGTCATCCCCACCGTCACGGCCGGTCCGCCGCTGGCGCGTCGGCCCGGAACCGGCGGCGTGGGCCCCGCGCCTCCCGGCCGTGCACGCGGGCCATCTCGTCGGCGAGCGCCGGTGACGCGTAGGGGCCGTCGCCGCGCAGGCCGGCGATGATCCGCTCGACGACCTCGGGTGCCTTGTTCTGGGAGAGCTTCGCGCGGGCGTCGAACCGGGTGACCCGGATGCGGATGCCGACGGTGCCCTTCGCCATCGCGCGGGCGGTCTGCTCGTCGACCTCGAGGGACACCGGCTCCGGCATGCGCTGCTCGAAGTGGTCCACGAGCTCGCCGAGGACGCGGAAGTTCTCCTCGTCGGACAGGATCTCCGGCGTGCCCCAGCAGTGCGCGGTGACGTGGTTCCACGTGGGGACGAACTGTTCGGGTGGGTACCAGGCGGGGGAGACGTAGCCGTGCGGGCCCTGGAACACGACGAGGACCTCGTGCTGCCCGAGCTCGTGCGCGACCTCGTCGGGGCGGCCCACGTGCGAGACGAGGACGATCTCGGCAGTGTCGGTGTCGGTGTCGGCGCTCGTCGTGGTGTCGAGCAGCACCGGGTAGTGGGACGCGACGAGTCCGGCGGCGGTGTGCGACACGATCGTGGCCCACGGGTTCTCGCCGATGACCCGTCGGACCTCGTCGACGTCGGTCACCAGGAAGTGGGATGTGTGCCGCATGGGTCGAGCGTGGCACAGGTGGGCTCCGGCTCGCGACGGGTGTCGTTTCCGCTGTGTTTCAGTCCGGTAAAGGTTTCAGAGATCATTGAAACAAGCCTTGCGGTCGGGATTGCGCCGGCCCTAGCTTCCTCGACAACGACGACCGGGCCGGACCCGGGAGCGGGACCCGAGGAGCACGACATGCGAGGCAGGACGACGATCGCCGCGGTTGCAGCGGCGGCGACGGTGGCGCTGGTGGCAGCAGGGTGTTCGGCGGGCAGCACCGCCGACCAGACCCCCGGCGCGGGTGGCAGCCTGGTGTACGCCACCGGCGAGCCCGACCACCTGACCCCCGGACGCCAGACCGTGGCCTTCACGCAGGTGCTCAGCCTGTTCGCGCCGCTCACCGAGACGGACGCGAAGGGGAAGCTCCACGACGTCGCCGCGAAGAGCGTCACCTCGAGCGACAACACCACGTGGACGATCACCCTCCGCGACGGCTGGACGTTCCAGAACGGCGAGGAGGTCACGCCCGAGAGCTACGTCAAGGCGTGGAACCACACCGCCTACGGGCCGAACGCGTGGGAGAACAGCGGGGAACTCGCCGCGATCGTCGGGTACTCGGACCTCAACCCGACGTCGGGCACGCCGAAGACGAAGGAGATGTCGGGCCTGAAGGTCACCGGCAAGGACACCTTCACGGTGACCCTCGACCACGCCGACAGCCAGTTCCCGCTCCAGCTCAGCCAGGCGCAGACCGCGTTCTACCCGATGCCCGAAGCGGCCTACGAGGACCTCAAGGCGTACGACGCGAAGCCGATCGGCAACGGGCCGTACGAGATGACCGAGAAGTGGAAGGCGAACCAACCCTTCACGGTCCGCGCGTGGAAGGGCTACGAGGGCACGAAGGCGAAGACCGAGGACGTCACCTTCAAGAGCTACTCGGACATGAACACCGCCTACACCGACGTCCTCGCCGGCAACGCGGACGTGCTCTTCCTGCCGGCCGACAAGATGACGAGCGCCGGTGCCGACTTCGGTGACCGTCTGCACTCCTTCGACGCACCCGGCATCGACTACCTCGGGTTCCCGCTCTGGGACGACCGGTACGCGAACCCCGACGTCCGCCGCGCGATCTCGATGTCGATCGACCGCGAGCAGGTGAACAAGGCGATCTACGGCGGCCTGTACGAGCCCGCGACCGCGCTCACCCCACCGAGCATGTCCGGCACCCAGGAGGGCATCTGCGGCGAGGCGTGCGAGTTCTCGCCGTCGAAGGCCAAGGCGCTGCTCGCGAAGGCCGGCGGGTTCGACGGCACCATCACCCTCGTCTACCCGGGTGGCAACGGCCTCGACTCGCTCTACCAGGCCTACGCGAACCAGATCCGCCAGAACCTCGGCGTGGACACCGTCGCGAAGGCCACCACCGACTGGGCGTCGTACTACTCGGAGCTGACCGACAAGAAGATCGAGGGCCCGCACTTCGGACACTGGGGCGCGCTCTACGCCAGCCAGCAGAACACCCTCCGCGCGCTCTTCACCAAGGCCGGCGGCTGCGCACCCTGCACCGGCTACTACCAGTCGGACGAGGTCGACCAGCTCCTCGCGAAGGCGGACTCCGCCGGCTCGCAGGCCGAGGCGAACGAGTACTACGCCCAGACGCAGAAGGCGGTGCTGCAGGACTTCCCGGTCGTGCCGACCTTCTTCGACAAGTACGCCTACGTCGTCAGCGACAAGATCGACTCCCTGCCCGCCGTCGACGGCAGCCCCGTCGTCCCCGGCATCACCGTCAAGTAGGGACCGGCACCACCCGATGGACCAGCGCACCGTCCTCCGCCTCGCGGCCGAGGTCCCCGACCGCGACGGCTTCCCGCTCGTCGACGACCTCCACGCCGCATTCGACGCGCTCGCCGCGGCGCACCCGGAGCAGGTCACGGTCACCCGGATCGGCACCAGCCGACTCGGGGAACCGCTGCACAGCTACCGGATCGGCTCCGGGTCGCACGCCGCCGTCATCGTCGGCGGCGTGCACCCGAACGAACCGATCGGGTCGTGGACGGCACTGCACCTCGCCACGTGGCTGCTCGAGGACGCGGCGACCGCAGCGACGCTCGACGCCACGTGGCACATCGTGCCGACGATCGACCCGGACGGGATGCGGCTCAACGAGGCCTGGTTCCACGACCCCCACGACCGGGTGTCCTACGCTCGGCACTTCCACCGTCCGGCGCCGGACAGCCAGGTGGAGTGGACGTTCCCGAACAACTACCGGTCGGTGTACTTCGACCAGGTGCTCCCGGAGACGCTCGCGTTCATGCGACTCATCGACGACACCCGGCCGGACCTGCTCGTCTCGCTGCACAACGGCGAGATGGGCGGCGTCTACTACTACCTGTCCGAGGACCTGCCCGACGTCGTCGACACCCTGCACGCGGTGCCGACGGCGCTCGGCCTCCCGCTCGACACGGGGGAGCCCGAGTCGCCGCACCTCCGCACGCTCGCTCCCGCGGTGTTCGCGATGGACGGCGTCGAGGTCGCCTACGAGTACCTGGAAGGCCTCGGCGTCGACCCCCGTGAACACATCCACGGGGGCTCGAGCGCCGCGTGGGCGGCACGGCACGGCACCCTGTGCATGGTGGCGGAGCTGCCGTACTGGAGCCACCCCGACGCCGACGACCAGACCCCGACGGACGAGTCCTACGCGGACGTCCTCCGCCGGTGCGCCGACGCCCTCGGCAGCTCGGGGGTCGAACTGCAGGCGATCCTCGACGAGGCGTCCCCGATGCTCACGATCGACTCGCCGTTCCTCGAGGCCTCGCGCGCCTTCGTCCCGATGCTCGCCGGGACGGCTGCGACCGACCGGGCCCGGGCCGACCGGGAACCCGCCGCCCGGACGGCCACGGTCGCCGAGCGGTTCGGGTGCGAGGACCTGGTCCGCTGCTTCCGGCTCCGCTACGGCGGCATGCTGCTCCGAGCGCTCGAGGCCGAGACGGTCGCGGGCACGGCGCCGGCGCCGCTCCGACGGCTCCGCGACCGCCTCGCCGAGCGGTACGCGACCTGGCAGGCGGACGAGGCCACCGGGGCCGAACCGATCCCGATCAGCAAGCTGGTGGGGGTGCAGTTCGGCGCGATCCTCGCCTGCGCGAGCCACGTGGCGGGGCCGACGCGCGCCTCCCGTCCGCCCCTCGCCACGTCGCTGACGGGAGGCGCGTGATGCGCCCGGCGCTCGCCGTCGCCCGCCGACTCGGCGGCCTGGTCGTCGTGTTCCTCGGCGTGACCTTCCTCATCTACGCGATGACCGTCGCGCTGCCGGGCGACCCGAACAAGGCGCTCGGCGGGGACCGGCCGCTCACCGACGCGGTCGTCCGCGCGCTCCGGGCCGAGTACCACCTCGACCAGCCGCTGTGGCTGCAGTACCTGCAGTACCTCGGTGGGCTGTTCCGCGGCGACTTCGGCACCGACTTCAGCGGGCAGTCCGTCGGCGCGCAGATGGCCGCCCGGTGGCCGGTGACCATCACGCTCGCGCTGACCGCCTGGGCCATCGAGATCCTGCTCGGCATCGGGCTCGGCGTGCTCTCGGCCCTGAAGCGCGGCACCGTCCTCGACAAGACGGTGCTGGTCGGCACGATCGTGGTGGGGGCCGTCCCCGTGTTCGTCCTCGGCGTGGCCCTGCAGCTGGTGTTCTCGGTGCGCCTGCACTGGTTCCCGGTCGCCGGCGCCACCGCGGGTTGGCCCACCGCCTACCTGCTGCCGGCCTTCGTCGTCGCGCTGTTCGGGCTCGCGGCGGTGTCGCGGCTGACCCGGACGTCGATGATCGAGACGCTCGACGCCGACTTCGTCCGCACCGCCCGGGCGAAGGGCCTGGCGCCGGGTCGCGTCGTCGGCGTCCACGCGATGCGGAACTCGCTCATCCCCACCGCGACCTACCTCGCCACCGACCTCGGGTACCTGATGGGCGGAACCGTCATCGTCGAGGGCATCTTCAACCTCCCCGGCGTCGGCAACCTGCTCTTCCAGGGGATCCGGTCGCACGAGGGTGCGGTCGTCGTCGGGATCTCGACCGCCCTGATCCTGGTGTTCCTCGTCACGAGCGTGCTGGTCGACCTGCTGCACGCCGCCCTCGACCCGCGCGTCCGGACAGGAGCCGCAGCATGACCACCTCCGCCATCGGCGCCACCGTCGAGCCGACCGTCGTCACCCGGCGACGCCCCCTGCGTGCGGCGGTCCGGAAGCCCGGCTTCTGGCTGCCCGCGAGCATCCTCGCCGTCGTCCTGTTCGTCGCGGTCTTCCCGTCGTTCTTCGCCGGCTTCTTCGGGCACGGCGACCCCCGCGTGTGCGACCTCGGTCGAAGCGGTGCACCCGCCGCTGCCGGCCACCCGTTCGGCTACGACCTGCAGGGCTGCGACGTCTACGCGAACGTCGTCTTCGGTACGCGGTCGTCGATCGCGGTCGCGCTGCTGACCACCGTGCTCGCGGGCATCGTGGCGCTGGTCGTCGGGACCGTCGCGGGGATGGTCGGGGGGTGGGTCGACGCCGTGCTCGCCCGCCTGACCGACGTGTTCCTCGGCTTCCCGTTCCTGCTCGGCGCCGTCGTCGTGCTCAACAGCGTCGGCGAACGCTCGGTGCTGACCGTCTCGCTCGTGCTCGCACTGTTCGGCTGGCCGACCATGGCGCGGCTCGTCCGCTCCAGCGTGCGGAGCGTCCGGAACGCGGAGTTCGTGCTCGCCGCGCGGACGATGGGGCTCTCCACCTGGCGCATCACGACGCGCTACGTGCTGCCGGCATCGATCTCGCCGCTGCTCGTCCTCGCGACCATCACCGTCGGCGGGGTGATCGTGTCGGAGTCGTCGTTGACGTACCTCGGCATCGGACTCGAGAGCCCGGCCATCTCCTGGGGGCTCCAGCTGTCCGCCGCCACGTCCCAGTTCCTCCGTGCCCCGCACATGCTCATCGCGCCCGCCGCGTTCCTCGCGATCACCGTGCTGTCGGTGATCGCGCTCGGGGACACGTTGCGCGCCGCACTCGACCCACGACGACGTTGACGCGCGTCGCGCCGCACCCCGCGGCAAGCAGCCGTCAGACTCGTCACCACCGCCCCTCCGAAAGGACACCCCAGAAGTGACCGACACCCTCGCCGCGTACCGGAAGACCCTGCCCTACATCCACGACTGGGTGTCCTACAAGGTGTGGCAGCTCCGCGTGCCGGGCGTGCAGGTCGCCATCGGGTACGGCGGCGAGGTCGTGTTCGAGGAGGCCTGGGGCTACGCCGACGTCGAGGCCGAGCGACGCCTCACCACGACGGACCTCTTCCGGATCGCCTCGCACTCGAAGACGTTCACCGCCACCGCGCTCCTGCAGCTCGCCGAACGCGGGGCGCTCCGCCTCGACGACACGGTCGGCACGTACGTCCCGGCGCTCGTCGAGGGCGGCTCGCCGATCGCCGACGCCACCCTCCGTGAGCTCATGGAGATGGGCGCCGGCGTCATCCGCGACGGGCACGACGGGGACTACTGGTCGTTGCTGCGGCCGTTCCCGGACGAGCAGGAGCTCCTCGCGCTCGTGCTGGACCGCGGCCAGAAGGTCCCCGCGGGCTCGTCGTTCAACTACTCGAACCTCGGGTACTCGCTCCTCGGCCTCGTCATCGCGGCGGTGTCCGGGCGCTCGTACAACGACTTCGTCCGCGAGTCGATCACCGAACCCCTGGGGCTCCGCAACACCGGCCCCGACTGGGACCCGTCGCGCGCGGACGACTTCGTCGTCGGGTACACCGGGTTCCACACGCACCGCCGTCGACACCGCATCGACCACGTCGACACGCGGGCGATGGCGGCCGCGACCGGGTTCCACGGCACGGCGTCCGACCTCGTGCGGTACTTCTCGCAGCACGTCATCGGGCAGGGGACGCTGCTCAGCGACCACTCGAAGCGGCTCGCCCAGCGCAAGGCGTGGAGCTCGACCGACGACGTCGCGGACCGCGGCTACGGCGCCGGGTTCGTCGTCGACCGGATCGGCGGCCGCGAGGTCCGCGGGCACTCCGGCGGCTTCCCCGGGCACATCACGCAGTCGATGTTCGACCCGGCGTCCGGGCTCGTGGTGTCCGTGCTCACGAGCGCCGCGGCCGGTCCCGCCACGCTCATCGCGACGGCGATCATCGAGCTCCTCGATGCCGCGGCCGCCGAGGACGCACCCGGAGCGGCGGTGCCGGACGACATCGACGCGGCGACCTTCACCGGGCGCTTCGCGAACCCGTGGGGCGTCACCGACGTCGCGCTCATCGGCGACCGCCTCGTCGAGGTCGACCCCTCCGCTCCGGCACCGCTCGAGTCGCCCACGCGACTCGAGGTCGTCGATGCCGACACCCTCCGCATGACCCACGGCAACCGCTTCGGGTCGATCGACGAGGACATCGTCTACGACCGCGCTGCCGACGGCACCGTCCGGGCGATCCGGGCCGGCGGCGGCATGACGCAGGAACCGTGGGCGGTCCCGGTGGAACCGGCCGCCGTCGCCGCGGGACTCGAGGCATGACCAGCGGCGACCGGGCACCCGCCGACGTCGGCGCACGCGGCGCCGTCGAGGTGGACGGCGGTGGTGGCGTGCGTGACGACGTCGTCCTCGAACCGGCACGCCAGGCGTTCGTGGAGGAGTTCGCGCTCATGTTCAGCGAGCTCGCGGGCACGCCCCTCACGGACGCCCGGGTCCTCGGGTACCTCATGATGACCCGCGCCCCGCACTCGTCCTCGTCCGACCTGCAGACCGCGCTCGGCGCCAGCTCCGGATCGATCTCGATGTCCACCCGTCGCCTCGTCGACAGCGGGTTCGTGAAGCGCCACACCGTCCCCGGCGAGCGCAGCCACTACTTCCGCGCCGAGGCCGACGTTTGGGGCTCCTGGCTCGCCGGCGAACGCCGCTACCTGGACCGTCAGCGGGACGTCATCGGTCGGGGGCTCGCGATCGTCGAGTCCGGCGGGCACACCGGCACCGGCGACGTCGACGCCGAGGTCCGCGAACGCCTGCGCAACGGCCGTGACTACATGCAGTGGCTCCGCGGGCACCACTTCAAGATGCTCGAGGAGTGGGAGGCGTTCAAGGCCGCCCGCGACGACACCGACCGATCGGAGACCCCGTGAGCGACGTCCTGGCCGTGGAACACCTCACCGTCACCTTCGACGTGGAGGGCGAGACCGTCCGCGCGGTCGACGACGCATCGTTCACCGTCGGCCGTGGCGAGGTCGTCGCGGTCGTGGGGGAGTCGGGATCCGGCAAGAGCATGACCGCGATGACCGCGATGGGGATCGCTCCCGACGGCGCCCGTGCGACCGGCAGCATCCGGATCGGCGACCTCGAGGTGCTCGGTGCCGACGAGCGCACGCTCCGTTCGGTCCGCGGACGCCGGGTCTCGATGGTCTTCCAGGACCCGTCGGCCGCCCTCAACCCCGTCTTCACCGTCGGTTTCCAGCTCGCCGAAGCCGTCCGCCGCGCCGAGGCCGGACTCGACCGTGCCGCGGTCCGGGCGCGGTCGATCGAACTCCTGCGCTCCGTCGAGGTCCCCGAACCCGAGCGCCGACTCGGCCAGTACCCGCACGAACTGTCGGGCGGCCAGTGCCAGCGCGTCATGATCGCGATGGCGCTCGCCGCGGACCCCGACCTGCTCATCGCCGACGAACCCACCACCGCCCTCGACGTCACGGTGCAGGCCGAAGTGCTCGACGTGCTGCGGGCGCTCCGCGAGCGCACCGGGACCGCGATCCTGCTCATCACGCACGACATGGGCGTCGTCGCGGACATCGCGGACCGGGTCGTCGTCATGCGCCGTGGCCGCGTCGTCGAGACCGGTGGCACGGTCGACGTCCTCACGGCGCCCGTGGACGACTACACCCGGGAACTGCTCGCCGCGGTGCCCCGCCTGGGCGGGAGCAGCGCCGTCGACGAGGTCGGCCTGGAGGCTCGGCCCGCCCCCGCCACGGAGGTCCCGGCACCTGCCCTCGACGTCCGGCACCTCGTGGTCGAGTACGGCGGTGCGCTCAGGGGACGCTTCCGCGCCGTCGACGACGTGTCGTTCGGGGTCCGGCGCGGTGAGATCGTCGGGCTCGTGGGGGAGTCGGGCAGCGGCAAGACCACGATCGGCCGGGCCGCCGTCGGCCTCGCCCCGATCACCTCCGGGAACGTCCTCGTCGACGGCACCGACGTGGCGTCCGCGAGCCGCTCGGACCGTCGAGCGATGCGGCAACGTGTCGGCGTCGTCTTCCAGAACCCGCTGCGGTCACTGAACCCGCGGTACACGGTCGGCCAGACCGTCGCCGAGCCGCTGCGGCAGATCCTCCGGCTCCCCGCTGCCGAGGTCGCGGAACGGACCGAGCGGCTGTTGGCGGACGTGGGACTCGACGGCGGGTTCGCGGAGCGGTACCCGCACGAGCTCTCCGGCGGGCAACGGCAGCGTGTCGCGATCGCCCGCGCGGTCGCCCTCGACCCTGCGCTCCTCGTCGCTGACGAACCGACCAGCGCCCTCGACGTGTCCGTGCAGGCCCGGGTGCTCGACGTCTTCCGCGAACTCCAGGAGCGCCTCGGCTTCGCGTGTCTGTTCATCACGCACGACCTCGCCGTGGTGGACACCCTCTGCGACCGGGTCGTCGTGCTGCACGGCGGACGCGTCGCCGAGGAGGGCACCTGCGACGCGATCCTCCGCGCCCCGCAGGATGCCTACACGCGGCGACTCGTGCAGGCGGCGCCGGTTCCGGACCCCGTCGAACAGGCATCGCGCCGGGCCGAACGGCTGGCCTCGCTCCCGTCCTGACCGTCGCCCACCGTCCGCCCGGCCCCTCACCTCGCGCGCGGCAGGACGGAGCGGGCGCGAGTTCTGTTTCGTCCGTGGCCGATCGGGTTCGCCGAACTCGTGATCCGCGACCCCGATCGGCCACAGTGCAAGAAGAGGTCGCCTCCGCGATCCGCCTGGGATCACGTGTGCACGGCGGGGTGCACGGAGGAACCCGCGGAGAGGTGTCCGGACGGTGGACGGACGTTCGCCAGTGCGCGGCGCATCGCCGCCACGGACCCGTAGCCGTTCTCGGTCGCGACCGCTGCCGGATCGGTGCCGTCGCTCAGCGCTGCTCGGATCCGGAGTGATCGGTACCACTGCCCGAGCGGCACCGACGAAGCGCCGGTCGCCGCGAGGAACCGCCGTCGCATGGTCCGCTCGGACATCCGGGTGACGGCGAGCAGATCGTCGACGCGCACGGTCCGGCCGCTCGGGTCGAACAGGACGTCGAGGACCGCTCCGAGGCTGTTGTCCGCCGCGAGCACCGGCGGCGGGTTGTGCCGCAGGAGCGTCACCACGACGAGTCGGGCGAGGGCGTCAGCCTGCTCCTGACCCCACCGCTGCGGGAGCGCGGGCACCTGGCGCATCGCCTCGACGACGGACGGGACCGCGGCGCCGGGCGGCTGGGTCTCCAGGTGGTCGGGCAGGGCGAGTGCCTCGTCGGCGAGCGGCCCGAACGTCGCCGTGCCGACGAGCACACCGGTCACGCCCGGCCAGCCCGGGTCGAGGTCCACCGGTGGGTCGTTCCGCGTGATCGACGTGCCGATGGTCGCGTCGTGTCCGCCGCGGAGGAGCGCCGCGCACCCCGGGTACAGCAACCAGGAGCATCCCGCACGCTGCAGCACGACCGGCCGCTCGAGGGTCACGACCCAGGTGGACACCGTCGGGTCGAGCGGGAGCGTCCAGTCGGGGTGCGATGCGTACACCTCGCGCCCGAACCGGCACGTGAGACGCGCGACGTCGATCAGTGCTTGCAGCGCGTCGGGCACGACAGCATCGTGTCAGCGCGCCGGCGGTCGCGGAGCACGGACCGAGGATCTGTGGAGGAGCGGTCAGCGGACGTCGGCGGTCGACCAGAGGGCACGCGCGCCGTCCCGCACCGGACGCAGCAGCGGCGGCAGGAAGAGCACGGCCGCTGCCCCGTAGGCGACGGCCTGCACGACACCGGGTGCCAGCACGATGACGTCCAGGGCGGCCTGCGACACCGCCGCGAGCGGGGCGAACCAGCTCAGCGCGAAGTGCGACAGGACCAGCAGCCCACCGCCGACGGCCACGACCCACCCGAGGACCTGCCGGAAGCCCGACGAGCCGCGGACCACCTGGACGCCGAACGCCAGCAGCAGCACGATCGCGACGAGCGCCGCGAAGGACCCCACGATCCCGGGCACGGGCCACGAAACGGCGTACAGGAGCGTGGCCAGCGCGAAGGTCACCGTCGCCCGAGCACGGGTCAGCCACGCCGCCACGAGGACCACCACCGCGCCGAGCGCGCCGAGGACCGAGCCGGCGACGAGCCAGGTCTGCGGGACGAACACGATCGTCGCCTCCAGTGCGCCCCGGACCGCCGGAGCGAGGGCCGCGACCACGGCAGCGAGTGCGATCCAGCGTTCCCCCGTGCTCCTGTGCATGACCGCAGCGTACGCCGGACCGGGGGACAACCCCACCCCGACTCCGGGAGGCGGCAGGATGGGACGACGACGGCCCCGACGCGAGGCTTGGTGTCATGACCGACACCGCCCGCCTCGACCAGGCCGAGACCGTCCCGCTCAACGACTCGCTGCCGACAGGAGCCACGCGACCCATGCCCGAGCAGCCGACCCCGCCGCACGGCTGGCAGGGGACCCCGCCGCCGTCCCAGCGACCGCCCGCGACCGGTGGCCCGGGCGCGGGGAGCGCAGGCGTCGGGGGCACCGGCTCCGGGATGACCGCCGGCGCCTTCTACCGCGAGGCCTGGCGCCGCCTGCCCCGTGACTTCGGCTACATGGCCCTCACCGCGGTGCTGCTCTGCACGCTGTACGCGGCGTTCCCCGCTGCGGTGTTCGGTGGCGGCTTCCGCGACCTCTTCAACCCGTTCGTGCTGCTGATGTTCTTCATCGCGTTGTTCGTCGCGCGGTGGCTCGGACAGTTCGAGAAGCTGCGGATCGGTTGGGCGGACCGGCGTCCCATCCGCCCGGTCGACTGGACGCCGCGCTGGCAGCAGAACTGGTGGACCCGCACCGGCTCCGCGGTCGCCAACCCGCACTACTGGCTCTACCTGCTGCACGCGGCCGTCGTCTACCCGATCGCGGCGCTCGTCACGGTCGGGGTGGGCGCCCTCCTCATCGCCGGGTTCACGTGGCCGATCGTCATCGGTGGGATCGCCCTGCTGAACCGCGCCACGGTCGGGTACTTCGGTGGGGTCGACAGCGCGTCGGTCGTCACCCTCGGGTTCCTCGGCCTGCTCTCGATGGCGGCGTCGGTCGCGCTGTTCCCGCTCTGGGCGCGCGGCTCGGTCATCGCGCACTGGTGGATCGACTTCGGCCTCCTCGGCGGCTTCCGTGCCGAGGTGCTCGAGCGGCGGGTGGCTGGCCTCCAGGCCTCCCGCGCCGGAGCCGTGACCGCCGAGGGGCAGGCGCTCCGGCAGATCGAGCGCGACCTCCACGACGGTCCGCAGCAGCGCCTCGTGCGGCTCCGGATGGACCTGTCCGCCGCCGAGCGAGCGATCGACAAGGACCCGGCGAAGGCCCGGCAGCTCATCGGCGAGGCCTCCACGCACGCGCAGGACGCCCTCGACGAACTGCGTGCCCTGTCCCGCGGGTTCGCGCCGCCGATCCTGCTCGACCGAGGACTCGTCGCCGCCCTCGAGGCCCTGGTCGCCCGCACGCCGATCCCCGTCGCGCTCGAGGTCCGCCTCCCCGACGGGCTGGAGCTCGCGACCGAGATCCAGCGCAACGTGTACTTCACCGTGAGCGAGCTGCTCACGAACACGACGAAGCACGCAGGTGCCTCCACGGGCGCGGTGTACCTCGGGCTCGTGGTCGACGCCTCCGGTGTCTGGTACCTCACGGTCAGCGTCACCGACGACGGCCGCGGCGGTGCCCGTCCCGAGGAGGGCCACGGCATCGAGGGGCTGATGGGCCGGATGCGCGCCCTCGACGGCGAACTCACCGTGTCGAGCCCCGAGGGCGGCCCCACCGAGGCCACCGCCCGCATCCCCCTCGGCGCACTGAACGGGGTGCCGGTCCAGCACCGGTAGGTCGGTAGGATCGTCGGCATGAGCGACGGCCCGGGTGCAGCACGCATCCGGGCCGTCGTCGTCGACGACGCCGTGCTCCTCCGCGAAGGACTGGCCCGTGTGCTCGACGAAGCCGGCATCGACGTCGTCGGACAGCACGCCGACGCGGTCTCCTTCCTCGCGACGCTGCCCGACGAGGCTCCCGACGTGGTGGTGATGGACGTCCGCATGCCCCCCACGTTCACGGACGAGGGCGTCCGGGCAGCGGTCGAGACCCGACGGGTCAGCCCCCGGACCGGTGTCCTCCTGCTGTCCCAGTACGTCGAGGCCACCTACGCCGAGGACGTCCTCGCTGCCGGCGCGACCGGCATCGGCTACCTGCTCAAGGACCGTGTGACCCGGCTCGAGGAGATCGACGACGCCGTCCGACGCATCGCCGCCGGAGGGACGGTCCTCGACCCCGAGGTCGTCACGCAGCTCATGAGCCGCCGCCGTGACCCCCTCGCAGCGCTCACCCCGCGCGAGCGGGAGGTCCTCGGACTCATGGCCGAGGGACGCACCAACGCCGCGATCGCCCGCGCGCTCGTCATCGGCACCGGCGCCGTCGAGAAGCACGTGTCGAGCATCTTCGGCAAGCTCGCCCTCGAGGACACGGGCGAGGACCACCGCCGCGTGCTCGCCGTGCTCGCCTACCTCGGCTGAGCGCGCACCCGTGACGCGCGTCCCCGCCCCGCTCCTCGCCCTCGCGGCGATCGTCTCCGTCCAACTCGGCGCGGCGATCGCGAAGACCCGCTTCGACGAGGTCGGGTCGGTCGGGGCCGCGACGCTCCGCCTGGTGATCGGTGCAGTCGTCCTCGCGCTCCTCGTGCGCCCACGGGTGCGCCACTGGACGCGCGGGCAGTGGATCGGTGCCGTCGGGCTCGGGGTGGCACTCGGTGGGATGAACGTCTTCATCTACGTCGCCTTCGCGAGCATCCCGATCGGGGTCGCGGTCACGATCGAGTTCCTCGGGCCGCTCACCCTGTCGCTCGTGCACACCCGTCGCTGGCGGGACGCGCTCTGGGCCGTGCTCGCGCTCGCCGGGGTCGTGCTGCTCGGGGTCGGGCCGTCCGCCGTGACCTCGGTGTCCGGGGTCGTGTTCGCGGTCCTCGCGGCGGGGTGCTGGGCGGGCTACATCGTCATGAACCGGCACGTCGGACGGGCGATCCCGGGCGTGGACGGCCTCGCGGTGTCGATGCTCGTCGCGATGCTCGTCGCGCTGCCGTTCGGTGCCGGCGAGGCGGTGCGGGGTGTCGTCGCGGATCCGTCGCTGCTGATCGTCTTCGGTGCCGTCGCGGTCCTGTCGAGCGTGCTGCCCTACGCGCTCGAGATGCTCGCGCTCCGGCGGATGCCGACGCGGGTCTTCGGGGTGTTGCAGAGCCTCGGTCCGGCGATCGCGGCGCTGGCCGGCCTGCTCGTCCTCGCCGAGGAGCTCTCGGCGCAGGAGGTCGTGGCACTCGCGTGCGTGACCGCGGCGAGCGTGGGCGTCACGCTGTCCGCGCGCCGCAGGCGCATGTGAACGCAGCTCGACCTGCAGTCGGACGTCGGGCCCGGACTCGGACCGGAGGCACGCACCACGCTCCGTACGGACGGAACGCGAGCGCGGCCTCCAGTCCGGACAAGACCCGCCTACTCGTCGCGGAGGAAGTCCGCGTACGTGGGTTCCGACGTCTCACCCGACAGGAGCGACGGATCGTTGACCCGACGTTCGACGTAGGCCGAGATGACCTCGGGCGGGGTGAGCACGTGCGCGACCCAGGACGGCACCTCGCTCTTCTTCATGGTGCCTCCTCCCAGTACGTTGCTCGTGTGACCGAAAGCCTCGATCATCGAGTTACTTGCAGTACCGGTGTGGCGTAAACGATCCTCGGGTTGCCGACGCATGTCAATGCAGTGCGCTGTGCGGACTCCGACCGGCGTCACCGGGCGTTGCGGACCGGGCCCGTCGAGTCCCGGACGCTGAGTGTGAGTGCGGGGCCCGGCAGGGACGGCAGGGGCGCCGCAGCGTCGATCTGCGCGCGCAGCAGGGTGGCGGCGCGTTGGCCGAGCTCGACCGTGTCGCGGGTGAGCGAGGTGATCGCGGGGCGGACGAGCCGGACCATGGCGGAGTCGTCGAACGACACGATCGACACGTCCCCGGGCACCTGCACGCCCATCTCGCTCGCCACCCCGAGCCCCGCCACGGCGAGCACGTCGTTGTCGTACACGATCGCGGTCGGGCGCTCCCTGCGGGACAGCAGTTCGCGGGTCGCTCGTGCGCCGGCCTCGGCGGAGTAGTCGGTCGGCACGGACACCGCGTCGTCGAGGTCTCCGGCGGTCGCGAAGGACCGCACTCGCTCGATGCGCATCGCGGTGTGCTCGTACTCGGGGCGGCCGGCGACGTGCGCGATGCGCCGGTGCCCGAGGGCGAGCAGGTAGCGCAGGACGGTGTCGGTCGCGTCCGAGTCGTCGATCCAGACGGTCGGCGCGGCTCCGGACGGCGCGGGGTGCGACCCCACGACGACGGTCGGCATCCCGAGCTCGGCGAGCAGGGACAGTCGCGGGTCGTCACGTCGCGGGTCGATCACGATCACGCCGTCGACCCGGTGTCCGCGCCACCAGTCGCGGTAGGTCGCCAGTTCCTCGTCGGCGTCGCGGGCGACGAGCAGGTTCATGCCGACGTGGCTGCCGGCGAGCCCGAGCTGTATGCCGGAGATGAGGTCGCCGAAGAACGACTCGGTCCCGAGCGTGCGGGCCGGGCGGTTCAGCACGAAGCCGATCGAACCGGCCTTCGCTCCGCCGAGGGCCCGTGCTGCGGTGTGCGGCTGCCAGTCGAGCTCGCGGGCGATCTCCTGCACCCGGAGCCGCGTCTCGGGGGAGACCCCCGGTCGGTCGTTGAGCGCGAAGGAGACCGCGCTGATGGACACGCCAGCGCGCGCTGCGATGTCGGCGATCGTCGTCCGGCGTTTCGGGGCCACGACTTGACTATAGCGTTTTAGTCGTGCATCGTCGCTGCCACGCGCTGGTTCGGCGACAGGAACTGAACCGTTTGAGCACGATGACGAAGGAGTCACATCCCATGAGGACCACGACACGGAAGCGGGGCGGCGCCGTCGCCCTGCTCGCCACGGCCGCAGCAGCCGCACTCGCCCTGACCGGATGCTCGAGCGGCGGTGGCGCGGCCACCGGCGGCGGGACGATCGACGGCACCATCACGCTCCAGACCTGGGCGCTCACGCCGACGTACACCGACTACCTCAACGGGGTCATCAAGGGCTTCGAGCAGGAGCACCCGGACGCGAAGGTGAAGCTGCAGGACCAGCCCGGCGACGGCTACGCGGACAAGGTGCTCAGCCAGGCGTCCTCGAACACGCTGCCCGACGTCATCAACCTCCCGCCGGACATCGCCCTCCCCCTCGCCAAGCGCGGGTTCCTGCAGGACGTGTCGAAGGACGACAGCAAGCTCGCGAGCACCTACGTCTCCGGCGCGCTGGACTCCTACAAGTACAAGGGACTCGACGGTACGTACGGCTACCCGTGGTACCTCAACACCGACGTCGACTACTGGAACACGACGATGTTCGACAAGTGCGGCCTCGACGCGGACAACCCGCCGAAGACCACCGACGACCTCTTCACGCAGGCGAAGACGATGCACGACAAGTGCCCTGACGACTACCTGATGAGCCGCAAGCCCGGCCTCGGTGACTTCACGCTCGCCGGCGTGAAGGTCCTCAACAGCGACGGCACGAAGTTCACCTTCGCCGACTCCTCGAAGGCCGCCGACCTCATCGGCCGCTACAAGGAGGCCTACCAGGACGGCTACATGCCCTCGAACGTCCTGAACAGCGACTACCTCGGCAACTCGACCCTGTTCACGCAGCAGAAGGTCGCCTGGACCACCGGCGGCGCCACGGCCCTGTCGGACATGGTGAAGAACAACCCCTCGCTGAAGGGCAACGTCACGGTGAGCCCCGCGCTCGACACTCCGCCGCTGTACGTGCAGGGCCTGTCCGTGTCGTCGAAGTCGAAGCACCTCGCCACCGCCGAGGCCTTCGCGCAGTACATGACGAACGCGAAGAACCAGGAGGCCTTCGCCCACCTGGTGAACATCTTCCCGTCGACCACGTCGTCGCAGTCCGACCCGTACTTCTCGAAGGACGACGGCACCGTGAACGGCAAGGCGCGCGTCCTCGCGAACGAGGCCCTCAAGCAGGCGAAGGTGCTCAACCCGGTCGAGGCGAACTCCGCGATGACCGACTTCCTCGACCAGCAGATCGCCCTCGCCATGAAGGGGCAGGTCTCGCCGGAGAAGGCCCTCCAGACGGCGCAGACCAAGATGAACACGCTCCTGGCCAACGGCTGATGCGCGCCAACCGCTGGTTCACGCCCTGGCTGCTCGTCCTGCCGGCACTCGTCTGGCTGCTCGCGTTCAGCCTCTGGCCGTCGATCAACACCGTCCGGCTGTCGTTCACGAACGCCAGCCCCCTCGGGGGCGTGAGCCAGTGGGTGGGTCTCGCGAACTTCAGGACCCTGCTCGCCGACCCGCAGGTGTGGGAGGCGCTGCTCAACAGCGTCATCTACATGGCGGTCTGCCTGCCGTTGCTGACCGTGCTGCCGCTGCTCATCGCGGTGCTCGTGCAGCAGAAGCTCCCGGGCATCGCGTTCTTCCGCACGGCGTACTACACGCCCGTGATCGCCTCCGCGGTCGTCGTCGGCCTCATCTGGACCTGGATCCTCGACGACCGCGGGGTCATCAACGAGATCGTGAAGGCCCTCGGCGGCGCGGGCATCCCGTTCCTCACCGACCGGTGGCTGCTGCTCGTCAGCGCGATCAGCCTGACGGTCTGGAAGGGCCTCGGCTACTACATGATCATCTTCCTCGCGGCCCTCGGGAACGTCGGCAAGGACCTCCACGAGGCCGCGGCGCTCGACGGCGCCGGTGCCGTGCGGCGGTTCTGGTCGGTCACGATGCCCGGGGTCCGCGGGACGATGACGCTCGTCGGCATCCTCGTGTGCGTCAGCGCGCTCCGCGTGTTCAGCGAGCTCTACATCCTCACCAACGGCACGGGTGGGCCCGGCGGGCAGGACAACTCGCTCGTCATGCTCATCCAGCAGTACGCCCGCGGGTTCACCGGCAACCTCGGCTACGCGTCCGCCCTGAGCCTCCTGCTCTTCGTCGTGACGCTCATCCCGATGCTCGCCCTCGCCCGCATGAACAGCAAGGCCGACAAGTGACGAACACGACCAACACGACCGAGCCGGTCATCGGGGGCGCCGCCGGCGCGGCGGCCCCCGCGCCGGACGTGACCGGCGCGACGGAAGCGCACCGCGCCTCCAGGCCGAACGGACGGGACGGACACAAGCGCCGCCGCCAGGTCTGGGGCGTCATGTCCACCCGCGAGAAGGTGGTCCGCTACGTCCTGCTGATCGTCGTCCTCTTCATCACGATCGGCCCGTTCCTCTGGCAGCTCTCGACCTCGCTCAAGGGCGCGGGCGAGGACATCTACACCGCGAACCCGTCGTTCATCCCGACCGAGCCGACCATCGAGAACTACCTCAAGGTGGCGGCCGCGATCCCGGTCTGGCGGTACATCGGCAACTCGCTGCTCGTCGCCGCGATCGACGTGTTCGGCAACATCGTGTTCGCGACGCTCGCCGGGTTCGCCCTCGCCCGCCTGCAGTGGCGCTTCCGGAAGGTCGTGCTCGGGCTCTTCCTCGCCACCCTCGTGCTGCCGGGCGAGGCCACGATCATCAGCCAGTTCGTCACCGTGAAGGACCTCGGCCTCGCCGACAACCTCGTCGGTGTCGCGCTGCCCGGCATGATCGCGGCGCTCAACGTGCTGCTCATGTTCAACGCGTTCCGACAGATCCCCGAGGAGATCGACCAGGCCGCGGTGATGGACGGCGCGAACGCGATGCAGCGCCTCCGCTACATCTCGCTGCCAGCCGTGCAGGGCACCATCGCCGTGATCGCGATCTTCTCGTTCATCGGCGCGTGGGACGACTTCCTCTGGCCGCTCATCGTGCTGCAGTCGCCGCAGAACCTGACCCTCACGGTCGGCCTGCAGTACCTCCAGGGCACGTTCGCCACCGACCAGCGGATGATCGCCGCCGGCACGATGATCGCGTTCATCCCGATCGCGGTGATCTTCGCGGTGCTCCAGCGCTTCTTCTTCAAGGGCGTCGAAGAGGGCGGGGTGAAGGGCTGATGCGTTTCGGCGTCAACTACACCCCGGCCGTCGGCTGGTTCCACTCCTGGCTGGACTTCTCGCCGTCGGACACGGCGCGGGACCTCGAGGCGATCGCGTCGCTCGGCGCGGACCACGTGCGGATCTTCCCGCTGTGGCCGGTCGTGCAGCCGAACCGGACGCTCATCCGCGCCTCGGCGCTGCGGGACGTCGCGACCGTCGTCGACCTCGCGGGGTCCTTCGGCCTCGACGTCAACGTCGACGCGCTGCAGGGCCACCTGTCGAGCTTCGACTTCGTGCCGTCGTGGTTGGACAGCTGGCACCGTCGGAACATGTTCACCGACCCGGACGTCGTCGCGTCCACGGCCGCCTACGTCGAGGCGCTCGCCGGAGCCGTCGCGGACCGACCGAACCTGCTCGGCATCTCGATCGGCAACGAGGTCAACCAGTTCGCGCACGCCCCACACCCGGCCCCGCACGACATCACGGCGGAGCAGGGGCACGCCTGGGCGGCGGCGATGGTCGCGGCCGCCAGGCGGGGACTGTCCGGCGCTGTCGGCGCGTCCGGCGCCGTCGGCGCATCGGGTGCCGTCGACACGCCCGGCCGGCAGGCACGGCTCGGGTCCGACTCGTCGGTCCGGTCCGCCGCCGGGTCGCGTCCACTGCCGCTGGTCACCGTCGCGCAGTACGACGCGGCCTGGTACGACGACGCCCAGCCCTTCGGGCCGGAGCACGCGGCGGACCACGGGGACGCGACGGTCACGCACTCGTGGGTGTTCAACGGCACGGCGGCGCTGCACGGACCGCTCGGTGCCGGGTCGGTCCGGCACGGGGAGTACCTCCTCCAGCTCGCGGCGGCCTGGAACCGGGAGCCCGGACGGCCGAACTGGCTCCAGGAGGTCGGGGCCCCGACGAACGTCGTCCCGCCGTCGGACGCCGCAGCGTTCACCGAGCAGACCATCCGCCACGTCGCGGGTGCGCAGGACGTCCTCGGTGTCACGTGGTGGTGCTCGCACGACGTCGCCCGGTCCCTCGCCGACTTCCCCGAGCTCGAGTACGACCTCGGCCTGTTCACGAACGACGGTGCCCTGAAGCCGGCGGGGGAGGCCTTCGCCGCCCTCGCCCGCAGCGGGATCGCCGCACCGGTGGAGCCGCCGTCGACCGCGCTCGTCCTCGACGACGTGCTGGCCGACGGGTCGCCCCGCTACGGCACCCGGGCCGACTGTGCGCCCGGCGGTCGGTTCGCCGCTGCGTGGCTCGCCCTCGCCGAGTCCTCGGACGACGGCCGGGGCCCCCAGGTCGTCCTCCGTTCCCGACTCGCCGACGAGACGCTCCGCACCGCACGGGGGATCACGAGCATCGTGGAGGTGCCGACGGACCTCGACGGCACCACACTCACGGTCGCGCACCCCGCGACCATGCCCTGACCCTCGGGTGCCCTGACCCCCGCCAGTCCCGACCATCCGCCCTGCTGCCGGCAGCGACGCCGGCCCTCCCTCCCGGAAGGACCCCATGCACGACGACATCCCCCTCACCACCGGACGCGCCCGACGGGTCCTCGACGAGCGGATCCTGCCCGCGGTGCACGCCACGGCGACGCCGCTCGACACCGCCTGGCACGAACTCCCCGGTGAGCCGATCCCGCCGGCGTCCGGACTCGCGCTCGACTTCGAGCCCTACGAGGTCGGCACGACGTGGGGCGCCGCGTGGGGCACGACGTGGTTCCGGCTGACCGGGACCGTGCCGGCGGACTGGGCGGGACGGCGCGTCGAGGCCGTGATCGACCTCGGGTTCGACAAGAACATGCCGGGCTTCCAGTGCGAGGGGCTCGTGTACCTCGCCGACGGCACCCCGGTGAAGTCGATCAACCCGCGGAACCAGTGGGTGCTCGTCGCCGAGGAAGCAGTGGGCGGCGAGACCGTCGAGCTCTTCGTCGAGGCCGCGTCGAACCCCGTGTTGCTCGACTACCACCCCTTCCTCGTCACGCACGAGGGCGACATCGAGACCTCGTCGCCGAAGCGCCTCTACACGTCGCGCCGGATGGACCTCGCCGTCTTCGAGTCCGACGTGCACGAGCTCGCGCTCGACATCGAGGTCCTCCTCGAACTCCAGGCGCAGCTGCCCGAGGGACCCCGGCGGATGCGCATCCTGCAGGCCCTCGACGACGCGCTCGACCGGCTCGACCTGCAGCACATCCCGGCGACCGCCGGGGACGCCCGGGCGGCGCTCGCCGACGTCCTCGCCGCACCGGCCGACGCCTCGGCGCACACGATCTCGGCGGTCGGGCACGCCCACATCGACTCCGCCTGGCTCTGGCCGGTGCGCGAGACGATCCGGAAGGTCGCTCGGACGACGTCGACGATGACCGAGCTCATCGACCAGACCGACGACTTCCTCTACGGCATGTCGAGCGCGCAGCAGTACGCCTGGATCAAGGAGCACCGGCCCGAGGTCTACGCGCGGGTGCAGGCCGCGGTCGAGGCCGGGCGCTTCCTGCCCCTCGGTGGCATGTGGGTCGAGTCCGACACGGTGATGCCCACGGGCGAGAGCATCGTGCGGCAGTTCTCGCAGGGCCAGCGGTTCTTCGAGCGGGAGTTCGGCATCCGGCCGAAGGGCGTCTGGCTGCCGGACAGCTTCGGGTACTCGCCATCGCTGCCGCAGCTCATGCGGCGCGCGGGCTTCGAGTGGTTCTTCACGCAGAAGATCTCGTGGAACCAGGTCAACAAGTTCCCGCACCACACGTTCCTGTGGGAGGGCATCGACGGGTCCCGGGTGTTCTCGCACTTCCCGTCGATGGACACCTACAACTCCCGGCTCTCCGGTGAGGAGGTGGCGAAGGCCTCCCGGCAGTTCCGGGAGAACCGTCTCGCCACGGGATCGATCGCGCCCGTCGGCTGGGGCGACGGCGGTGGCGGCACGACCCGCGAGATGACCGGCACGGCCGCCCGGCTCGCCGACCTCGAGGGCAGCGCCAAGGTCCGCTGGGAGCACCCGGACGCGTTCTTCGACCGGGCGAAGTCCGAGCTGCCGAACCCGCCGGTGTGGGTGGGGGAGCTCTACCTCGAGCTGCACCGGGCCACGCTCACGAGCCAGCACCAGACCAAGCAGGGCAACCGCCGGAGCGAGCAGCTGCTGATCGAGGCGGAGCTCTGGGCGGCGACCGCGGCCGCACGCACCGACTTCGCGTACCCGTACGACGAGCTCGACGCCCTGTGGCAGCAGGTCCTCCTGCAGCAGTTCCACGACATCCTGCCCGGGACGTCGATCGCCTGGGTGCACCGCGAGGCGGTGGCGAAGTACGCCGAGACGGCCGCGCGCCTCGAGGCGGTCATCGCCGACGCCCTGTCGGCACTGACGGGTGCCGGTGACGCGACGGTCGTCGCGAACCCGGCCCCGTTCCTCCAGGCTGGTGCACCCGCGCAGGGCGCGCTCCTGGCGACCGACGTGCCGGGGGCGACCCCGGTGTCGCTCACCGCACACGACGGCGGGTACGTGTTGACGAACGACCTCGTTCGCGTCGTCGTCGATGCGCGCGGCCTCGTGACCAGCGCGGTCGACCTCGGCACCGGGCGTGACGCGATCGCGCCCGGCCAGGTCGGGAACCTGCTGCAGCTGCACCAGGACTTCCCGAACATGTGGGACGCGTGGGACGTCGACCGCTACTACCGCAACCGGGTCGAGGACCTGGTCGCGGTCCGGACGCTCGACGCATCGGTCGACGACGGCGGTGTCGCACGGGTCGTGGTCACGCGCGCCTTCGGCGAGTCGACCGTCCGGCAGGAGATCCTCCTCGCGCCGGGCTCCCGCACGCTCGAGTTCGACCAGGTGACGGACTGGCATGAGACCGAGAAGTTCCTCAAGGTCGCGTTCCCGCTCGACGTCCGCGCCGAGCACACCGTCGCCGAGACGCAGTTCGGCGCGCAGAAGCGGGTGACGCACACGAACACCTCGTGGGAGGCCGCGAAGTTCGAGACCTCGATGCACCGGTACGTGCTCGTCGAGGAGCCGGGGTTCGGGGTGGCGCTCGTGAACGACTCGATCCACGGGTTCGACACCACGCGCGACGCGGTCGACGGGCACGTCACCACCACCGTGCGGCTCTCGCTGCTCCGGGCACCGCGGTTCCCCGACCCCGAGACCGACCAGGGCGAGCAGACGCACCGGTACGGCATCGTCATCGGCACCGACCAGCTCGGCGCGACGGCGGCCGGCGTCGTCATGAACGCGGGCGCGCGGACGGTCACGGGTGCGCACGGGTTCGAACCGCTCGTGCAGGCGTCCGGCGACGTCGTGCTGTCGAGCGTCAAGCTCGCCGACGACCGTTCGGGCGACCTGATCGTGCGCGTGTACGAGCCGTCCGGGCGACGGGGGACCGGCGGCATCGCGGTGGACGGCTCGTGGGCGGCACCCGTCGAGGTCACCCTCCTCGAGGACGGCGACGACTCGCTGCCCGGCGTGGCCTCGGTCACCGACGGCGTCGCGGCGTTCCCGGTCGACGCCTACGAGGTCCGGACGTTCCGCTTCGCACGGACGACCGCCTGAGACCCCGCCGCCGGGGCTTCGGGTGCCCCGGCGGCGGATCCCGGTCGGCACTCGCCGGCCCCGGTCGGCACTCGCCGGCCGGTTCATCACTCGAAGAGGAGTGTCATGAAGCAGTCCACGAAGTTCGGGATCGTCGCGGCGATCGTCGCGATGGCGGCGGCACCGCTCGTGCCGTCCGCCGCCTCGGCGGCGCCGTCGCCCACCGGCCTGGCGCACGGCGTCGGCGCGCACCACGGCGTCGGGCACGGCGCACAGCCGCACGCGACGCCCACGAAGTCCGGGCCGACCAGCATCGCCTACGTCGAGGTGAACAACGACCAGCTGTCGAACGTCGGCCGGTACACCCTGGCGAACGGCGCGAACGCGTTCGACGTGGCGATCATCTTCGCCGCGAACATCAACTGGGACGGGTCGAAGGCCGTCCTGTACAACAACGAGAACGTCCAGCGCACCCTCGACGACGCCGCGACCCAGATCCGGCCGCTGCAGGCCGAGGGCATCAAGGTCTCGCTGTCGATCCTCGGCAACCACCAGGGCGCCGGCATCGCGAACTTCCCGACGCAGGCCGCTGCCGAGGACTTCGCGGCGCAGGTCTCAGCGACCGTCGCGAAGTACGGGCTCGACGGGGTCGACCTCGACGACGAGTACTCCGACTACGGTGCGAACGGCACCCCGCAGCCGAACCAGCAGTCGATCGGGTGGCTCATCAGTGCGCTCCGCGCCGACATGCCCGGCAAGCTCATCTCGTTCTACGACATCGGCCCGGCGTCCTCCGCGCTGTCCTCGTCGAGCTCCACGATCGGTTCACAGCTCGACTACGCCTGGAACCCCTACTACGGCACCTACTCGGCGCCGTCGATCCCGGGGCTCGGGAAGGACCGGCTGTCGGCAGCCGCGGTCGACATCCAGAACACGTCGCAGTCCACGGCCGTCTCGCTCGCGCAGCGCACGAAGGCCGACGGGTACGGCGTCTTCATGACGTACAACCTGCCGGACGGTGACGTCTCGCCCTACGTGTCGTCGCTCACGCAGGTGCTCTACGGGCAGGCCGCGTCCTACCACTGACGCGCGTCGCTCCGGCGGCTCGCCCAGCGCGCCCCGCACCTCCGGCACCTGCCTGGAGGCGCGGGGCGCGTCCGTCCAGCTGCTCGCGTCGGGCGGTGGTTCCTCTTCCGTTCGTGGCCGATCCGGTGCACGATCCTCGGGATCCGTGCACCGGAACGGCCATCTCCCGATCCGGAGACCGGCTCGGTCGCCGTCGTACGAGCGCGGCGTGGAGATCGAGTTCGACGGCGAGGTCATCGAGTGGCGCGGCCCGGCGCCGTTCTTCTACGCCGTCGTGCCGCCGGACGCCGCGGAGACGATCCACGAGCTGGCGCCGATGCTCACCTACGGCTGGGGCGTCATCCCCGCCCGGGTGACGATCGGCACCGTGACGTGGACGACCTCGCTCTTCCCGAAGGACGGCGGGTACCTCGTGCCGCTGCGGGCGGTCGAGCGTCGTCGCGCCGGGGTCGAGCTCGGGGACCACCCGCACGTGACGCTCACCTTCGGCAGCGCCTGAGCGGCTCGGAGCCAGGACCCGCCCGTGGGGGCGTGGAGAGATGATGGGGATCGAGCATCGCCGCCGCGACCGGAGCGGGAGCGCAGGGCCGACGACCGGCGCGGAGCGCCCGATGAGCACGGAGGGGATGACGGGAATCGAGCGTCGGCGCAGTGCCGGTTCGGGGTCCGTTGGAAGTGGAGGGGATGACGGGAATCGAGCGTCGGCGCAGTGCCAGTTCGAAGTGGAGGGGATGACGGGAATCGAACCCGCGTAGCCAGTTTGGAAGACTGGGGCTCTACCATTGAGCTACATCCCCGCGGCCGCGCACGAGTCGCAGCCCCATCATCGTAGCGGACGAACAGCGACCGACATGCCACCCCTCGTGACGCTCCCGCCGAGCGACCGCGATGCCCGTCGGATCCGGTGGTCGCGGATCGTCTCGTACGTCCTGGTGCTCCTCGCCGCGGTCGTGTTCTCGCTCCGCCCGGCGCTGTTCGGCGATCCTCATGACCAGCCAGCGCATGCGCTCCTGCACGTCTGGCGCATCGTCCTGGGCGTCGTGCTCGTGCTCGCCGCGGCGGCGGTCCAGGTCGTCGTCGGCATCCGCTGGCGACGAGGGCTCCGACGCCGTGCCGAGGACGACTGATCCCTCCGTGAGCGCGCGCCGAGCAACACGGATCCACGACGCTCCACACCTCCCGGGAACCGCGCGCCCGCAGACCGCTACACTCATCGGGGTCGCATGCGCCCTCCCGGCGTGCGTGGCCACCCCTGGCCCAGTCAAACGGGGCGTAGCTCAGCTTGGTAGAGCGCCCGCTTTGGGAGCGGGAGGTCGCAGGTTCAAATCCTGTCGCCCCGACCAGGTCCACAAGAACGTCAACCAACAGGAGTACATCCCTTGGCCACCAGCACCGTCGACAAGCTGAGCGACACCCGCGTCAAGCTCACCGTGAACGTGACGCCGGAAGACCTCAAGCCGAGCATCGACCACGCGTACAAGCACATCGCCGAGCAGATCAACATCCCGGGCTTCCGCAAGGGCAAGGTCCCGCCGGCGATCGTCGACCAGCGTGTCGGCCGTGGCGAGGTCCTGAACCACGCCGTCGGCGACGCGATCGACAACTTCTACCGCCAGGCGGTGGAGGAGCAGGAGCTGCGCATCCTCGGTCGTGCCGAGGCCGACGTCGCCGAGCTCCCGAACGTGAAGGACTTCACGGGCGACCTCGTCCTCACCTTCGAGGTCGACGTCCGTCCGGAGTTCGACCTCCCGGACTACTCGAACTACGAGCTCACGGTCGACGCCGTGGACGTCACCGACGACGAGATCGAGGAGGAGCTGCAGAACCTGCGCACCCGCTTCGGCACGCTCGTCACGGTCGACCGTCCGGCGACGAAGGGCGACTTCGCGCAGATCGACCTCACCGCCACGATCGGCGACGACGAGGTCGACTCGGCCACCGGCGTCTCCTACGAGCTCGGCTCGGGCGACCTGCTCGAGGGCATCGACGAGGCGCTCGAGTCCCTCACCGCCGGTGAGTCGACGACCTTCGAGTCGACGCTCGTCGGTGGCGACCGCGAGGGCGAGACCGCGCAGATCGCCGTGACCGTCACCGCCGTCAAGGAGCGCGAGCTCCCCGAGGCCGACGACGAGTTCGCCCAGATCGCGAGCCAGTTCGACACGATCGACGAGCTCAAGGCGGACCTCAAGGAGCAGATCGCGAAGTCGAAGACCTTCGGTCAGGGCGCCGCCGCCCGCGACAAGCTCGTCGAGAAGCTCATCGAGGACGTCAACATCCCGATCTCGGAGAAGCTCATCGAGGACGAGGTGCACCGTCACCTCGAACAGGAGAACCGCCTCGAGGACGACGAGCACCGCAAGGAGGTCTCGGAGTCCAGCGAGAAGGCCTTCCGCTCGCAGATCCTCCTCGACGCGATCGCCGAGAAGGAAGAGATCCAGGTCTCGCAGGAGGAGCTCACGCAGTACCTCATCCAGGCCGCTGCGCAGTACGGCATGGAGCCGGCCGAGTTCATCCGCGTCATCGACCAGAACGGGCAGATCCCGGGCATGGTCGGCGAGGTGGCCCGCTCGAAGGCCGTCGCGACCGTCCTCTCCAAGGTGACCGTCAAGGACTCCAACGGCGGCGACGTCGACCTCTCCGCCTTCACCGCGGGTGTCGCGCAGACCCCGGCGGAGGACGCCGAGTAGGCGTCCCCACCCTTCGAACGGGAGGCGCGGTGCCAGCT